>NZ_JEZN01000021.1:0-47981 GCF_000581715.1 Acinetobacter sp. 479375 | reverse complement strand
TTGCATGTGTTAAGCCTGCCGCCAGCGTTCAATCTGAGCCATGATCAAACTCTTCAGTTAAAATCATTTCGCACCTTATTAAAGACAAGGTGCCAATTCTGGCTCATCAATTACTGACAAATTCTCTCAAATAAACTTCGAGTAATTTAAACCAATCAATCAATGATAATTTTTCGATCAATCAATCAGTAAAAATCCACACAAGTTGTTCTTCTATTCTCTTAATGATCTATTCCTTACCTCGTCAGTAAGAAATTCAACTCAATACAAACCACTCAACCTTAACCCTAAAAGCCAAGATCTTCATCGTGTATCGCGTCGGGATGAGTGCATTATAGGGCAATTCCCTACACAAGCAAGCCCCTTTAACTCATTGTTTTATTGAGTGTTCTATTTTTGTGCATCGATCTAGTTTATTTTATAATCAAAACCAATGTAACTATTTATTTATAAAGCAGAAATATTAATTTCACATTTCTGCTTTATTGTTTGTTATTTAGCACTTTTTTGTGGCTTGATTTGCACACTCAGGATTTTAATCGGTTGTTTAGGCACATTTTGATAAGAACCTATAGTCGTTGTTGGAACTTTAACAATTTTATCGACCACATCCATGCCCTTTGTGACTTTACCAAACACTGCATACCCTGCATCTACTGGAGAAGCATTCAGGAAGTTATTATCTGCAACATTAATGAAGAATTGGCTAGTTGCAGAATTTGGGTTACTGGTACGCGCCATTGCTAAAGTACCACGTGTATTTTTAAGTCCGTTACTTGCTTCATTTTTGATTGCTGGTCGAGTCGCTTTTTCTTTGAGGTTGACATCCATGCCACCACCTTGAACCATGAAGCCAGGAATAACGCGATGAAAAATCGTCCCTGTATAAAAGTTGCTTTTTACATAAGTTTCAAAATTTTTGCTAGAAATTGGAGCTTGATCATTAAAAAGCTCAATCTCAATATTGCCCATAGAGGTTTTCATTTCAACGAGTGTATTTGCAAATACACTAATACTCATTAAACACCCCGTTGCCATTAAAGCGACTTTCTTTAACATGGTTTTTCCTTTTCTATCTCTATAGCGACCAAATTGCTAGCCAGACTAGCATAGTATGTTCATGGTCTATTTTTATAATATTGTTATTTGGATTATCAAAAGGTGTTCCACGTGAAACACCTTTGTATCTTTGATTTATCGTCTTGATTTCGATTAGGTGTGTTTATCCCAAAACTTTCTAAATGATTTACTCATTTGTATCAAATTGGCTTTGGCTTTACGCGAAACAGGTGTCAGATTAATAAAACCGTGGGTTTGATCCAAATATTCATCATATTGAACCTTAACCCCATTCTGACGCAATTTATGACTATAAATCTCACCCTCATCGTGTAGCACATCATGACCAGCCGTCACTACATATGCGGGTGCTATTTTTTTCAAATTTCCATAAGTAGGTGAAATCACTGGATCTGTTAATTCAATATGATGTTGGGTTGCGTAGTAATCTGTGACGTAATCGATATCACGACCTGTCAATACCAAACCATCTTTATAGGCATAAAAAGAGGGATGACGGCTTTTAAAGTCTACCGCTGGATAAATCAAGAATTGAGCTTGTGGTGCATAAGACTTACCAATGGTTCGTTGAGCCACCACGGTGCTGATATTGCCGCCTGCGCTATCGCCTGCCACTGCAATACGATTTTTTAGAATTTTAAAATAGCGGCGGTTTTGATAAACCCAAGCCAACGCATCTTCACAGGACTGAATTAAATGCTTAGGAGAAAATTCTGGAGCGAGCGGATATTCAATACTTAATATTTGCACATTGGCTGATTTAGCAATCAGGCGACAAGCTTCATCATGCGTATCGACATTACCAACCACAAAACCACCACCATGATAAAACACCACCATAGGCAGCTTTTTATTTGGATGCGGATGATAATGTCTGGCAAAGATGGTACCACTTTGTAAAGGTAAACGAATATCTTCTACAAACTCTAATGGTGTTGGTTTGCGTCGAATCGCCTGCATTTGTAGTTCAAACATTTGGCGGGAACGGTCAACATTTTCATCGATAAAACCCGAATACCCCTGTTTGTACTGCACCGCCATCAAGCATTTTGTGAAACTATCAAGTTGGGGATACTGATAGGGATAGCCCAGTAATTTAACAATGGACTCCTGAATAAAAGCAGGGAGTTTGTCTAATGCGCGCGCTGCTGGTCCCTGCCCTTTTTCTAATAATGCCTGAAGCTTTTGCTGCGATAGATTCACTGATTTCTCCCTTCAAATTGCTGTTATTCATTTTTTCTACATATTCAATCGTGTCTTGACTATATGCGCATACAAGACACCTAATCAAGTTACATTTCCTTAATTTTTCCTACGCTAATCGCAACCACAATAAAAGTCATTGACTCAAACCTGAAATGGCATTGGATAGTTTTGTCATTGGTTAGATCAAAAATAAGGAGCAGTAAAATGAAAGTAATTTTGATCTCACTTGTCACTGCATTGCTTGCAGTTGGATGTGTAGTTTTACCTGAAGATCACAATCATCGGCATGGTGATCGATATGACCATGATCGAAATGATGATGGATATAACAGAAAAGGTCACTGGGACAGAGATCATGGTCGCTGGGATCATGCTAATGGGGGTTGGAGATATGCGGATCGTCCCTAATATCTATACTCGTTAAATAACGTCGTTCAAATAAATCAAAGCCTAAATCTACGGAGATTTAGGCTTTGATTTGGTTCGTACTCAAGCATCCTGCCTTATTTACTGTACGACCATTTGCAACAAACATCCTGTTTGCTATGGAGCTACTATAATTGATGACTAAAGCCTTGCCTGAGGGCAATCGACCGAAGTATCTGTACGTCATATCTTCGCTGAATGTCGGCTTTGAACGTTTCAAATGAGTAGCAGCTCATCTAAAACTGAGTGTTATGGTGGCATCCAATGATCACTTTCATTCACCGCATCGCAGACAAAAAATATTATTGAACGGGTGCAGACTCAGGGGCAACTTGTGGTTGTTCAGGAGATGCCTGTACAGGTTGAGCCTGTGTTGAAGTATCCGCTTGTACTGCTACACCACCCTGCACACCCGTTGCTTCTGGGCTTGCAGACGCTTGTGTAGAACCTGAAGCATTTAAGCCAGCTTCCGAAGCACAGCCTACTGCTGTGAATGCTACACCTGCAAATACCAATGATAATAGACCAAGTTTCTTCATGTTTCTTTCCTTTCATTATGACGAAAATTTGCAAAGTCCAACTTTGCGCTGCCTATGATTCACAATTTCTTCTGGTCAAACTCACATCATTGGTTGGTGTTTATAGAGTTAGACGTACATGTTCTGCAATTTTTTTTAACTAAACGCCATTTTGCTAAAAACAGAGCTTTAAATTACAAAAGCTGTGCTAACTTATTATTCAACTTTTATTTTTTAATTTTAAATTGCAGGAGAATGATCATAAATCTGGATGTTAACGTTATATAAATCACCTAAAACCATAATAAATTGTTACATCGTAATTGAGGGCTTTTTGCAGTACTTATCGTGCATACAGGCCCATTCTTTTTGAATGAGCCCATTTTGCAAAGATGAAATTTCACAGAGTTTTGAAATTATGCCTCAAATTAAGGCCATTTCATTTCACCTTTAACTACCTTTGCACCCAAATCCAAAGTATCTGTTTCCTTGAGATCAGGATATTGTTGTTGCATTGTTTGAGAAAGTTGTTGTGCAGTTTTTGTGGTTTTTGCTGCTTTCTCATAATTGTTTAAATAGTCCAATGAAAAATTCACGGCAGCTAAATTTTCTGGCGCATTTTCGAGCATATGTGCAGGTACGACTATTTGCGGCTGAAGAGCCTTGATCGCTTGCAGTGTACCAATGACTTCAGCACGATCTTTGGTTCTAGGCGTATCTGCCATCCATAAATGAATGCCAGAAGATACGGGAATCCCCCCTACCACGGCTTTGATTGACGGAATCCATAAATAAGTCAATTCATGATTTCCCTTTATCTCGATCTGTTCATTTTCCAGTTGGAGTGTTTTGCCAGTGAATGCTTGTGGAATGATGATGCTCTCAGGTGCATTGACGCCCATTTTAGGAGACCAATACTGCACTTTTAAGACCTGAGTATCTTGAATGTGCTTTACTGTTTCTGGCGTTGCGATGATTTTGGCATTTGGAAAATACTGCTTAAATACATCCAGACCGAAATAAAAGTCTGGATCACCATAACTAACAAAAATGGTTTTTAGAGTTTTACCACTATCCAGAATATCAGCAGCCACTCGCAGTGCTTCTGATTTGGAAAATTGTGCATTCACCAAGATCACTTCTTTCTCCCCTTCAATCAAAGTCGAAGTCACACCAAAATGTTGTGGTTGAGCTAAAAAGTTTTTGAGGATGAGCGGTTTAGCCAGTACCATTTGAGAAAATAAAGCTGAGGTGACTGCGGCTAAAATAGGTGCTTTTAAACTGCGCATGACTAAATCCAGATAAATAAATAGCACTTTAAATTGCAATTTGTATCAGATAAAGCCGCTAATTCAAGATAAGCTATTACAAATAATGCAACAATCAGATGTCATGATGGATACTATAAAAGCCATGCAAGTCTTTGTTCGTATTGCAGAACAAGGCAGCCTGAGCCGTGCCGCCGAGCAACTTAATTATTCTCGAGCCATGGTGTCACGTTATCTGGATCATTTGGAACAAACATTTTCCGTACGCCTATTTCAGCGGAACACCCGTAAAATCTCGCTGACCCCTGCGGGTGAAAAAGCTTTACTGTATTGTGAAAATATTTTACAGCAGCAGGCGTTACTGTTTGAATTGGCTGCGCATGAACAACAAACAGGTACAATCCGTCTCACCTGCGGTTTATTTTTATATCAAATGGGGTTGAATGAGTGTCTACGAGCGTTTAAACGACAACACCCGCATATTCAATTTGAAGTAATTCTCACTGAAAATACTGTTGATTTAATTGATCATCAGATGGATTTGGCGCTTCGCATCACTCAAAAGGTGGCTGATGGTTTAATTGCGCGCCCCGTACACGAGATCAAATCAATTTTTTGCGCACATCCCGATTATTTGGCTCAACACCCTCCTCTATTACATCCCAGCCAACTTTTACAGTATGACTGTATTACCCATCAACATGCCAGTCAGTACTGGACGTTGTTTAATGTCGAACAGCAGCCCCAGAATTACCCTTTAAATAGCACCTTTAAAAGCAATGACGTAAATGCTTTGTATGATATGTGTATCAATGCGCAAGGAATTGCGATGTTACCTGCACGATTGGTGCAAAATGATTTGATTCGCGGGCGATTAATTCAGGTGTTGGCTGATTTTTCTGCACCAGATTTGACGCTCTCGTTGGTGTATGTGTCTCGTCAACATTTACCCAGAATCATTCAGCAATTTATTGCTTTTTTAATCGAACACCTCGATTTTTACTTAAATAAAGAAAATTAAAGAGATTTAAATATAACAGCATGCTTGAATTTATAAAGGATGACCTTACTTCATTCATCA
The DNA here is from genome assembly GCF_000581715.1 of Acinetobacter sp. 479375. NCBI lineage: Bacteria > Pseudomonadati > Pseudomonadota > Gammaproteobacteria > Moraxellales > Moraxellaceae > Acinetobacter > Acinetobacter sp. 479375. The sequence continues at coordinate 42,402 of NZ_JEZN01000021.1, read as the reverse complement.
AGAATCAAAACTCATGGCAGTTCAGCATAATGCTGTTTTAAACACCGATGCCAAAAGGACTGTACATGTTTAAAAACCCATTTAAACGGAGATCATCAATGGCTAATGAGCAAAACGAGCAAGCTCAAGACATTCAAAATGAGCAACAAACTGAACAAACTCAAGCTGAAGGTGTAGAGCAAGCAAACGAACTTAGCGTTGAAGATTTACAAGCTCAAATCACTAAACTCGAAGAAAGCCTAAAACTTGAAAAAGCACGTGCAGCCAATGCGATGTATGAAGCTGAAAAAGTCAAGGAGCGTGCTGAGCGCGAAGCAGATACAGCCAAAAAATTTGCGCTGGAAAAATTTGCTAAAAGCTTGCTTGATTCAGTGGACAATCTGGAACGCGCGATTCAGGCAGCAGGCAATGAGCCATCACCTTTATTAGAAGGTGTGCAGCTCACTTTAAAATCATTATTAAACACTTTAGAGAAGTTCGATATTGTCGCTGTAGATACTGAGCATGGTTTTAATGCAGATCTTCATCAGGCTGTGGGTATTGATCCAAATGCCAAGTCAGGTGAGATCGGTACTGTTTTACAAAAAGGCTATACCCTTTCTGGTCGTTTATTACGCCCAGCAATGGTCATGGTTGGTCAATAATGAATAAAAGTTGAGCGTTTTTTGATTTTTTTTCATAAAAATCCTTGAAAAAAAACAATTAACTCTCATATCGAATAACAAGCAAAAACATTGCAAAAAAATTTGAGGAATACACCAAATGGCAAAGATTATTGGTATTGACTTAGGTACAACCAACTCATGTGTTGCGGTACTTGAAGGCGATAAAGTTAAAGTCATCGAAAATGCAGAAGGTGCACGTACCACTCCATCGATTATCGCGTATAAAGATGGTGAAATCTTGGTGGGTCAGTCTGCAAAACGTCAAGCTGTGACTAACCCAAAAAATACATTATTCGCGATCAAACGTTTGATTGGTCGTCGTTATGATGATGCTGCGGTACAAAAAGACATCGGTCTTGTCCCTTACAAAATCATCAAAGCAGACAATGGTGATGCTTGGGTTGAAGTCAACGACAAGAAACTTGCTCCACAACAAGTATCTGCTGAAATCTTGAAAAAGATGAAAAAAACAGCCGAAGACTACTTGGGCGAAACGGTTACTGAAGCCGTGATTACTGTTCCTGCATACTTTAACGATGCGCAACGTCAAGCGACTAAAGATGCTGGTAAAATTGCAGGTCTTGATGTTAAACGTATCATCAACGAACCAACGGCTGCGGCACTTGCGTTCGGTATGGACAAAAAAGAAGGCGACCGTAAAGTTGCAGTTTATGACTTGGGTGGTGGTACATTCGACGTATCAATCATTGAAATCGCAGACCTTGATGGCGATCAGCAAATTGAAGTGTTATCAACCAATGGTGATACATTCTTGGGTGGTGAAGACTTTGATAATGCCTTGATTGAATACTTGGTTGAAGAATTCAAGAAAGAACAAAGTGTTAATCTGAAAAATGATCCACTTGCATTACAACGTTTGAAAGAAGCGGCTGAAAAAGCAAAAATCGAGCTTTCTTCATCAAATGCCACTGAAATCAATCTGCCATATATCACGGCTGATGCGACTGGTCCTAAACACTTAGTGATCAACGTAACACGTGCAAAACTTGAAGGTTTGGTTGCAGATTTGGTTGCCCGTACCATTGAACCTTGTAAAATTGCATTGAAAGATGCAGGTTTATCAACTTCTGAAATTTCTGACGTAATCTTGGTCGGTGGTCAGTCTCGTATGCCACTTGTACAACAAAAAGTACAAGAATTCTTCGGTAAAGAGCCACGTAAAGACGTGAACCCTGATGAAGCAGTTGCGATTGGTGCGGCAATTCAAGGTGCAGTGTTGTCTGGTGACAAAACTGACGTACTTTTATTAGACGTAACACCATTAACTTTAGGTATCGAAACAATGGGCGGTGTATTAACACCAATCATTGAGAAAAACACCACGATTCCTGCGAAGAAATCACAAGTGTTCTCTACTGCTGCTGACAACCAGCCTGCTGTAGACATTTCGGTTTACCAAGGTGAACGTAAAATGGCTCAACAAAACAAATTGTTGGGTAATTTCCAGTTAGGCGATATCCCACCTGCTCCACGTGGTGTACCGCAAATTGAAGTATCGTTCGACATCAACGCGGATGGTATCTTGAAAGTATCTGCGAAAGATAAGAGCACGGGTAAAGAGCAATCGATCCAGATCAAAGCAAACTCAGGTTTGTCTGATGCTGAAATCGATGCCATGATCAAAGATGCTGAGGCGAATGCTGAAGAAGACCGTAAGTTTGAAGAGTTAGCAAAAGCACGTAATGAAGCGGATGCTTTAGTGTCTAGCTCAAACAAAGCAGTCAAAGATCTGGGTGATAAAGTCACTGAAGATGAAAAAACTGCAATCGCTACTGCGGTTTCTGAGCTTGAAGCAGCCACTAAAGAAAACGATGTGGATGATATCAAAGCAAAAACCGAAGCATTACAAAACATCTTGATGCCAATCACGCAACGTGCTTATGAGCAAGCACAAGGTGCTGGCGGCGCAGAAGGTTTTGATCCAAATGCCTTCCAAGGTGGTGATGCTGGTCAACAACAAAAAGCGGACGATGGCGTGGTAGATGCTGAGTTCACAGAAGTAAAAGACGACAAAAAATAATTTGTCTCTTTAAGAAGACCGCGCGAAAGCGCGGTTTTTTATTCATTTTAAATAAAGTGATGTATTATTTTAAAAAGAATAGACCATTTTAAATTCTCAAATGAATAAAAGTAGTTCAGCTCAAATTCAATACATTATTAAAATTCTGACCTGCACCATTATTATCAGCATAATTTCAATCATTTTTGATAAAGACAAAACTTCAAATTTCTTCTTATGGGCAACGTTAACGAGCTTCTTTACCCTCCAAGCAGATCAAAATATTAAAGTTAATTTTAATCAAATTACGGGCAATATTATTGGCTCAATAGTTGGAATTTTAATTTGGTTTTTAATTTTTTCTGCCTCACATTATGTCGCGTATATTAATTTGGAATATTGGTTTTTAATTCTTGGAATTTTTCTTACGACTCTGATTTGTATTATTGTCAGACATACTGAATATTGTGGAATTGCTTTAGCCAGCTTTTTGATCGTGACGATTTATGATGTCGCTCATCAAACCATTGAAGGTGCATTATTTCGAATTGTATTCTGTGCGGCAGGCTGCTTCATCGCCTATCTCGTTGATATTGTTGTGCGTAGATGGATGTACAAATAATTTATAATATAAAAATAATCCGACAATAATTTTTGTAATTTGTTAAAACCTGAGAGTACCTAGAGTCGAAATCGTATTCAGATTCATGTTATGGTGCTAGATGAATCTAATGAACAGGCAATGGAGATCGACGTGAGTTACTATCATATCTTGATTGAAGTGAATGATCTAATCAGTACGATTGAGCAAACACGTGATATTGAAATTCTTGATATCATTGAAATTCAGCCTTATCTCCATTCAATTTTATTGCCCTATTTCAATGAGCAGGAAATTGAACTCGAAGATGAAAATATCGAATTTAAGGATATTTTACATCTGGAAGTGAAACAAACTCTCTTACCAATTGAACATCTGATCGAAGAAGAACAAAAACTCTTACCCAGTGATACCGATGTCACCATCACCGCCTATGAAATTTTTAATGATCGTGAACTGAGTCAGGATGTCACTACTGTGATTATGGACATTCTTGAAGCGGTCAAACTGGATCAATCCCCGATCGAGTAAAACCATTACATACAGTAAAAGGTCTACACATGTAGACCTTTTATGTTTTTATCAACCAACATTTAAAAACTACTGCATCATTTTTACCGCTTGCTGGGTGCGAATCGCTTTTAAAATCTGCTGCCCTGCCCGACCTGTTGGATTTAGACCCAAACGAGTTTGTTCCTGACGAATCGCCTGACGAGATTTATCTCCAATCAAACCATCAACTTCACCAATATCATAACCACGGCTGACTAAATAACGCTGAATTTCACGGCGTTCAGCGCGCGATGTACCAGGATCATCCGTCGGCCATGAGCTGACAAATGGCCCTGTTCCTTTTAGACGATCAGATAAATGGGCAATCGCCAAGCCATAGCTTTCGGCCGCATTGTAACTATAAATGGCATCAAAGTTTTTAAACACTAAAAATGCGGGGCCATTTGCACCTGCGGGTGTCATGAGACCTGCTGGTGTGGATGAGGTGAGATTTCCCTGTATTAGAGGTGATCCATCCATTCGAGTCAGACCTCGCTGTTCCCAACTACTCAATGGTTTTTTATTACGTCGCCCTTCTCCACTTATAGAGATATTTTCTGGAATTTTGACCTCAAATCCCCACGGCATGCCCGTTTGCCAACCTGCTTGTTTCAAGAAATTCGCGGTCGATGCCAATGCATCTGGCACACTTGAAACCAAATCACGGCGACCATCACCATCAAAATCAACCGCTATGCGCTCATAGGTGGACGGCATAAATTGAGTATGACCAAATGCTCCTGCCCATGAGCCTTTCAACTGATCTTCCCTTAAGTCACCGCGCTGTAAAATGCGTAGCGTGGCAAAAAACTCACTGCGAAAATAGCTTTGACGGCGTCCTTCACAGCTTAATGTTCCCAAAGCCTGTAATAACGGATATTTTCCAGAAATATCACCAAAATTACTTTCCACACCCCAAACCGCGACGATGGTTTCTGGTGGTACACCATAGGCCTGCGAAGCACGATTCAGCACATCGCGATATTGCGCCATTTTTTGTTGACCTGCCTGTACCCGTTCATCATCTACTAAGCCCGAAAGATAGTCCCAAATTGGTGTTGAGAACTCAGGCTGATAATTTAATTTATCAATTACCGAATAATCAGGACTTAAATTTTGCGTATAACGATCATAAGTGGCTGCACTGACACCTGAAGCAACCGCTTGTGAACGCAAATTGGCAATACAACCCTGAAAATCATTTTGGGGTGAAAAACTGCTCGCTGCGGGTGTTGTTGTAGTTGTAGAAATGCTTGCACCATTCATAATGAGTTCAGCTTGGGCTTGAGTCGCTAGAAAAAAACAGGAAGAAAGAAAGAAAGGCAAACGTCGCATTGTTATCAGCACCATTTTTGAATTCAAAGTTTGATTTTACCTTAGCATTTAGATGGCACGATGACAGATAAGTTTGGTAACTTTGAATTCATTTTTATCATTTTAAATTCATCATCGAGCGATGCTTTTAAATTCAAACTTTTCCATCACATTATTTTTAAATTCAAAAATCGTTTTTCCATTTAAATTCAAAACATGTTCAGCATGATGCTATGTCAAAATATTGAATTAAAACCAAGAATTCGTGATTTTTTAGTATTTATAATGACTTAGACAGCATCCTATACAGTTTATAACGATCACTTGTTTTGAATTCAAACTTTAGGATACGCACCGATCGCCACTTTAAATTCAAACACCACTCACCACAGTATCTGTGGATAACCTTACGCTTGGTTTTTGAGTTTAAAATACAGAATATAAAAAGCCTACTTTTGAATTCAAAAATATTCTTCATCATCGACGTATTTTATTAGTCCTTTGTATTTCTTCCTTATGGATAAAAATAAAGAGACCTTAAATAGTCATCAAAGATAATTTAAATTCAAAATAAAAAGCTTAGATTTTATTACCATTTGAATTCAAATTTTTAGCCATTTATTGTTGAAGTAAAGATAGGTTTTATCTGATCAAAGCTTGTTAAAAAATAACCAAATTTATGCGACTTGACGAGATGAATAAGATAAAAGATCAGATTGAAAGGCGGTCTAGCAAAATAAATCACAAAAAAACGACCAGTATTTTGATCGTTTTTTGGGAGCTAAAATTTAAAAATTACAGCGTCATATCGGCTTTTAAGGCCAATGGCTCAGGTAAAATCTGCGCTAATTGGCGGCATAAACCGACCAAATCCTCGCTATTCACAGGCATTAAGGTGATATGACCGAGTTTACGGCCTTCACGCTCTGTTTTATTGTACAGATGTAAATGCGCGCCATTTAAAGCTAAAACATCTTCAGATTTTGGATGTTGCCCAATGATATTGACCATCACGGTTGGACGTATCACATCTGTTGAACCCAATGGCAAACCCGCCACCGCACGAATATGATTTTCGAACTGTGAACACACCGCACCTTCAATCGACCAATGTCCTGAATTATGTACACGTGGTGCCATTTCATTGGCAAATAAACCCTGATCTGTCACAAACAATTCAAGAGTGAGTACACCAACATAGTTTAGATGATTGAGCAACCGTGTGATGTAATCCTGTGCAACAGGTTGCAAATCAGTGCTGTTCGGTGCAGGCACAATCGAATGCGATAAAATCCCGTGATGATGATGATTTTCCGCCAAAGGCCAAGTTTTCACTTCACCATTTTGGCCACGCACGGCAATAATAGAAACTTCACGCAAGAAAGTCACAAAACTTTCCGCAATCAATGATTGTGCAGGCCCTAGTTCAGCCCAAGCTTGCTCGATCTGATCGGCTTGACGCAAGACAAATTGTCCTTTGCCATCATAACCACCTGTCGCGGTTTTTAATACAATCGGCAAACCTAACTCGGACACAGCTTGTTTCAGTGAGTCTAGACTATCGACCGCTTTAAACGGTGCAACTGGAATATCAAGCTGATTAAATAAGGTCTTTTCTAAAAGACGATTTTGCGCAATTGCGAGTGCCTGACGTGGCGGATAAATTGATTTGGTTTGACTTAGAGCATCCACATCTTCAAGCGGCGTATTTTCAAACTCAAGACTAAATACATCGGCACTTTGAATAAAAGCACTTAAACCATGTTCTGCCTGACTTGAAAAAACCTGTCCAAGCGCCGCTGCTGGACAATCTTGCTGGGCTTCAAAAAAAGTACATTGAATATTTAATGGTAATGCAGCTTGAGCCATCATGCGACCCAATTGACCACCACCAAATATCCCGATGGTTTTATCCATGATTGCCTCGTTATACTTGACCAGGAATATTGTTGCTTGCGACTTTATCGGTCTGCGCAGTACGGAAATCAGCCACATTTTTAGCAATTTCAGGATCATGTAGACCTAAAATCTGTGCTGCCATAATCGCAGCATTGGTTGCACCCGCAGGGCCAATCGCCAAAGTTCCCACAGCAATACCCGCTGGCATTTGTACAATTGAAAGTAAAGAATCAACACCATTTAAAATCGAAGATTTTACAGGAACTCCAAGTACAGGCAGATCAGTTTTAGCTGCACACATACCTGGTAAATGCGCCGCGCCGCCAGCACCTGCAATAATCACCTGAATGCCGCGTTCACGCGCCGTTTCTGCATATTCAAATAAACGATCGGGGGTACGATGTGCCGAAACCACTTCAGCTTCGAAAGGCACACCGAGTTGTTTGAGCATATTGGCAGTATGTTCTAGCGTTGCCCAATCCGATTGAGAACCCATAATAATTCCGACTAAGGGTTGAGCATCTTTCGCTGCGACCGCGTTCATTGGCATTTCCAAAGTATCAAAGATAAAAATAGAGATCTCGGTTTGCACCAAGAAAGATAAGAGAATGCGCGGCATTATAGCGGTTTTTTTCAACAGCTCCAAAACTCTGAGACAATTTGATCTGAATTGATCAAGTTTGATGCTTTTACCCAGTTTTTGAGCCAAATTAAATCACAGGAAATATGATTTAAAGCTGAGCGAGAAACTGCTGTAAGCATTTACTGACAAAATTCTCAGAAAATAGCGTCTAGGTCTATTTTTTATTTTGTCCTATGATGAATTCATCAGGAACAGGAAGTTCCAGAACAGAAAACAAAAATGATAAGTTCTTGCATCAGGATCGTGAGGGATGACAGGAGTTATACCTAGGCGCAAAATATGAGAAAGCTCGACAGGATGTCGGGCTTTTTTCATTTGATCTAGATCAGTTTACTGTCCACGAAACACAAAATAGACGCACCCCATCAAACATAACATGGCCCATAAATAGTCCAGTTTGAACGGTTGCTTGAATAAAAACAGCATGAAAGGGACAAATACGATCAGCGTTACCACTTCCTGCGTAATTTTCATTTCACCTAGCGTCCAACCTTGTTGATCCAGATAGCGTGTGGCAGGAATCATAAAGCTATATTCCATCAGCGCGATCAGCCAACCAAACAAGATGGCTTGCCATAAAGGCGCATGATGTAAAAACTTCAAATGACCATACCACGCCATCGTCATAAAGCAATTTGAGATAATTAAACAGCCAAGTGCAATCAATGTTGGATTCAAATGAATATCCTTGATCAGAATAGACCACAAACGGTCTGTGAACAGTCAAATTTATTATAAAAGCGAAATTTCAAAAAATAATTCTTTTATCAAAATTTAATCCCTGTCATTTCACCTAAAAGCAACAGCAAAACACCCGAATCACATGATTTATGACTATCTTTTCCCAAGCAGCCTTGTTATCGTTGCTGTCAATTTAAATTGATATTTTGACGTTGGCGTATAGAAATAAAAGGCCAACTCAGGGCAGTGGAGTAGGCGAGTTATGCATCTGCATATTTTGGGTATTTGTGGCACTTTTATGGGTTCTTTGGCACTTCTGGCAAGAGATTTAGGACATAAAGTCACAGGTTCCGATGCCAATGTCTATCCACCCATGTCGACCCAATTAGAAAATGCTGGCATTGAACTCATGCAAGGCTATGATCGCAGCCATTTACAGCCGCATCCCGATCTGGTGATTGTAGGCAATGCAATGAAACGTGGTATTGATGCGGTTGAATATATGCTCAATGCAGGTTTACCTTACATCTCTGGCCCACAATTTTTGGCTGATCATGTTTTGCAAGGGAAACATGTATTGGGCGTTGCAGGCACACATGGTAAAACTACCACCACCACCATGCTGGCTTGGGTACTCGATCAGGCAGGTTTAAATCCAGGCTTTTTGATCGGCGGGGGCCCGCTTGGTTTTAGTGAAAGTGCGCGTTTGGGAGGCGGTCAGTATTTCTGTGTTGAAGCGGATGAATATGACTCGGCTTTCTTTGATAAGCGTTCAAAATTCGTTCACTATCATCCTAAAACCGCGATTTTAAATAATCTTGAATTTGATCATGCCGATATCTTTGATGATTTGGCAGCGATTCAAAAACAATTCCATCATTTGGTGCGCACCATTCCCAGTGAGGGGTGCATTATTGCGCCAATCACTGAAACTCATATTGATGAAGTGTTGGATATGGGTTGCTGGACGCCAGTGGTGCGTACCAGTTTAAATCCAAATCCTGATGTTGCACTCAGTGCAGAACAACTTAGCGCGGATGGCAGTCATTTTGAAGTACTAGAACACGGTGTGGTCAAAGGTGAAGTACAATGGAGTATGACGGGGCAACATAGCGTCGCCAATGCCTTAGCAACCATTGCAGCAGCACAACATGTCGGTGTGAGTATTGAACAGGCTTGTCAGGCTTTATCCAATTTTGGCGGAGTCAAACGCCGTATGGAACTGCTTGGAACCGTTCGCGGCATTGAAGTTTATGATGACTTTGCCCATCATCCAACCGCAATTGAAACCACGCTAGACGGCGCACGTAAACGCTTGGGCGAACGTAAACTTTGGGCCATTATTGAGCCACGTTCCAACACCATGCGTATGGGCAGCCATAAAGAGGGACTGGCACAATCAGCACGTTTGGCCGATGAAGTGATCTGGTATCAACCCGAAGGTCTGGACTGGGATTTACAACCTGTGGTCGACGCTGCAACCAATCATGCTCAAGTCAGCCGTTCATTGGACGAAATTATTAATCGTATTGTGAATGAAGCAGGTGAGGGTGATGCTGTAGTGATTATGTCAAATGGCGGTTTTGGCGGATTACATCAAAAGCTTTTAAATGCCTTAAAATAAATTTTTCTCAAATCGTAGCGTTATAAAGAGTCCTTTTTGGACTCTTTTTACTTTTTTTTCGTCCTTAATGCCTTAATTTTATCCATGCTATTGAGGTATAAATAGATTAAATTTGATAAGCTAAATCAATATTTTTTAATTCATATTCTATTAAATATTAGTCTGAATCCCAATAATTTAGAAATTAAGAGGCTATAAAAACATTCTTTTAAATGTGATTGTTCATATAACATTTATCAATTAAAAACCAAGTATAAATTCAATTGTAAATGTAAAAAACACAATATAATGGAAATATCCATTCTTTTATAGATATAGAGATTAAAAAAAATATTTTTTGAGTATAAATAACAATAATAAATACAAATTCACAAATAAAATTCATAACACGTAACAATTTATATCAAAATATAAAATTTTTTGATTTTTTAGTTTTATTAAGTTATTCATTTCAAATAATTTTTATTTAAATGAAAAATCAACTATTTTTTATGAATAAATTAATCAAATTTATTTCAGATGCTGATTGGCTTGAATAAAAATTAAAAAACAATAAATAACAACAATTTAAACCAAATAAAAAATCAAAGTATTTTATTTTATGTGAAATAAATCACATTATTGTTTATTAGTGTGATTAAACTATGCTTAAAGAGCGGTTATGAATAGAAGATTTTTTCAAAATCCAGATCTCATAATTGTAAATTTATAAATAACAAACAGCATCTTAATAATAAAAGATGGGAGATACGTTATGAACAAGCTTGTAAAAACAATATTGTCAGTGATGGCTTTTGGTGGAGTGGTTGGTATTGCTCATGCAGAGGTAGAAACGGCGAGCTTATGGGGTGGCGGAGGCGGTTCGCAGCACCCTGAAGGTTGTACAGAACTCTGCGGAAGCAAGTCTATTCCTATTGAAATCACAATTCCAAAAGTATGCGAACTCAAAAATGTCACTACAAAAATCACCCTAAATAGCACTACAGGCACTGGTACTGGTGGTTTTAGTGTAGGTGCAAATGCAGCATATAACCTATTGGTTGATACCGATAATCGTACTTCAGGAACTAATAACTCTGCATTAAAATATGGAACTTATTCTATTCCAACAACTGTTACTACTAAACGTGGCTCCAATAATGTCAATTTAGGTTCAATCAAATATAATGAACCAATGACTGCTGGTACTTCTTCACTTAACGATTATAGCATTACAGTACAAACCTCTGGTTCTTTAGGTATTAGCAAACCCGCTGGAACTTATACTGATAAATATAATATTTCAGTTTATTTCTAATCCATTTTATTTACTGTTTCAAAAAGTTGGTTCTATTCTAGCAATGGAGCCAACTTCATTACTTCAAATCCAATCACATTATAAAAAATACCATTGAATACAAAAGTTAATTACTTATAAATAATATACGGGTGGGTTATGAAAAGAAAAGTTTTAATCTTAATACTTGGTTTATGTGGGTATACTCATATAGTATGGGCAGGTTTATCAATTAGTCCAATCCAACTCTATATTACCGATAAAACCAAACAACGTAGCGCAACAGTCACCATGGACTCAAAAGACATGGAGGACACTAAAACCTTTGAAGCAACCGCCGTGAAATGGTCACAAAATGACAAAGGAGAGGATGTCTACGAGCCAGATCCCAATATCATTATTAACCCCAAAAACTTTATTATTGCGCCTAATTCAAAACAGGTCATTCGTGTTGGATTTAATCAACCTTTAGCAGGTATCACCACCAATGACGAAAAGACCTGGCGTATTATTTTTCAAGAAGTAGCTCCGCCTGTTGAAACGGATTCAGTAACGTTTTTATTTAATATTTCTGTCCCTTTATTTGTGGGTAAGCTTAATCCAGTCAATATCAATGTCATACCGAAAACGATTAATAACAATTTAGTCGTCAATATTAAGAACAATTCTCCTTCACATGTTCAGATTTTGAAATTAACGTTGGTAGATGCTTCAAAAAAAGAAGTCGCAAACTTAAGCCAAATGAAATATTTACTTCCAAATACAGCTCAAGATTTTAATTTTGAGAAAATTAATCTGCATAATAATCAATATAAACTTCTCGTTCTGACCGACAAACAAGATCAGCCTTATGAATATAGTCTTAAGGAGTGATCTGTATGAAAATATCGACACTTTCTGCACATATCTGCTTGATATGTGCATTTACACATGTTCATGCGGCAGACAATGTCATCTTATCCAATCTCTGGATTAATGGACTCGATCGGAATACGGAGGCCTTAGTTTTACAACAGGATAATCAATATTATGTTGAATGTCAGATTCTTAATTCACTTAATTTAAAAGTATTTTTATTAAAAAAACACGCCACTCAAGAACAATATTGTCTAGTAAGTAGTGATCAAATCCACTCCAACTTTGATAACGCAAGTCAGTCACTCAAGATTGATTTTCCGGCTGAATATTTTCTGGGGTATTCCAATCAAAATACCATGCTACAACCTGATAAAGCATCTTTGGGAGCATTTCTCAATTATGACTTCTTTTATGACAAATTTGATCAAGGCTATGAATTTAATAATTTTTACGAACTAGGGATTTTCAAGGATTATTGGTTACTCAATAACTCATTGATATACAGAAAAAATGATGCAGACGATGACAGTACAGGAGTGATTCGTCTAAATAGTTCTTTGAGTATTGATTTTCCTCAGCATTTCACCAGACTGACATTGGGGGATAATACCAATATATATAATTCACTGATTGATTCTTTTCGCTTCGGTGGGATTAGTTTCGGGACTAATTTTAGCGAACGTTCTGATTTTATTTACTGGAACACACCTATTTTACGAGGGAGTGCAATTCTTCCTTCAACTATTGATTTATATATCAATGGTGTAAGTATCTATCGACAAAATGTGACTCCAGGAGACTATACCTTACAAACGGGTGCAAACATCCAACAATCAGGTAATGCCCAAATTGTGGTTGAAGATATTTTAGGCAACCGCTCCGTGCAAAACTTTCCAGTTTTGATCAACAATCGTTTACTCAAAGTTGGACTCAATGAATATAACGTCTCTTTAGGTAAATTACGTTTTAATTACGATTATGACAGCAATGACTATCGTGATTTCTTTACCAATGTCTATTTTCGTCGTGGCTTTAGCACCGATACCACCCTCGGTTTTAATGGATCATATAGTGATGATGTAAAAAATTTAGGATTGATGTGGACACAATCATTAGGGCGTTATGCCTTATTAGATGTAAATGCAGCAGGAAGTTCTGCTTATGGGAATGATGGTTATTCGGTTGGTGCTTCTGTAAGCAATAGTTTTGATAGCTTTTCGATGGGACTGAGCACGCGTTACTCTTCTGAAGACTATCAATCACTTGGATATACTCAAGATTTTCGAAACCCTCGTATCGATTCGTTGGCGTATCTATCCTTCTTTAAAGTGCCTTATGTCAATAGTGTTAATTTAAACTATGTCGAACGGCGTTATTATCCAGATGATGAAGTTCCTCGAAATAACTCAAAATTATTAACAGTCGGAATATCCAAAAGCTTTTCCAGACGTTTATCTTTTACGGCGTCCTATTTTAAAGATTTTGGGGATTTTAATGATTCTGGCGCTTTTTTCTCCCTTATTTTTAATTGGGATGACAATAAAAATATTTATCTGGATCAAACTACAGATGGAGATACACGTTTAACCTTTGCGAAAAGTTCTCCTGAACAGACAGGCTTTGATTATTCTGTAGGTGCTGAACGTCGTGATGGTGAAATGACTTATAACGGATTTGGTTTATTTAAAACTGATGTTGGTGATTTGACTTTACAACATACTCAAAATTCTGACTCTTATGATTCACGCGTGTCCTATCGTGGCGCACTAGTTTGGCTGAATCATCAGGTGAATCTAACAAAATCTGTCGATAGTGCCTTCGCATTGGTCAAAGTTGGTGATTATAAAGATGTCGATGTGATGCGTTCTTTATCGCCTGTTGGTCGAACCAATAAAAATGGCTATTTCTTTATCCATGATATTTTGCCTTATATTTCTTACGATTTATCTTTTGATCAGGATCAACTTCCGATTGAAGATAAAATTGATTACTCATCCAAAAAAATGGTCGCACTAAATCAACGCGGTTATTACATTGATTTTCCAGTAACTCATACCCAACAAGTGATCGTAAAATTACGCGATAAAAATGGAAATTTATTGGCCAGAGCGACACCCGTTTATCTGGATCAAAATACAGATCAAGTCTATCCAGTCGACCAACAAGGTAACGTTTATCTCTACGGTCTTTTACCTAAAACCTATCAACTCAGTAGTCAAGGAGACAAGGCTTGTCATAGCCAATTACAAATTCCAGAAAAAACCAGTACCACCACATCCAGTCAAGTCATTGAGTTGACTTGTAAATAAGGAGAAAGGCAATGAAAATATTACTTGGCATCATTGCATACTGTGCTTTAGGCACTCTCTATGCAGGCCAGTGTTCTATGGGACAAATTACCGAACCACGTATGCGTTTGGGAAGTTACTATCAAAGCCAAGCTGCGACATCGTTTCACGTCAATTGTGATAGTGCTTACACCATTCGTTTTAATAGCATGAATCTGCGTAGCACAGATGGTTCAAGTTTTGTGACCAATGGTCCCTACAAATTAAGAACCCGTTTAACCGTAGCAGGGCCGGTGGATAATTTATGGAATGTGCCATTAACCGCCAACACCCATAAAGATAATAAATACATCATTTCAGTCAGATTAGAAGATCGTCCGTCCATACAGGTTCCAGCAGGTACTTACCGTGATATGGTGTATGTCAATTTATCGTTTTAATCCAAAGATCTGAATAGATTTATAAGATAAAGGATACTGAACACCATATTTTGAGGAATGATCTAGCAACATGATGTTTAAAACGTGATTTTTTAAATAAAATTTTGATCGTGATCAAGCCCTTGCCTTGATGTGTGACGCTAGGGCAAGGATGATTATGAAATCTTCTAATGACTTTTTTAGACCTAGGCAGGTTGAAAAAAATCCGATTTGCTTAAACAGCATAAATATGCGATGCTAGAGACACATTTGGATTTGATCCAAAACCCAATTTAAGTAGACAAGGGGAGTAGCCTCCTCCAAGCGTTGTAAACTAATGTAATATCAAAAGTTAATTTACAACGTGTCAGATATCGTCAATACACTTTGCAAAAAGTCGGTATCTGAGCATCAAATATAGTTTGATGTAGGCAAGACCTTGATCATGTTGATACAGATGTTTTTTTTATTCATCTGGCGACAGGTCAAGGTTTTTTTATGGCCAATTGTCAGATGTGGAGAGATTTATGGACTCTATCGGTAATATTTGGCTGTATCTGGTCTTTTTTGGCATCGTATTTGCGATGCTGTTAATCGACTTTCTCGGCTTTAAACAGAAAAAAGACCAGTCCGTGCCCATTAAACAGGCACTAGCATGGAGTATTGCTTGGGTGACCGTGGCGATGCTGTTTGCAGGTGGATTATGGCTATACCTACAACAAACCGCAGGACTTGCGCTTGCCAACCAAAAAACCATGGAATATCTGGCAGGTTATTTACTGGAAAAATCATTAGCGATTGATAATGTTTTTGTCTGGTTGATGATTTTTGCTGCTTTTGCCATTCCACCTTCGTTACAACGTAAAATTTTGCTTTACGGCGTATTAGGCGCGATTGTTTTAAGAACGATCTTTATTTTTATTGGTGCATGGTTTGTTCAGGAGTTCTCTTGGATTTTATATATTTTCGGTGCATTCTTGGTCTATACCGGCTTTAAGTTCTTAAAAGGTCAAGGAGATGAGCAGCCCAATATTGAAGATATGGCATTACTGAAATGGTTACGCAAACATATGCGTATCACGCCAAGTTTTAAAGGCGATCGTTTCTTTGTCAAAGAGCAAGGCATCCTTTGGGCAACTCCATTGTTTATTGTACTGATCTTGGTGGAGTTCTCCGATGTGATCTTCGCGGTAGACTCTATTCCTGCCATTTTTGCGGTCACCACCGATCCGTTTATTGTCCTTACTGCCAACCTGATGGCGATTTTGGGCTTACGTGCCATGTTCTTTTTATTGGCAGGAACAGCATCAAAAATGCATTATCTGCCCTATGGTTTAGGCATTATCTTGCTATTTATCGGCTTTAAAATGTTGATGCTTGATGTGTTCCATATGCCAATCTGGATTTCCTTGAGCTTTATTGTGTTGGTGCTGGGGATTACCGCGTGGTTATCGATTCGCCACAATAAAAAACAGGCTCAATCCTAATCTCAATTCTGATTGATCCAGCCCTTTTGTCTTGAAGATAAAAGGGCTTTTTATTTGCGAGATTCAATCAATTTAAGCTTGGGCCAACGTTGTAGCCATTGTTTTTCAATGACTCGATTTTAAAAAGTCTCATAATTCACCAAACGCGGATTCCAACGTAGTTTTAGCTCGAATAAATCTGATAACCCAAAGGGTGCAATGATTTCAAGCAGATCATTTTCAGTGAGGCGTACTGCAATCGCGGTCGCGGTTTCAGGCCATGCAGAAATTGCATCGAATAAAGAGGTATAGGCTTTTATCTTCTCAGCATTTTCGTTTAAATACCAATGATGTACGGTCGCCTGATTGACCACATCCCAGTCGTTTAAAGGAAATTGTCTATGTAATGCCTGTTGAATGCGCTGCTGTTGTTGTGAATCTGCATCAGGATCGTAAAAAATCACATCGATTTCTACCTGTTCAATCTCATATTTTTGATGATGTAACGCAGACCAGATCAATTGCCGAATCACACCTGCACTCAGGTAACAGTGTGCATTGATGGTGCGTAATACTTTTAAACGCTGAACAAGTGCGGCTTGATGCAAAAACCATGATTGAATTTGATCATCATAAGCCCCTGAAATATGGTGCAATGTTGTCATATCCATTATTCTATTGCGTTAAATTTATACCATTTGGCAAGTTCTTTGCATTATTTTAAGAAAAAAACTGAGATTTAAGGACTCATCTTCGGGTCCTTAAATTTCTTATCTTTAATTCACGATAATCCTTGTTTTGCTTTTCATATAAACACTGCAATTCTAGGTAAATACGTTACAATCAATCGAAAAAATTACAAGTTAAAGGTTTTTTAGATGTCATCTTCCGCTCAAACCACCATTGTTCGTGGTCGATTTTTAGATATACAGTCTTTGGTTCAACAGGCTCAACAGATTCCTGAACAAGTTCGTTATCTTGAAGACGGCGTTCTGATTAGCGAAAACGGTAAAATCAAATGGTTTGGCACATGGCAAGATGCACAGCCTCATCTTCCTGAAAATATTGAAATTCAACATTATCCAGAACAACTGATCGTCCCAGGATTTATCGATACTCACATTCATTATCCCCAAACTGAAATGGTGGGTGCGTACGGTGAGCAACTTCTGAGTTGGCTAAATACTTATACCTTTCCAACTGAACTTCAATTTAAAGACCCAGCCTATGCACAAAACATTGCCCAGTTTTTTGTGCAAGAACTATTAAAAAATGGAACAACGACAGCACTGGTATTCTGTACGGTCCATCCTGAATCTGTTGATGCCTTATTTGAAGCCGCAGAACGCATTCAGATGCGTTTGATTGCAGGTAAAGTGCTGATGGATCGTCATGCACCAGATGGTCTTTGTGACACGCCACAAAGCGCTTATGACGAATCTAAAAACCTTATTGAAAAATGGCATGCTAAGGGCAGGGCGCTCTATGCAATTACCCCACGTTTTGCACCAACCTCGACGCCAGAACAATTAGAAAAAGCGGGTCAACTCAAGCAGGAATATCCTGATGTCTATGTGCATACCCATTTAAGTGAAAATAAAGATGAAATTGCGTGGGTAAAATCACTTTATCCTGAACAAAAAAGCTACCTCGATGTATATCATCATTATGGTTTGACAGGCCAGCGCTCGGTATTTGCCCATTGTGTGCATTTAGAACAAGAGGAATGGCAATGTATGCATCAAACAGATTCAGCCATTGCCTTTTGCCCGACCTCAAACTTATTTTTAGGTAGTGGTTTATTTCCATTGAAAAAGACTTGGGAACAAGGCGTTAAAGTGGGCTTAGGCACTGATATTGGGGCAGGCACATCCTTTAGTCTGTTACAAACCGTCAATGAAGCCTATAAAGTTCAACAGCTACAAGGCGATAAACTCTCTGCTTATGAAGCGCTTTACCATGCCACAATAGGCGGTGCAAAAGCACTGGATTTACAGGACCAACTCGGTAACTTTAATGTCGGTAAAGAAGCTGATTTTGTGGTACTGAATTTAAAAGCCACTGCTTTGCAAAGTCTGCGTCAATCTCGCGTGAAATCGATAGATGATGCCTTGTTTGCGCTGTTTACTATGGGCGATGATCGCAATATCGAGGCGACGTATATTTATGGACAATGTGCCTACCAAAAAACCGAATAAATCAAAAGTGAAACCCAGACCGTGGCTAAAATGGACGATCTTCGCAGTAGTATGTAGCTTACTGCTCAAACGTGATCAACCTGACAAAAAGAAGCCATAGTTACAGTTAATCATTTGAGAAGGGATGCATCATCTGCTTTTTTGTTTTAAAATTTACAGATGAATTGAAGATTTCAGGGTGTTGCAGGTCAACACCTTTTTTATTTTTAACTTTTGCGTTTTAGGTATCTACCCCATGACCGTTGCAATGAGCGTGATGATCTCAACTGAAGACATTCAAGCCAAAGTCAAACAACTCGGTGAACAAATCAATGCTCACTATACCAATAGCCAAAAAGATCTGGTGTTGATTGGTTTACTCCGCGGCTCTTTTATTTTTATGGCAGATTTATGCCGAGCCATCGAAAAACCGCATGAACTGGATTTTATGACCGTTTCCAGCTATGGCAGCAGTACCACGTCTAGTCGTGATGTTAAAATTTTAAAAGATCTGGATGGTGAGATTCGCGGCAAAGATGTGCTCGTGGTCGAAGATATTATTGATTCTGGCAATACTTTAAGCAAAGTACTTGAAATTTTGCAAACGCGCGAACCCAATTCTATTGAACTCTGTACGCTGGTGAGTAAACCTTCACGCCGTGAAATTGAACTTGAAGTTAAGTTTTTGGGTTTTGAAGTTGAAGACCGCTTTATTGTGGGTTATGGATTGGATTACGACCAAAAATATCGTCATTTACCCTTTATTGGTGAAATTGGTCTGTAACCAAAAAAATGGCGCTTTCGCGTCATTTTTTATGGATGTTTTACACGATATCGACCACACAAAAACGCAACATGATTTAGCAATCCGTGACTATCAGCCTGATTTAAAACCGTTCACTATAATAAAACAAGCACTTGTCAAATCAGAATAAGCAAAACAAGGAGAACGTCTTATGTGGTCATTTATTGTTGCCATTGTCGTCGGTTTTATTGCAGGTTTAATCGCCCGCGCGATTCATCCTGGTGAAGATAAAGCGGGTTTTATTGTTACCACACTACTTGGGATTGCAGGTTCACTTTTAGCAACCTATGGCGGACGTGCTTTAGGACTTTATCCCGAAAACTCCAGTGCGGGCTTTATCGCCTCGGTTGTAGGCGCCATTATTATTCTGTTTATTTATAATCTGATTAGCAAAAAAACTGCCTAAATTTTCTCTAGATATAAATAAAGGTGGTAATTTCTCTACAAAAATTACTCATCTTTTAAATTTGATTCAAGGCTGATATCTCTATCAGCCTTTCGAGTTGAAAACGAAATTTGTAGCTTAATCCAGTTTAAATTCTTTCCACAACGATTCTATTTGTTCAGCCGAAACCATGCCAGCCGCCTTAAATCCATTAGAAAAAATCAAAGTTGGTGTACCTTCAATTGCTAGTGTTTGACCTAACTTTAAATTTCGATCAATCGGATTTGCACAGGGGACTGTACTTTGTGGAACAATGCCCTTACGAATCAGATTATTCCATGCATAAGTACGGTTTGCTTCGCACCAGACTTGTTTAGAAGGCTGTACCGATTGACTGCGAATAGGATAAATAAAAGTATAGATCGTGACATTTTTCAGTTGATCGAGCTGATTTTCGAGTTGTTTGCAATAAGGACAATTGGGATCTGAGAAAACTGCTATCTGGCGTTTACCATTGCCTTTCACGGTTTTAATAGCATCCTGTAAAGGTAAACTTTTCCAGTCAATGCTTTTGTTTTTGACCACCAGATCCTTCGTTAAATTATGCTGATCTTTTAAGCGAATCATCGAACCAATCAAAATATGTTCTGCATTTTCACCAATATAAATAATCTGATTATCCAGTGTCGCACTATATAAACCCTGCATTTCGGTTTTCTGGATATTTTCAATATTTAACTTGGGATACTTTTGTTTAAGTTGAATCTGCACACTTTCCACACTGGCTTGACTTGAAAAAGCCCATGCACTTATTAAAGCTGCCAGTAAAATTTTATACATTGCATCATACTCAACCTAAACAAAGCTGTATTGTAAAAGAAACGCAGCTCAGCTCTGTTATATTTTCTTTGAATCTTAGACCTTGAATCAGATGTTTCACGTGAAACCTTTTTTGATTTGATGATTCTGATGATGCTACAAGCTGCTTTAGCTTTAGATTAAAATCTTTTTCACATAACTTATACGCAAACTGATCGAAATAGGTTTAAGCTGAATAGATTCCGAAACTCTCCACGCACTCATGACCGAAAGATCATGAGTGTTTTTTTATTTTTGTTTGATTACTTTCCAATACAAAATGAACCAAAAATCTTGCCGAGCAGATCATCCGCACTAAAACCCCCTGTAATTTCACCCAGTGCATTTTGCGCCAAACGTAAAGATTCAGCGACCAACTCACCAGCATGGAATACTACAAGCTGTTCGCACGCCTCATCCAGATAGTGCTGAGTGCGCTTCATTGCGTCTAAATGACGTGTTCTGGCAATAAAGGTGTCTTCCTCAGGCTGAAAGCCTGCATGCGCTGTAATCGTCTCTATGAGGCTGTCTACGCCAGTTTCCTGTTTGGCCGAAATCCTAACATGACGAAACCCTTGATATTGGTCATTCACTGCGCTTTGTTCAAGCAAATCAGACTTATTCCCAATGAGGATTAAACGTTTCGGATCAAGATGATCTTTAAAATACTCCTGAGCAAGTTGTAAAGGATCGTCACCTTGACTTAAGTCATAAACCAACAGCAACAGATCAGCTTGTTCAATTTCTTTAATCGCGCGGCGGATGCCTTCTTTTTCGACAATATCACCTGTTTCACGTAATCCCGCAGTATCTGTCAACGTAATGGGTAAGCCATTTAAGCTAATTTTTTCATGCAGTACATCACGGGTGGTTCCTGCAATGTCCGTCACAATCGCGCGCTCATTGCCCGCCAAGGCATTGAGTAAGCTTGATTTGCCTGCATTAGGCTTGCCCGCAATCACGACTTGTAAGCCTTCTCGTAACAACTGACCTTGTCTTGCAGATTGTTGTACCGCCTGTACTGATTGTTTTACCTCATCCAGCAAAGCCAAAATTTTACCATCCGCCAGAAAATCAATTTCTTCTTCTGGAAAATCAATCGCCGCTTCAACGTGCAAACGCAAATGAATGAGTTTTTCTAAAACGGTATTAATTTTAGTGGAAAAAGCGCCTTGTAATGAGCGTACAGCGGAACGTGCAGCCGCTTGCGAGGTGGCATCAATCAAATCTGCAATCGCTTCTGCCTGTACCAGATCCAGTTTTCCATTTTCAAAGGCACGCATGGAAAACTCACCGGCTTTCGCGGCTTTGGCGCCTAATTCAAATAAACGTGCCAATAACGCATTTTGAATGACAGGGCCGCCATGTCCTTGTAACTCCACCACATCTTCGCCCGTAAATGAATGCGGATTAGGGAAACACAAAACCAACCCTTCATCCATCCCCTCGCCAGCCGCATCATAAAACTGACGAAAACCCGCCATACGCGGTTCAGGAAGTATTTTTTTCGTCAATGCCTCTGCGATCGTAAAAGCTTTAGGGCCAGAAAGACGAATCACACCCACACCACCACGTCCAGGAGGGGTAGCAATTGCAGTGATGGTGGTTTGTGCAAGCATAACAATAACCTAACTATTGCAAGAAAACAGAAATAAAAAAATCCGCTCAAGATTAGCATCCTGAGCGGATTTTATCAGCTCTTATGAGTCAGAAAGTCAGTTAAGAACTTACTTCTGGTGCAGCTGGACGATTTTTCGCAACGTTTTTATTAATAAACCATTGCTGAAGAATCGTAATACTGTTGTTCACGATCCAGTACAACACCAGACCTGACGGGAAGAACAACATAAATACGGTGAAAATGATTGGCATAATGCGGAACACTTTGGCCTGCATTGGATCGGCAGGTTGCGGGTTTAGCATTTGCTGGATAAACATGGTTGCGCCCATCAACAACGGCAAGATAAACCATGGATCCATTGCAGATAAATCCTGAATCCAAAGCATCCACGGTGCATGACGCAATTCCACACTTTCCATCAAGACCCAATACAAGGCTAGGAAAATTGGCATTTGCAGCAATAGCGGTAAACAGCCTGAAAGTGGATTGACCTGTTCACGTTTGTAAAGCGCCATCATTTCCTGAGAGAAACGCATACGGTCTTCGCCAAACTCTTCTTTCATACGTTGCATTTCAGGTGCAATCACACGCATCTTGGCCATTGAACGGTAGCTTTTTGAAGATAAAGGCCACAGAATCAATTTCACCACAATCGTCAAAAGAATAATTGACCAGCCCCAGTTTCCTACGATGCTATGGAAAAATTGCAAACCGAGGAACAACAGTTTAGCAATTGGCCACAACCAACCATAGTCAACGGTTTGATTCAAACCAACCGCGAGATCTTTCAATTCAGACTGGATTTTTGGCCCAGAATAGAACGTCGCATCGACCGTCATGGTTTTGCCAGCAGGCACATTGATGGTCGGAGAAGTGAAGCCAATGATATTCATATTATCGGCAGATTTACGCGACTCTAACTTGGCGGTATAAGCCTGATCACCAAAATGACCTGGAATCCACGCACTAACGAAATAATGTTGCACCATCGCGACCCAGCCGCCTTTGGCATCCACATTTAGTTTTTCATCAGAGAAATTAGCAAATTTTAGCTTGTTGTAATGCTCATCAGGCGTTCCCCATGCACCCCCAAGGAAAGTCCCCAAGGTAAAGATACCTTGATCAGATTTACCCGGATCTTCTGAGTTATCGCGCTTGATCTGCCCAAACATTTGACCTTGCCAGTTTTGCGCGCTACGGTTCACGACCTGATAGCTCACCTGAACTGGATAATCGCCCTGTTTAAAGGTAAAACGCTTGATAATTTCAACACCATCAGCCGTTTTGTAAACCATCGGGACCGTCAGAACTTTTTCCGCTTTACCGTCTTTGTTTTGGCTATCCTTGGCATCCGCTAATGTATAAGCTGTTTTTTCAACTTCATACTGTGGACGACCTTGGCGACTACTGTCTGGGCCATTCAATCCAATTAAACCAGATTGTGCCACATAGGTCCGCTTCGCATCGCTTTCCAGCATGACAAAAGGCTGGTCACTGTTTTTGTCTTTATCATGATTGAGTAATTCAATACGCACAATATCGCCACCTTTAGGATTAATCCAAAGGTGATAGAGGTCAGTTTGTACTGAAATAAGCTGTTGATTCACAGGTGCTGTCGCATCTGTAACTTGTTGCGTCGCAATATTTGCTTGTGGCACATCTGTTGATGTCGCAGTAGCTTGGCTATTTGGCAGGTCGGCAGACACTTCATGAGATTCAACCACAGCGGCAGGCGCTGGTTGATTAGAAGTAGTGCTATGACCATAATCTTTTTGCCAAGCCAAGATAAGCAAATATGCGGTGACAAACATGGCTCCGAGAATCGCAAACCTGGCCCATTGTTGCATATCAATTATCCCAAGTGGTTAAAGTGATTTTGGTTTAATAAACGCTCACGAAAGGGTACAGCAACGTGAGGCTTTTGAGAATCTATTTGCTGAAATGAAATAAAACGAATTGCTTTAGCAGGTACAGGATCATACCCACTCCCTCCCCAGGGATGACATCGACAGACACGATTCACCGCCAACCAACTACCTTTGATTGCACCATAGCGATGAACAGCTTCCAGCGCATATTGCGAACAGGTGGGTATATAGCGACAACGCGGTCCGAGCAAAGGACTCAAGGCAATTTGATAAAATCGAATCAACCAATGCAGGATAGATACCATTGGTCATCTCTATTTTTCAATTGAGGGAGAGATGGTGTTTTGATGCTTGTGTGCAAGACGATTTAACTTACGCCAAGCCAATTGAAGTTGCTGAGTCAGATCAGCATTAGATACGGTTTCAATGCCAAGTTTAGGCATAACCACAATATCAATCAGTGCTAATTGTTGTTGATGCAAACGAAAGCTTTCACGTGCAAGTCGTTTTATTCGATTTCTTTCATGCGCACGGCGCACTTTTTTTTTGGCAACAACCAATCCTAAACGGCTTTTAGGCTGTTCAGAAGGTTTTGCCAAAAATAAAAAATGGGGTTGATGCACTTTAAAAAGCGCACCATCAAACACACTTTTAAAATCAGCAGCACAATGTAAGCGTACATTTGTACCGAAGCTATAAAGTGCCATAACACCCGATCGTGTAGTAATAACGATTTAAATAAATTAAACAGTTAGGCTATGACGACCTTTAGCACGACGGCGAGCCAATACTTGACGACCAGCTTTAGTTGCCATACGAGCGCGGAAACCATGAACACGTTTACGTTTTAGTTCAGAGGGCTGAAAAGTACGTTTCATATCGAAACTCCCAAAATATGATCTTTCTGTAAAGGTTCGCGATTTTATGGTGCAACGACCCTACTGTCAATGAAAAATCAAAAAGTTTACATTTTATTCAGTATTTTTTGAAAACCCTTAGATTTATTCTGTCTTTCTCTAGAAATAAGCCTACAAAATTTATACACAATCTAATCTATTAAATTTATTCTTGTTTTTTATATACCCACAGCTTATTCTCATGTTTATCAACAAGCTTAGGATGAATTTGGTGATTGCGTTGCGCATTTGAATTTAAATTCATAAATCGCTAAATTATCCACAGCGAGTGAGACGCTATTAAATAAATTCAAATTTTAAAATTTAAATTTATTCTTATTAGGGCGCGTTTTTTCTGTGGAAAGTGATGATTTAAATTTAAAAATCAGTTTGTTGAGTTGTGAATAACTGTGTTTTTATAAAACTTATAAATTGTGGATAACTCATCTTATAAAACTATCCCCAGCTTATGGTGAAACTTATCCACAAGCGCTTTGAATTTAAATTTAAAGCGCGAAAGGATTCTTTTTGAACAAACATGATGGTTTCGTTCATGACAGATGTGGATAACTTGGTTAGAATGGCGACCCTTTCTTTTGGAAGGGCAGTTTATTTTTTGAATTTAAAAAGAGATAGGGGAATCACATGCTGTGGACAGACTGCTTAAATCGCTTGCGACAAGAGCTCTCTGATAATGTCTTTGCGATGTGGATCCGCCCTCTGGTTGCTGAGGAAGCGGAGGATACCTTACGTTTATATGCGCCAAATCCATATTGGACACGTTATATTCAGGAACATCATCTGGAATTGATCTCAATTCTGGCGGAGCAGTTATCAGAAGGTCGTGTTCGTCAGGTGGATATTTTAGTGGATTCACGTCCTGGCGCGATTTTATCCCCAACGGAACAGCCAGCAACCACTACAGCTGCCTTAAATACGGTGGCAGCACCGACTCGAGTAAAAAAAGAAGTTGCTGAGGTAGCATCGACAGCCACAGCTAAAAATTTAAATTCAAAAAAACGTTTACTCAATCCTTTATTTACTTTTTCACTTTTTGTTGAAGGTCGTTCTAACCAAATGGCGGCTGAAACTTGTCGTAAGGTTTTAACCCAACTGGGAGCCTCGCAGCATAATCCCTTATTTTTATATGGACCGACAGGTTTAGGTAAAACGCACTTAATGCAAGCAGTTGGCAATGCATTATTACAAGCCAAGCCCAATGCGCGGGTCATGTATATGACTGCCGAAAGTTTTGTTCAGGATTTTGTCTCTTCTTTACAAAAAGGCAAAGTCGAAGAATTTAAGAAAAATTGTCGTTCATTAGATTTATTGTTAGTTGATGATATTCATTTGTTGGCAGGTAAAGAAGCCAGTCTGGTTGAGTTCTTTTATACGTTTAATGCCTTGTTGGATGAATCCAAACAAATTATTCTCACTTCAGATCGCTATCCTAAAGAATTAACGGAACTTGATCCACGTTTGGTCTCGCGTTTTTCGTGGGGACTTTCTGTGGGTGTAGAACCACCTGATATCGAAACCCGTATCGAAATTTTACTAAAAAAAGCTGAAAACAGTGGCGTTGATTTGCCGCGTAATTGCGCTCTATTCATTGCCCAGCAAGTGGTGGCCAATGTCCGTGAACTTGAAGGCGCTTTAAATAAAGTGGTGGCGATTGCCCGTTTTAAGGGATCGCAAATTGATTTAGATGTGGTTCGAGAATCATTAAAAGATGTGCTAGCCATTCGCGCGCGAACCATTAGTGTCGAAAATATTCAGCGCGTGGTCAGTGAATATTTCCGTATTCCACTAAAAGAGTTGATCGGGCCAAAACGTACTCGTATTTATGCGCGACCAAGACAATTGGCGATGGGCTTGGCACGTGAGCTTACAGGTGATAGTTTTCCTGAAATTGGCATGGCTTTTGGTGGGCGTGACCATAGTACGGTCATGCATGCCTGTGAAAAAGTACAAAGTTTAAAAGATGAAGATCCGATCTTTAATGAAGACTATAAAAACTTGTTGCGCTTACTGCAAAGTTAAGCATCAGGGCAGTTGCAAAGTCGTATCAACTCCCGCATAGTACACTGCTAAAAAATGAAATAATGGCTTTCAGTTGTTAGAGGAATGAATTGTGCGTTTGAAAATCGCTAAAGAAAGTTTAGTCAATGTTCTGTCTCATGTTGTAGGTGCGGTGGAGCGTCGTCATACCTTAAATATTCTTTCAAACGTTAAAATTCAGGCCACTGATCAGGCTTTGACCATTACTGGTTCTGATCTGGAAGTGGAGCTGGTAGCCAGTACGACGTTGGCTGAGGGTGCTTGTTTGCAATCTGGTGAAACGACCGCGCCTGCACGTAAATTGATGGATATCTGCAAATCATTGCCTACAGCGGCATTGATTGATCTGCAAATTACAGAAGACCAGCGTTGTATTTTAAAATCAGGCAATAGTCGTTTTGTGCTAGGGACCTTACCCGCAGAAGATTATCCTTTGCTGAATACTGAAAATAGTCAGGGCACACAGGTTCAGGTCACGCAACGTGAACTTAAACGTTTGTTTGAAAAAACAGCCTTTGCGATGGCAGTTCAGGATGTGCGTTTTTATCTGACTGGAACTTTACTGGAAATTGATGAAAATCAACTTCGTGCAGTGACGACTGATGGTCATCGTTTAGCTTTGTGTGAAGTTTTGGCTTCATCCAATGCGACTCAACTGGTGCAAGCTATTGTACCGCGTAAAGCCGTGGGCGAATTACAGCGTTTACTGAGTATCGAAGATGAGCAATTACGGTTATTGATTGGACGAGAATTGCTCAATGTGACGATTACAACACCAAGTCGTGATAAAGAACAAGGTGATATTACCGTTCGTTTTACCACCAAGTTGATTGATGGTAAATTCCCAGATTATCGCCGTGTGATTCCACGTGGTGGCGATAAACTGGCTCAAATTGCGCATGATGTGTTTAAGCAGTCTTTGCAACGTGTCGCGATTCTGAGCAATGAAAAATTACGTGGTGTGTTCTTAAACTTTAATCCTGATGTATTACAACTACGTGCCAATAATCCTGAACAGGATGAGGCGATTGAAGATTTAGCCATTCAATATCAAAATACCTCAATGGAAATGTCATTCAATGCACAGTATTTACTGGATGTATTGAATGTGTTGGATGGTGATGACGTCAGTATGACCATGACTGAAGCCAATCAATCCGTGTTGTTACAGGATCCGACACATACCGATCAAACTTATGTTGTGATGCCAATGCGTGTCTAAAGAACTGATCCGATTATGCATATAACACGTTTAAATATCGAGCGTGTGCGCAATTTAAAAACGGTTGCACTGTCTGGGTTGCAGCCGTTTAACGTTTTTTACGGCGCCAATGGTTCGGGTAAAACCTCAGTGCTTGAAGCCATCCATCTGCTTTCGACTGGACGTTCTTTTCGAACTTATACGCCCAAGCATTATATTCAGCATGGCGCACAAGACGCGATTGTATTTGCTCAATCTGCCGTTGAAAAAGTGGGAATGCGTAAACTAGCCACAGGCGAGCAGTTGATTAAAGTGAATGGTGATCCTGTGGCGACGCAGGGACAATTGGCCAAACTGTTGCCTTTACAACATATCGACCCACAAAGTACCGATATTTTAGATCATGGTGCCAAACCACGACGACAAATGCTGGATTGGCTCATGTTTCACGTGGAACCTGAGTTTTATACCACTTGGCAGCAATATTCCAGAGCGCTGAAACAACGCAACAGCTTGCTGAAGCATTCTCGCCAGATTTCACTGGCAGAGTTGGAACCCTGGAACAAACTTCTGGCAGCTTATGGAGAGATGTTGCATAACCAGCGCTCATTGATGATCGAGCAATGGCAGGTTTTTTTGCAGCAGGATTTACAGCAATTGTTACCTGAGCTGCGTATTGAATTAGATTATCAGGCGGGTTTTCACCAAGAGCATGGATTGTTCAATGATCTGATTCAATATCATGCCAAAGATGTTGAACGGCGATATACCGAATATGGTCCTCATCGTGCCGATTTGCGTTTAAAAACGCCATTGGGCGATGCGGATGATGTGCTGTCACGTGGGCAAAAAAAGCTCCTGATGATGGCTTTAAAACTATCACAGATTGCAATGTTACATGCGAGTAATAAGGAAACTGTGGTATTATTAGATGATTTGACAGCAGAATTAGACCATGCCGCACAGCGGCGATTAATTGAACGATTAAGCCAGTTAGGTAGTCAGGTTTTTATGACCACTTTAGATCAACAAGCGGTACAACATCACCTACAGGATCTGGCTGTATCTTATCAATTGTTCAACGTGGAACATGGTCAGGTTCGGGCTGTCCCCATTTGATTTTTTCCCCACTGGGGATTGATCCATAAATTTGCTAGGGAGAAACCATGAGTTCAGAGTCTCAATCTGCCTCTCCAACAGAACAATCAAACGAAAAGGCATATGATTCCTCTAGTATCAAGGTATTACGTGGTTTGGATGCAGTGCGTAAGCGTCCAGGCATGTATATTGGTGATACAGATGATGGGACAGGCTTGCACCACATGGTTTTTGAGGTGGTTGATAATGCAATCGATGAAGCCTTGGCAGGTCATTGTGATGAGATTATTGTCACGATTCATGAAGATGAGTCGGTCAGTGTTTCAGATAATGGTCGTGGTATCCCAACTGATATTCATCCAGAAGAGGGTGTTTCTGCTGCAGAAGTGATTCTAACTATCCTACATGCGGGTGGTAAGTTTGATGACAATAGTTATAAGGTTTCAGGTGGTCTGCATGGTGTGGGGGTGTCCGTGGTCAACGCACTCTCCAGCAAATTGCAACTGACGATTCATCGTGCGGGTCAAATCCATGAGCAGGAATATCATCATGGTGATCCACAATACAAATTACGTGTGGTCGGTGAAACGGATAGCACAGGGACCACGGTACGTTTCTGGCCAAGTGAATTGACTTTTAGTCAAACTATTTTTCATGTGGAGATTTTGGCGCGTCGTTTGCGTGAACTTTCATTCTTAAATGCGGGTGTGAAGATTATTTTACGTGATGAACGGATTAATCTGGAACACATTTACAACTATGAAGGTGGTTTGTCTGAGTTTGTAAAATACATTAACGAAGGCAAAACTCATCTGAATGACATCTTTCACTTTACCGTGGATGCTGATAACGGCATTGGTGTTGAAGTGGCATTGCAGTGGAATGATAGCTATCAGGAAAATGTACGCTGCTTTACCAATAATATTCCGCAAAAAGATGGTGGAACGCATTTGGCTGGTTTCCGTGCAGCACTGACTCGTGGCTTAAACAGCTACATGGAAAATGAAAGCTTACTGAAAAAAGAAAAAGTTGCCGTTACGGGTGATGATGCGCGTGAAGGTTTAACCGCGATTATTTCAGTCAAAGTCCCAGATCCGAAGTTTTCTTCACAAACCAAAGAAAAATTGGTGTCGAGTGAAGTCAAACCTGCGGTAGAACAGGCGATGAATAAAGAATTTTCAGCCTATTTGCTGGAAAATCCTCAGGCAGCCAAATCCATTGCAGGCAAGATTATTGATGCCGCACGTGCCCGTGATGCCGCGCGTAAAGCCCGCGAAATGACGCGTCGCAAGAGTGCGCTGGATATTGCAGGTTTACCGGGTAAATTGGCCGATTGTCAGGAAAAAGATCCTGCTTTGTCAGAATTGTATCTGGTCGAGGGTGACTCCGCGGGTGGTAGTGCCAAGCAAGGTCGTAACCGTAAAATGCAGGCGATTTTACCGCTGAAAGGTAAAATTCTGAACGTGGAACGTGCGCGTTTTGACAAGATGATTTCTAGTCAGGAAGTCGGCACACTGATTACCGCATTGGGTTGTGGAATTGGGCGTGAAGAATATAATCCTGATAAATTGCGTTATCATAAAATCATCATTATGACCGATGCGGATGTCGATGGTTCACATATCCGAACTTTATTATTGACCTTCTTCTTCCGTCAAATGCCAGAACTGGTCGAGCGCGGTCATATTTATATTGCACAACCGCCGTTGTATAAGCTGAAAAAAGGCAAGCAAGAGCTCTATATCAAGGATAATGAGGCCTTAGAAAGCTTCCTGATCTCCAATGCCATTGATGATCTGGAATTGCATATTAGTGCCGATGCCCCTGCAATCAATGGCGAAGCTTTGGCCAAAGTCATTGAAGATTATCAAGTCTCGCAAAAAAGCTTACAGCGTCTGACTCAGCGTTATCCTGCAAGTTTGCTCGATGCTTTGCTTGAAGTTGAACCGTTTAAGGCAGATCAAAGTCAGGATCGTCCTTATGTGGAACAATGGGCTGAACAATTACGCGCAACCATTGAAAAGTTGCAGCCAAGTTTACGTCCAGAGATTAGTTTAGAAAGCTTTGAGCGTGAAATACCGACAGGTGAAAAATCGATTCACTGCTGGCCTCGTGTGACAGTTTATGTGCATAACTTGCCGCACCATTACTTGTTAGATGCAGGCTTGCTGAATTCGGCTGAATATGCCCGTTTACTGAAAAACTCCAAGAGCTGGTTTAAGTTGCTTGAAGAAGGCGCGTATTTGCAAAAAGGCGAGCGCAAGATTAATGTGAATAATTTCCATCAGGTCTGGCAGCAAATTTTGCAGGATTCACGCCGTGGGATGATGATCCAGCGTTATAAAGGTTTGGGTGAGATGAATGCAGAGCAGCTTTGGGAAACGACCATGGATCCTGAAAACCGCAATATGCTGCAAGTCACCATCGATGATGCGATTGAAGCAGATCGTATGTTTAGTTGCTTGATGGGCGATGATGTCGAACCACGTCGTGCCTTTATTGAAGAAAATGCATTGAATGCAGATATTGATGCTTAATCTGTAAAAATTCATATAGAAAAACAGGCGCAAAAAGCGCCTGTTTTTTTTGAATGTCCTTATTCAACCTGACTTCCCTGAACCTGTTATTGCCACTGTTGGAAAACTTGATCTGCTGTTTTATTGAGTACTACCTGATTACCCTGAATCTGTTGTACCCATTGAGTTGGAATATAATGATGCTGACCATTTGCAGATTGATCATTTTTAGCCAATTTGATCTTGTCCTGACCATCTAAATGATCGACTGTACCAACATGTTGATGATCTGAACCGACGACTTCGGCATGTTGTTGAATATCTTGTACATTGATAGTTGCCATGAGTATTGTCCCTCATATATTTCATGATGTTTCATGTTATTGACTTGATCTTTGTATCAAGCAGGCAAGTCATTAAATCAAACTTAAAACAGCATCAGTGCTGTGCCTTAACATCCAGCCTAAGGGTTTTTTAAAACAGGTGTGCAGTGCTTATGTAAGCCTTTATAGCGATTTCATCAAAAGATCAAGCTTTGCTGGTGAGGTCTGTTAATTTATATTTTTATTTAAAATCAAGGAATTAATTTTTTTATAAAGTAAAAATTTAATAAAAAGAGAACGCTATATTTTTTAAAAGACTGAAAAAAATAGTCGACTTGTAAGATTAGGCAAATGAATGTGTCGGGCTGTAAAGCTACAGCCCAATATTTAAATGCTCAGAGCATATCTTAATCAAAAGAACTTTCCAGCTCTTCCAATTGCATCATGAGTTCCAAAAGTTGCTCTTCCGCTTGTTCTAGTTTTTGTTTCAGATCAGTTTGTTCATTCATGAGTTTAAGCAGATCATCCTTACGATTTGCCTCATAGAGTGAGCTATCTGCAAGTAATGTTTCAATGGCAACTAAACGTGATTGAAATTTTTCGATCTGAGTTTCGCATTTTTCAATATTTTTACGAATCGGTCGGGTTTGTTCACGACGTTGAGCAGCTTCTTTACGTAAGGCTTCTTTATCCAGTTTCGAGGTTGTAGGTGAGGCAGTCACTTCTGAAATCACAGGGGCAGCAGGTTGCTGGCCTTTTTTGATCATGTCGTTGCGTGCTTGACGTAGCCAGTTGGCATAATCATTGAGATCACCATCAAAACTTTGACTATGACCATTGTGAACTAGAATCAACTCATCACAGACGCTGGCAATTAACTGACGTTCATGTGAAACCAGCACCACCGCGCCTTCAAAATCTTGCAAGGCCATGGTTAAGGCATGGCGCATATCTAGATCTAAATGGTTGGTCGGTTCATCCAAAATCAGCACATTCGGACGCTGCCAGACAATTAATGCCAATGCCAAACGCGCCCGTTCGCCCCCAGAAAAGCTTTCACTTGGCGTGTCCATGCGTTCGCCACTAAAGCCAAAGCTGCCTAAAAAGGCACGTAGAGTCGCATCACTGATTTTTTTATCGGCAATGCGGGATAGTTGTAGCATCGGGCTGGCATTGCCATCTAGTGCATCCATCTGATGCTGGGCAAAGTAACCAATATTGAGTAATTCTGAGGCGTAGCGTTGCCCCTGAATCAATGGAAGATCCCCCACTAAAGATTTAATCAGCGTTGATTTTCCAGCACCATTCATCCCCAATAAACCGATTCGACTGGTCGGGGTGATTTGTAAATTAACATTGGTCACAATCAGTTTGCTTGCATAGCCAATATCAGCGTGTTCTAAAGCCAAAAGTGGTGAACTCATTTTACTTGGTTCACGAAAACTAAAGGTAAACGGCGTATCCACATGCGCAGGTGCTAGCTCTTGCATTCTTTCCAGTTGTTTAATTCGACTTTGCGCCTGACGTGCTTTGGTGGCTTGTGCTTTAAATCGATCAATATATTTTTGTAAATGCGCGCGAGTTTCTTGCTGTTTTTCAAAAGCTTGTTGTTGTTGCGCTAAACGTTCGGCACGGGTGGTTTCAAAGGTCGAATAGTTGCCTGTATATAGGGTGAGTTCCTGATTTTCAATATGTAAAATATGATCGGTAATTGCATCTAAAAAATCACGGTCATGTGAAATCAGGACTAATGTGCCTTCATAGCTATTGAGCCAGTCTTCCAGCCATAAAATCGCATCTAAATCCAAATGGTTAGTCGGTTCATCCAACAACAGTAAATCTGAACGACTCATCAAGGTTCTTGCCAGATTCAGGCGCATCCGCCAACCCCCTGAGAAACTGGATACGTCCAGTTGAGATTGGTGTTCAAAAAACCCCAGCCCTGCCATTAATTGTGAAGCTTTGGCTGAGGCAGAATAGCCATTAATTTCATCAAATCGACTATACAGATGCGCCAATTCATCATTGCTGAGTTGTTCTGGATGTTCAAGCTGATGCTGAATTGTCCAGTACTCTTCATCTCCTGATAGCACAAAATCAATCGCCTTCATGTCTAAGGCTTTAATTTCTTGTGCCATGTGAGCCACAGTCCATACATTTGGACGGCTTAAGCTGCCACTATCTGCTTCCATTCCCCCCAATAATGCAGAAAATAAAGTGGATTTTCCTGCACCATTGACGCCAGTCAACCCAATTTTCCAGCCTGGATGCAGTTGCATCGATGCTTTTTGAAATAAAACACGTCCGCCGCGGCGAATTGAAAACTGGTCAAGCTGAATCATGGAAATGAACACGCTACATCATAAAGAAAGGCGACCATTTTAAAGGGATATGCAAAATAAGACAAAGTTTTAGTCAGTGTTATCTATTTTACAGAAACTTGAATTGTGTCGAAAAAATGATGCATTTCGTCAGAAAACTGGCAGGATTTACGCTTTTTTAGAGCTAAAGCTCTATTTTTGATTGAGTCAGGCTTAAGATAATGAGTATAGTAATCAATAGAGAACAAAAACTAAGCAAAAAAGTCGGATAAGGAATGCGATGATGAATAAAGGACTTTCGATACTGGGGGCGACCGTGTTGTCTGGATGGATGACAACTGCTCATGCTCAAATTAATGTCTGTGCTTTTGATTTATTGGGAAAAGCAGGTGACTCCTACAAAATGTTAGAGGAATGGGCGCTGGCGGCCAAAGCATGGAATGCAGATATTAATCTCATACCGCGTCAGGATGAAGCCCAAGCAGAAAAAGATTTTCGCGAAGGCAAGTGCGATGCTGTTTATATAACTTCCATGCGTGCACGTCCTTACAATAAATTTGCTGGCTCAGTTGATGCATTAGGTGCAGTTCCAAATAACTCAATCGCACAAAAAGCCATTAGTTTCGTCTTGGACAAACGCAATAATCATCGTTTAACCACTACGATTGATGGAGATAAATATGAGGTAGCGGGAATTGTTCAGATTGGTCAGGCGTATTTATTTGTACGTGATCGCAATATTAATAATCTTGAACGTGTCAAAGGCAAAAAAATTGCAATCTTGCATTATGATGAAGCCCAAAAAATTATGAGTCAGCGTGTGGGCGCTGTTCCTGTCGCTTCAGATATTTCCAATTTCGTCGCTCGATTTAACAGCGGACAAGTCGATATTGTCCCCGCACCTGCCTATGCCTATAAACCTCTCGAAATTCAAAAAGGCTTAGGCAATAATGGGGCGATGATTAACTTTCCTGTCGCAAATATTACGGCTGATCTGATTATTCGACAAAATAAATTTCCGACTAATTTTGGTCAACAATCACGTCATTGGTTTCTAAATCAATTACCGAAAAATTTTGCGATGGTACGCCGTTTAGAGGCAGGTATCCCAGATAAATACAAAATTAATTTAAGTAATGAGGAAAAAGTCAAATATCAAAAACTATTGCGAGATGGGCGTATCGATTTGGCAAAACAGGGAATTTATGATCCCAATATGATGACAGTATTAAAGCGGGCGCGCTGTACAGTAGAGCGTACTAATTTTGAATGTTCATTAGGCGGAGAATAAACAAAAAATCTTAAAATGACCTAAAGAGTTTTCTTTTTCGATTAAAAAAATAAATTTTAAGAAAACTCTTTATCTTTTAATATTTTATTTATGTATCTTTAATTGAATTTTACTAAAAATAAGAAATCATTCACGATTTTGTACAATAAATATTCATTTTTCCACAAAAAGTGGAGTAAATACTCTATTTTTTTTAAATAACCCGATTAATATTTGCCGTGTAAGGATACTCCTAACTGGAAATTATGTACAAAGGAACAACAATATGAAAAAAATTGCATTCGCTCTGGCCGCTACCACTTTAGCTGGTGTTTCGGTAACAGCTCAAGCTGCAACAGTATGTGTATTCGATTTGCTAGGGAAATCAGGCGAGTCGTATAAAATGATGGAAGAATGGGCATTGGCAGCCAAAGGCTGGGGTGCTGACATTACGTTGGTTCCGCGTCAGGACGAAGCTGTTGCAGACAATGATTTTAAAGCAGGTAAATGTGATGCAGTAACCATGACTGCAATGCGTGCTCGTCAATACAATAAATTTGCTGGTTCAATCGACTCTTTAGGTGGTGTACCTAATAACCAGATTGCGCAACGTGCGATTACTTATGTGTTAGATGCACGTAACGCTGCAAAATTAACTTCGAATCTTGGTGGTAAAAAATACGAAGTTGCAGGGATTGCACCATTAGGTTCAGCTTTTATTTTTGTACGTGACAAGAGCATTAACTCGGTAGAAAAAGCAGCGGGTAAAAAGTTTGCGGTATTGGGTTATGACGATGCGCAAAAAATCATGGTTCAACGTGTAGGTGCACAAGCTGTTTTATCTGATATTTCTAACTTTGCTGCAAAATTTAACAATGGTCAGGTTGATATGGTGGGTGCGCCAGCCTACGCCTACAAGCCACTTGAGTTAAATAAAGGTTTGGGTACCAATGGTGCAATGATGAACTTCCCGGTTTTGCACGTCACTGCTGATTTGGTAATTCGTCCAGAAAAAT
This sequence comes from Acinetobacter sp. 479375, assembly GCF_000581715.1. Lineage (NCBI taxonomy): Bacteria > Pseudomonadati > Pseudomonadota > Gammaproteobacteria > Moraxellales > Moraxellaceae > Acinetobacter > Acinetobacter sp. 479375. The sequence continues at coordinate 5,683 of NZ_JEZN01000021.1, read as the reverse complement.
TCCCTGCTGATTTTGGTCAAAAATCACGTGATTGGTTTGTGAAGCAATTACCAAAGAGCTTTGCAATGATCAACCGTCTTGAAGCGCAAATTCCTGCGAAATACAAGATGAACTTGACACCAGAAGACAAATTAAAATATCAAAAACTACTGCGTGATGGTCGTATCGATTTGACTAAACGTGGTGTGTACGATGCTAGTATGATGTCTGTACTGAAAAAAGCGCGCTGTTCAGTAGATAAAGCCAATTTTGAATGTTCGATGGCTGGCGAATAATATTGATTTTGCTAAAAAACTCGGAATAATTTCCGAGTTTTTTATTTCTAAAATACTGTCAGTTCAGCCATTGATACTGTGTATAAAGTTGATAATCTAAAATTAAACAATAACTTCACATGGATCAGTGATCACGAAGACTTAAACTGAAACCTAAAGGGTTTTAGATACGTGATTTACTCGACATGTGAACTTATCGATTGAACGGGATTGAAACATGATCAGGTGCTGGAGTGCATCTGTATGATCAGCAAACAAAAACAACAACGCTCATAATGGAAGGTAAATATATGAAATGGTCAAAAACTCTCGCAGTGACAGCTGGATTATTGGCGGCATCTATGGGGGTACAAGCAAAACAAACCATTTGTGTTTTTGACTTGGTTGGAAAAAATGGCGATGTCTATAGTGTAATGAAAGACTATCAATTGGCCGCCAAAAACTGGGGCGCGGATATCGAGCTTAAAGTCAGTCAAAATGAAAGTGTGATTGCGGATGATTTTAAAGCAGGTAAATGTGATGGCGTCAGTATCACAGGCTTACGCGGTCGACAGTTCAATGCATTTACGGGTTCTTTAGACGCCATTGGCGCCATTCCTGATTTAAAACTTGCAGTGAAGATCATGCAAGGTCTTTCAAGTCCTACATTTGCCAAATATATGACTCAAGGTCAATATGAAGTGGTGGGGGTCATTCCAATTGGTGATGCGTATTTGCTGGTCAATGACCGCAATATCAATACGGTTGCCAAAGCCGCAGGTAAAAAAATTGCCGTTTTAGATTACGATGAAGCACAAAAAATTATGGTTCAACAAATTGGTGCGCAAGCGGTGAGTGCGGATGTCACTAATTTTGGTGCAAAATTTAATAACCATCAGGTGGATATCATTGGTGCACCTGCCGCCGCCTTTAAAGCACTTGAGCTACATAAAGGTTTGGGTACAAAGGGTGCAATTGTGAATTATCCTATTTTACAGGTCACAGGTAACCTGATTATTCGTCCTGATAAATTCCCTGCGGGATTTGGTCAAAAATCACGTGATTGGGTTAAAACCCAGTTGCCGCGTTCTTTTACTATTTTAGGTAAAATGAAGGCGGATATTCCTCAAAAGTACTGGATGGATGTTCCTGAGGCAGACAAACCTGGCTATCAAAAGTTGATGCGTGAATCGCGTATAAACCTGACCAAAAAAGGCATTTACGATAAACGCATGATGAAACTATTGTGGCAATTCCGTTGTAAGGAAAATCCGAAAAACTTTGAATGCGCGTTGCAGGATGAAAATTATAAATAATCCTGATACAAATAGTCTGAATAAAGTTTAAACTTCCAGAACTGACCATATATTGTGTATGTTATACTGTATATGGTCTTGTTCTTTATAAGACATCAGATTTAGGTTGAGGACCCCATCATGAATGCCCAAGCTCTTGTTATCTCAGATAATGCTGCCAAAAAAGTGCGCCAACTCCGTGACAGCGAAGGGAATCAGGATTTAATGTTACGTGTTTACGTGACGGGTGGTGGTTGTTCTGGTTTTTCTTACGGTTTTAATTTTGCTGAAAGTGCCAATGAAGATGATGCCAAGTTTGAAAATGGTGATGTCACCATGTTGGTCGATTCTTTAAGCTATCAATATCTGGTTGGTTCAGTAGTAGACTATCTTGAAGGTTTGGAAGGTTCACGTTTTGTGGTACAAAATCCAAATGCAACCACGACTTGTGGTTGTGGTTCTTCATTTTCGATCTAAAATTTGATGCATAAAAAAATCCCCAATAGGGGATTTTTTAGTTAGAAAGGGCTCAAAGGATCATGCCTTTCTAAACACAGGTCATGGTTCCTAATACCCGAAATCCTTCTGCACCAGTGACTGACGGCAAGTTACCGCTTTGCTGCGTCATAAAACGCATGGACAGCCATGCAAACGCCGTAGCTTCAACCCATGTCGGCGATAATCCAAGCACACTGGTACTCTGCACCGACCAATTATGTTTGCGCAAACGCCAGCGTAGTTGTTCCAGTAAATGTGAATTATAAGCACCGCCACCGCAAACATAGACTTCACCTGTATCCAGATCAGAGCGATAAATAGCTTTTTTAATCGCGCGTGTGGTGAGTTTAAGTAAGGTTGCCTGTACATTTTCAGGGGTATCTTCTAACTCGTCATATTCCAGTTCATCATTACGCCAGTCAGCAAGTTGATCATCCAGCCAGTCGATATTAAAGTCTTCACGGCCCGTACTTTTTGGCGGTTCTTTGGAAAAAAAATCATGCGCTTGCAAGCGTTCTAATAACCCGCGAATAGGATGGCCATAGGCTGCCCAATTGCCATTTTCGTCATAAGGATGACCTGTATAACGTTCGCACCACGCATCCATTAAAATATTGGCAGGGCCTGTATCAAAACCATAAACATCCTCTGGACGACCTGCGGGAAGCAGACTGACATTGGCAATGCCGCCTAAGTTTAAAATCACCCGATGAATACTGGAATGTTGAAAAATGGCCTGATGAAATGCAGGAACCAAGGGCGCACCTTGCCCGCCAGCGGCCATATCACGACGCCTAAAATCTGAAATTACAGGAATTTTTGTAATTTCTGTAATGATATTCGGATCGCCAATTTGCAAGGTAAAGCCATGTTCAGGACGATGGCGAATGGTTTGTCCATGTGAACCGATAGCTTTGATTTGACTGCGATCTAAATGGTTTTTTTCAATCAGCTCATTAATCCCATGACCAATCAACTTCGCTAGGGTGACATCAGCTTTACCCATGCGATCAATTTCATTATCGTCCGGCAAGGTCAGCGCCATCAGCTCATCACGTAACTCAGGTTCAAAAGGAATGGTTAAAGTGGCATGAAGATGTAAAGGATCAAATGAAGCAGCAACCAAATCGACCCCATCCATGCTGGTACCGGTCATTACCCCAATATAGATCGATGTCATGATTAACTTCGCCTGCAATCTGCTGAAAAAGTGTTAGTATATCGCACAAATTGAATAACTGATGTGTTTAGGTTTTGTGATGTCAAATTTCTTGCCTGCTGAAGAACAGCTTGCCCTCATTCAACGAGGCACTCATGAAATTATCTCTGTAGAGGATCTGCTCAAGAAACTCAAGGAAAATCGTCCTTTAAAAATTAAGGCAGGTTTTGATCCAACTGCGCCAGATTTACATTTTGGCCATACCGTATTGATCAATAAGCTTAAAACTTTTCAGGATCTTGGGCATGAAGTGACCTTCTTGATTGGTGACTATACGGCTATGATTGGCGATCCAACGGGTAAAAGTGCGACACGTCCGCCGTTAACCCGTGAACAGGTCGAAGCCAATGCCAAAACTTATCAGGAACAGGTTTTTAAAATTCTTGATCCCAGTAAAACCAAAGTGCGTTTTAATTCAGAGTGGTTTAATCAACGATCTGCGGCAGATTTGATTCAATTGGCCAGTCAGCAAACGGTTTCACGCATGCTAGAACGTGATGATTTCACCAAGCGCTATAACAGCCATCAGCCGATTGCGATTCACGAATTTTTATATCCACTGGTTCAAGGCTACGATTCAATTGCACTTGAAGCAGATGTGGAGCTTGGTGGAACAGACCAAACCTTCAACTTGCTGATGGGTCGTACCTTACAAAGCCGTTACGGACAAGAATCACAAGTGTGTATTACGGTACCAATTCTTGAAGGTTTGGATGGCGTCAATAAAATGTCTAAGTCGTTAGGCAATTATATTGGCGTATTTGATGCACCCGGTGCGATGTATCAAAAAGTCCTATCGATGCCTGACACCCTGATTGAGCGATATTTCGAATTACTCAGCTTTAAATCCATGGATGAGGTTCAAGCTCTGCTCAAAGAAATGGCTGACGGTCGTAATCCGCAAGAGCTGAAAAAGATTCTGGCGATTGAGTTGGTGGAGCGTTTTCATGGCGCGGAAGCCGCCGCCAATGCGCATAAAGGTGCGGGTAATATTATTACTGAAGGTGAAATTCCAGAAGATACGCCAGAAGTGACGATATCTCGTGAAGAATTTGGAGGAGAAATTTTTATTGCCTCTATTCTTCGCTTGGCAGGACTCACCAAAAATGCAGCTCAAGCTAAAGATGCGGTTGCTCGTGGCGCCGTGAAAGTAGACTGGAACGTGGTCGATGCCAATTTCTCTGTCAAAGAGAACCAGACCTACATTATACAAGCAGGCAAAAAAGCCATTGCTCGAGTCACTTTCATTGACTAATACGTACAAAATTTTTGTGATATTTCTAAAGCAGACCTCGTGTCTGCTTTTTCTTTATATTCCAATTCAAGCTTTGTTAAATTATGAATATGAGCTGTACAACTATGGTGAGTATCACTTTGTTTATCCGCATAAATACATAAAAATAAGTCAAACAAACAGTAAAATGATCACAATCGCATTCTTTTGGGAAAAGGCAAATAAATCCTGTACAACAGAAAAAACTACGGTATAAATAGATTAAACAAAAAATTCATGACATGTTTAAGTTTAAGGAGAGCGTCCTCGCGAACCATTATAGATAAACCCGCATTCATCAGTAAAAATGATATTTACCTAATAGAAACTACATCTTAGTAGATAAAAACAACGAGAGGAGAGCTATCCATGGGATTTGATCAACAACACCTCAACTGGCTTATCACTTTTTTATTTGACACAGATCCTAGTGCTATTGAAGAAGAACAGTATTTATTAGCGCATTATTATCTAGATAAATTAGATGTTGTTGAAAATTACCAATTATCAAGCATGGTCATGTCCAGATTACCTTATCGAGCAAAACTATTTTTCTTTGGGGAAAGTTATATGGGAAGACAGCAAATGATTCGAGAAGTGATTGATGTACGCGGTAATTACCATATTCACTGAAGACGTCTAAGATTCCATTTATGCTAAAAGTACATGCTTGCATGTACTTTTTTTAATGCCAAGTTTGAAGAATAATCAATTTATGTTTATTTGTTGAACGCTCAAGGCTAAATTGCTGAAAAAAAGTGCATCTATTGAAAATAAATGCTTTCAGGGCTTGCGTTGCTTTAAAAACTGTATAGAATACGCAGCATCCCGACGCGATACACGATGAAGATCTTGGCTTTTAGGGTTAAGGTTGAAGGATTTGTATTGAGTTGAATTTCTTACTGACGAGGTAAGGAATAGATCATTAAGAAAATAGAAGAACAACTTGTGTGGATTTTTACCAATTGATTGATCGAAATATTATCATTAATTAATTGGTTTAAATTACTCGAAGTTTATTTGAGAGAATTTGTCAGTAATTGATGAGCCAGAATTGGCGTCTTGTTCTTTAAGAAAGACGCAAAATGATTTTAACTGAAGAGTTTGATCATGGCTCAGATTGAACGCTGGCGGCAGGCTTAAC
>NZ_JEZN01000020.1:0-51160 GCF_000581715.1 Acinetobacter sp. 479375 | reverse complement strand
CGGATGTAGGTAATATCAGTCACCCACGAGGTATCAGGTGTGTTTACAACAAACTCTCGATTTAAATGGTTAGGTGGCACAATCTGCGGACGACCACGACCATAGCTTTTATGCTTCTTATATCCTCGAACAGCGGCAATGGCATTGTTCTTCATGATCTTCAGCACACGATTAGGCCCACAGTTTTCACCTAGCTCTTTAAGATCCAGTGTGATGCGACGATAACCGTAGATACCATAACAGGCATCATAAGAAGAACGGATGAGCTGTAATAAGCGCTTATCTTCAATAGTCCTGCCTGATTCAGGTTCATGCAACCAGGCGTAATAGCCAGCACGAGCAATCTTCAGAACCCGACACATCGTTTTAATCTTAAATTGATGGCTGTATTCAAGGATAAACTGATACTTTACTCGGGCAGGCTTGCAAAGTACCTTGCGGCCTTTTTTAAGATATCCCGTTCCTCTTCAGTTTGTTTGAGCTGACTTTTAAGGCGTAGAATTTCTTTCTTTGCTTCGAGCAGTTCATGTTCATCAGAGTTATTATGTAAAGGCTGTACTGCCTTTAGCCATTTATAAATGCTGTGCTGTGATACACCTAAACGTTCTGCAACATCGGTGACAGAATATCCACGTTCAGTAATCAATTTGACAGCTTCATCTTTAAATTCTGGGGTGTATCGTTGTCCACTCATAAGGTTCTCTCCTATGCAAAAAGAATAGACGATATTTGTCTAGGAGAATGGTGGCAGTCCAGGATATTTTTAGGCATAAACCATAAAAACTACTGGTTTTTATTATCACATCAGTAGATCAGCCGACTACATTACAAAACAGTGCGAAAATTTCGGAATAAGTGATCTCGCCCTTGCAATGAAAACGGAGCAATTTTGTGAGTCTTATTTTTAAAATATGGCTTGGGCTGCGTAGTTGTACTTGTGAAAGCTGTGCATTGTTGTATGGGTGAAATTAGGGAATAGATAAAATTTAGAGTTACTGTCGTAATAGAAAATGCGTTGTTCAATCATAGTAGTTATGTATTGCTGGGCTTGTTCCTGATTCAGTATGAATTTAACCGTCAAGTCTTGGATTAGGTCATTAGGCTTAACTAGCGCATTTTCAACTGAGCTATTGATTTTGCGTAGGTTACTGCGGTGACGTTCTAAACGGTCAAAATAGGTCTGAATGATTTCATGCTGGACATATGGATCTAAATCATTTCTGGTTGTAGCTGTATGACTCAATATTTCTATGATTTCTGCTTTAAGCGCTTTCATCTTGCGAATATCAGTATCCGTCAAGCGTTCAGCATGATCTAAGCGTAACCGATCAGGGCTAATCAGGTGAATCTCTGTACCTTCAATCCGAACATATTCCAGTAGCTGATATGCTGATTCAAGTTGTACACGGCGTATGATCTGCGGTTTGTATTTACGTAATAGATCGGTTAAATATGCTGGTAAATTCTGTGCATGATGTAGTTTTAAAGTTTGGTGATCTATTAATTCAAGGCTTGCACCATAATGTTGTAGGGCATGATTCAGTAATTGGGCGATATTCATAACGTGTACCATCATTCATAAAAAACCGTATGAATTGGATAATCCATACGGTTGAAATAGGTTTAAATTTCGATGCTTGTGCCAGTGTTTAAGTCATCTATATGAGGATTGGTAGCTTTCTCAATGTCATAACTAAACATTGTGGTGTTGAACACATATAGCCAAACTGGATTTTTACTCTCAGGCGTGCGCTCCTGTTTAGTGGTTTTGCCATTGGCACAATCTAACCAGCCATGTTTTTTCAGCACTTTAGCCACTTTTTTAGGGTCAAAACCTGTGCAAAGTTCTTGTTTAAATTGCTCTTTAAAGAACAAATAACGTAGGGTTTCACGCTGTTGGGCATTCACCACCTTGTAACCGACTCGATAGATCGTTTTTTCTCTAAAACTCTTGGTATCCGTGCTGTTATCATCTGCATGATCTTGGTTGCCATAGCTTGCACGTTTATTACCCTCAATCAAGGTATCAAAACGGCTATTTCCGTTCGCCTCAAAAAATGCCCGGACTTGCTGAAGTATTTGCCGATCCTCAAAATCTCCGACCATCTCAAAATTATTGAGCCATGTTTTAAACACGCTATTTACGGCTTCAAATGCTCGTCCTTTCTTCCAGCCCGTGATATTGGCTTGGGTTGCCAATTCACCAGCCACGGCGACCACGGCAAAACGCGAAGCAACACGGGCAATATGACCTTGTGCATGATCAGGTGTAATTTTAGCTTTGTATTGTTGATACAGCTTTAAAGCGGTTTCAGTAATACGACCTTTATCGCTAGTCAAATATTCAAGCCATGCCTTGCCAGCTACCCCATAAGCATTGATCGCATTTTCATACAGCATATTGGCTTGCTGTGATGCATCAGGGGCAAAGTCCACAAGATCAAAGACACCATATTCACAAGCATCTAAACTGATTTCAGGCAATCGAATCTCTTGACCCAATTTAGCCGTTTGGCCAATCTCGTTGAGAATCTCTTTAAAGGTCTTTTCGCCACTGGATAAGAATAAAACACGCCACTGTTGCGGTGCTTTAGCGGTTAAGCTGCGTCCCATACGTGCTTTACCTTGACCATTGGCAAGCATATACACGGTTTGACCAATATCCTTTGCCGATGCTTCGCCAATTTCATCCAGTACCAAAAAACCATCATTGTGCATGAATGCAGTTTGTTCTAAAGCATTGCCTGTTGATCGCCAAGTACGGTAATACTCTTTAGGGTGTCCCCATACACTACAAGCCAGATAAATAGCCGTACTTTTGCCCTTAGAGGATGTCCCATTAATATGAAAGCCACCACCTTGTTGATTTAATGGTTCAAGTAATTGCCCAGCAAAGGCGCACGCCACGCTAAATACCAGCTTAGAGTGACTTTCTAGCAATAAACTTACGCCATTTTTCCACGTATCTAACTCACCTTTGAATTGAAAACGGTTATCTAGCCCATCTGTACGCTGATAGACAATAACTTCATCGTGTTGGGTAGCTGAATTGCTATAGGTTTCAGTTGGCAATACATAGCGGTGACCATGCCAGCCTACGCTATCCACACATAAGGCAAATTTATCAACTGGATAGCTCATTAAGTAGATTTGAAAAAGCTCTCTGCCTCTACGGTCTGGCGTGATGATTACCCCCTGATTCGATAAGGCTTTTCGTGATTCTGTCCCATCACCTTGAAATAGCTCATTTGGCACTGCCCAATTATGGTGAGTAAATGCGTCATCTTGCCACTGCAATAAACGTCCCCAGTTGTTACTGGTGTTATCTCTTGTTTTAGCAGTCACCAAAATAGGACTAGAGATAAATCGTTCCCGATATTCACCATTTTTGAGTTTTTCGATGTAGAAAACACCTTTATCATGCACCTCAAAACTGCCGTTTTCCCATTCCATAGGCTCGGCTAACATCCCATCAGGTAACGTGCTTTCTGGTGATGGTGGTTGATAGGCTGCTGTGATTAAGGCTGTTATATCCCTTGCTGTGGTGTCTAGTCCGTTTTGCTTGCGTATCTCTACCCAATCCATTACATCGGCTTTCTCAGGCAGATTTAGCCCATCTAGCAAGATATAACGCACGTTACAGCCTAATTTATTTAGTTCACTGGCAATTTCATTGAAAAACTTAGTTCCAGCCTTGTCATTATCTGCCCAGATGACAATATCACGGCGTGCTAGTGGTCTAAGATCGGTTTTATCTGTATTGCCACTACCTCCGCATGTCGTGGCATATAAACCCAAACTATTGAGATAATCAGCTTTTTGTTCACCCTCAACCATGTAGATTGAATGTTTATCAGGGGCAAAAAGTACTCGTTCTAATGCATATAATGGCTTTTTGCCCTGACCTACTGGATGCACCTGGTTAAAATCAGGATCACCAAATTTAAAACCACGTTCGCCACTGGAAAAAACACGAATCCATTTATCACCTGTATGGTGGTTTTTAGCGCGGACTTTCCAATATACGGGCATACCGTGACCATCGGTATAACAGAACAAATATTCAAACTGAAAGCCGTTTTTAACCTCACGTTCCGCCAGCTTTTGGGCATGGGCAAAGGCTTGTTCTTGTACTTCCTGATAATCTAAAAAGTCAGTCATGCGTGATCCTCCCATGCGCCTAAATCCTTACAAGCCTCAATAAATGGCTTACCTGTAAGCAACTGGTGAAATGCAATCAGATCACCGCCTTTGGCATCGCATGCCATACATTTAAAACAACCTTTACGGCTGTTGATACGTAGGCTTGGGGTACTGTCATCATGAAATGGGCAAATCATCTCACGCCATTCACCACGACCTTTGACGGCGTAGCCTCTGGCGGTTAGATATTCGATAGGATCGGGCAATAACGCACGATTTAAGCCAAATTTCTTTGGCTTATCGTTGCGGTTGCCATGCTGTTGATTTCGATATTTCCCTAGCGTAGGGTGCGCTTTTTTCATAGGTCTACACCTCAACTTTAAAGATTGTTGGGTATAGCTGTCCTAGAACATCACACTCGGCGAAAATATCGGATTGTAATTGGATAGTCATGCGTTGGATGGCACTGACCAAAAGTTGAATCACGCTAATTTCAACACCAGCCGTATTAAAATGAGCTGGATTGATCTGTAAAATTTCTTCATTTGCGATTTTGGCAAGGTTTGCTAGATGCTGTACGTCTACATCAAGTTTTTGAAAATCGCTGTAAATTGCGTAAATTAAAGTGGTTGGATCTTCTGTTTCCTCAATACCCATAATGGCATTGGTTTGTTCATCCAACTGTACAATCCACGGGCTGATGATTTGCAATGAGCCATGCAAAACCGAATGTACCGTTTGAATCTCTTTTTTAAATTGTGGATTGCTTTCATTGCCAATGAAGTGAATCACGGCGTTATGTAGTGCATGAATTTCTTTTAGACAAAAGAAATAATCTTTAACAGGTTTATCTAGCTCTGTAAGAACTTGAAAGGCTTTATTTTGAGAAGTTGTAGTTTGATTAGGCATGATTATGCACTCCTTGTAGAAATAGGAGCTTTGCCATTCACTTCCAAATGAGGGTGGCAAAGCTGAAAAGGGTTGGAAGACAGGACTACAAGGTTTCCTGTACGCTCGAAAGCGTCCCTCTCCAGCTTCGCCATAAAATGCGAACGCATAGAGATATTACGCGCAAAAAAAGTCCAGATAACGGACTGTGCGCCTTGTAGTTTATAGCCTTCCACAGCTAATCCAATGATTTTGCATTGGACGGATTCAGAATATAAAGCTTTGAGCTGGATTGCAATGTAATTTTGTAATAGTGCAATGATTGCACACGTCAATAACTGTATGGAAAGCATTAGGTTTGCCCTCCTTGCTGTTGATTTGCAATCGCTTGGCGTATGCTTTCGCTATGGTTGTAACTTTCAATTACCCATGTGGCACTTTCCTTATTCGGTATATCGCCTTTTTCAAAGTCATAAGGTTTTTCTATATCAATCTGTGCTTTTTGATACTCCTGTTCTTGGTTATCTTTACCAATCAAGATACAGCCTTGAACCACCAGAGTTTTAGGATTGATATGCCAATTCATTTCCTTAATATCTTTAAGGGCCTGCTGTGCTTGGGCTTTGGTGTAGTGATTTTGATAGTCAAAACGTGCATGTTCTGTATCACAATAGGTATAAAGCTGATACGTTGCCCAATAATCCCCAGCATGTCCCAATACATCACTGTTGTGGGGCTTTAATAGCTCAACGTGATCAAGACGTTTATTAATCTGATATTTTGCATTCTCTACAGTGGTTTTTTCGACTTTCAAAAAGCCTGTATTTGTGCCGATGGATAGTAGGAAACCCACAACATTTAAAACACACTGTAAATTACTGGTGAAATAAAGGTGACTTGGTGAATATTCAGCTTCATGTGTCACCATTTCAGCTTTTCCGTCCTCATTATCAAAACGATAGGCCGTGACAAAGTAAACATGTTCTCTATCATATTGAAATGGCTGAATTAAATCACTAGACAGGGCAAAATCATTGTTTTCTGCCGTGAAATAGGCAAACTCAGGTAAATTGTCGTAGCCGTCCATTAATAAATTATTTTGGATCATCACCTGTATGGTGCAAGGTTGCTCTAAATCATATTTTAGGTTGGCAAATAACTTATTAGCATCATATAGATGTGCTTGATCTATTTGCTTACATGTAATGCCATGAATAACTTTATCGGATAATTCAGATTTACATGCCTGATAGGTCGCTGTTGAATAAATTGTCATACTTCAATGCTCCGATCCTTTTGTTTCATCCATTCCGCAATATCTGAGGCACGCCATACAGTAATGGTTGGGCTTAGTCGAATTGGCTGGGGAAACTCACCTTTACGCACCCATTCCCATAATGTCTTCTCAGATACTCCAATTAGCCCTTTACTGGCTTGGCGTGCGCCTATGACCCGAACCTTGCCTTTGTTAATCCCTGATTTATACATATGAGTACGTGCTGGACGTTCGGGAATATTGGCAAGGTCTTTCATACGGTAAAATTGTTCTGTCATTGCCTGTGCCTCCGTTTAAACCGTATGTACAGCATTGGTTTGTTTCTGGTTGTTATGCCATTGCACCAGTTCCGCATAGTCGAAATAAACAGGACTTTGCCGTGTGTTGCCAGCCTTATATGACTTTGGAAAGGTTGCATCTTTTGCTATTAGTTTGCGTAATCCCTCTGGTGAGAGGTCTAGCATTTGGCAAGCTGTTTTTTGAGATACCCGTATTGGGATAGGATGGTTAGGTAAATTAGTGTCTTGCATATACTGCCCCTATCATTGTGTTACATGATTAGCTATTGCATGACATTGCAACGCTGATAGGAGCTATTCTTATTTTTCAGTTAATTAAAGTCATTTCATTAGAAAATTTATAATTTCAATGAAATAGAATTCAATACTATTTATTATTTTTCAATTGCTTATAAAAACTATTTGCTACAGCCATAATTTTAGAAGTCTGGCTAAATGATAAACCTGAAATATCACTATTTTCCTCTTCAATATCCTTGAGTGTTTTATCTTGCGTTCGTACTCTTGGTTTTTCTGCTCTATATTTTGCAAACAAGGTAGAAATTAATAACAATTGACTATTAGAATTGATTTCAATGCCTGTTTTTAATTTAGATATTTCACTTTCTAGGTAATTTTTTTCTTGTTGTAGTTTTTCAATCTCTGCTTTTAGTTGTGCATTTTCATCCGCCAAAGCTTGTTGGCTATTATTACGCTCTAATACTGAAACAAGTTGGGCATGACGGTCTTGTTCTAATTTTTCTTTACGCTCTCGTTCTTCTTGCATTGCTATCGAAAATTTTTCAGATTGTTCATTCATTCTATTGATTCTGTTCCTTTCTGATTTTTCAAATTGTTCTGAAAAATTAAAAAAATCAGATTTACCAACCTTTTTCCCATTTAGTTCTAAAGTAGCGTTCATAGATGATAAAAGTGAGGGATATTTTTGCTCTAAATCTAATTTTTCCGCTTCTGTTGATTGTTCATATTTTTCAAGAAGAGCACCGTATGTATTATTAGGATCAGAATCTTTGATTTGTTCTAAAATTTTAAGTGTAAGTTTACCTAAATTCTTTATTTCTTTTTTTTCTGTCATTTTCTGTTACTCACAATAAAATAATTCCGATGCAAATCTTTTGACATAAAAGGCTATTTAGTATTAGCAATACTTTTAACCAATAAAAACAGTCGCAGATCTGAATCACTGGCTGCAAAAAATCCAAACTTTTTATAAAAATCGGCTACATCTGAATTTTTTGCATCAATCACCACGACTGCTATGCCAATCGTATCCGCAAGACGTTTAATCGTGGTCAATGCGTGGGCTAATAGATAACGCCCCACACCTTGCCCTTGATGCGCTTCATTAATCGCTAATCGCCCGATTAACGCTGCTGGGATCGGCTGATATGCTGAAAACTGCTTAAACTGATCAGGGGATTCAGCCCGATGCACCTGAGTCGTAGATAAACTATAAAAACCAGCAATACGCTCATGTTCATCTATGGCTAAATAGGTACGGCTCACCATTCGCTTTTGTAATTGGCTTGCCTGCTGCTGTAAAAAGATATTCAGTAATGGCTCACCACAGTCAAATGCGTTTCGATCATATTTACCGCTTAACGGCTCAACTTTAAAAAGCAATTTAGACAAGTTGTTCACCCAGTGCCATTAATGCTTTTAATTCCTCATTTGCCTCTGCTGGGTTCTCAAGTGCTTGGTTCAATCGTTCCCAATCTGCTGCATTTAGTGTGATCCGTTGTTGTTGTTCAATCAGGTTTAATGCCTTTTCATAAGCGTGCTGCAACATAAAAGCACTGAGTGTAGTCCCTGTAAGGGCTGCTGCTTGCTCAATTACCTGTTTAGCTTCACGGGTTGCACGTAAATTAATACGCTCTATGGCAGTACTCATAAACTTACCCACATGTACATTAATATGAAGTACATTTTAGAACATATCACGGTATAGTGCTATATGTGGGTATATATTGGTTACTTTTTGGCTAAAAATGTTTTGACCAATAACATATTTAAAAAATATATAAAAACAGGAATACTAAAATGTCATTTTGGTCAATCAATTGAGGAATTTCAGAGGCTTTTCTTGCCTATGCTGGATTACACCCCAGCGTAACAGATTCTGATTTTTATCTATTCTCAAGAAATTCATGCAAAAAACAGGTTACAAAAATAGTTACCGCCATAAAATATAAATAATATTTTATAAAACAATAAATTATTAGTATTTTTATAACATTTAAAGATGCTCTATCAGTCTTTTAAAGGTGTTACAGCTTCATCTTGCATCCATATAATTTTTAAAAATATAAATAAAAAACAATGCTGTAACCTATAAAATTAAAGGTGTTACAACTTCTAAAAATTAAATCCTTATAAAACAAAGATGTAACCTGTAACAAGTGTAACACCTAAAAAACCAGCATATCTGCAAAATAAAAAAATAGAGTTATAGGCAAAATAACCAATAAGCACAAATTCTCAATTGAGCCATTTATGCTATATGAGAATTTGTCATTTCAGCCAATTTAAGCTTAATCAACTTCGCATATTTAATATTCAGAATGCCTTGCTTGGCTTGTTCAATTAATGAGAGGCTAAATTCCATCGGGCTGATAAATTTCTCTTGGTTAGCCTCTAGGTAATCGCTCCACCAGCACAGCATCATCCTACGTTCTTCCATAAATTCAGCATGGTGCATATAAGCCAATCTTACGCCGTTGCGCTCTTGGTGGCTCATTTGCTTCTCTACTGCATCCTCAGTAAATAATGTGCTTTCAATTAATGCACCGCATGCCATACCTCTAAAACCATGAATGCATACATCCTCCTGTGTGCTGTACCCCATACGCCGTATCATGTCATTGACTGTGTTCTCACTCAGAAAACCACCCATATCTACGCTATTGGGGAATACATTTAAAGAAATACCGCTATAAACCTGTGTTTCTTTAATAAGTTTCAAGGCTTGTGGGGATAAAGGAATTAGATGCTTTTCTTTCATCTTTGCGCCTCTGTGAGAATCTTTATAACCAGCAATTAATTCCCTTGTTGGCGGTATCGTCCACATCTTTTTATCAAAATTAAACTCGTTCCAGCGTGCAAAGCGTAGTTCGCTGGATCGGGCAAACGTATGTAACGCAAATTCTAAGCACAGCTTGGTAATTGGGTTGCCCCCGTCATTCCTTAAGCGGCTGAAAAACTCAGGTAAGCGTACCAACGGTAATTTAGGATAGTGTTTTGTTTTTCTTGTAATGGTGATTGCATCACCCAATGCCACTGCTGGGCTAAGTTCAATATATCCCTGAGTAATGGCATAAGCGAAAATACCTGAAAACCTTTGACGAGTTTTACTCACAATTTCTAAATAACCTTTTTCCTCAATCTTGCTTAGGACGCTATATAAATCTCGGGTTTTTATCATGTCTATTGGTTTAGTACCAATGATAGGGAAAACATACATTTCAAAGTTGCTTAAGGCTTTTCTAGCGGTATCCTCATTCCATTTACCTGTTGCTTATAAGCTGCATGCCAAGCCCTAGCAATTCGTTCAAAACTAAATTCATCACTGTTTTTCGCTTCTTCAATCTTTATTTGATTGATTGGATCAATATCATTGGCAAGTTGATTTAAGTAAATACCACGCCGTTCTCTGGCTTCCTTAAGTGTAAGTGCTGGATAGTTACCTAATGTCATTAATCCATCTTTACCATTAGGACGTTTATATTTGAATCGCCAGACTTTAGAGCCATTTTTACGGACAAATAAAATCAAACCTTGACCATCGTATAGGCTATAGTCTTTTTCTTTGGGTTTTGCGCTTTCGCATTGAGTTGAAGAAAGTGGCTTAATCTGTTTTGCCATAAGGGTTTCACTCAGAATAAGGATACGGATGTTGACCGCAGTCAATATATCCTCAAATGTATCCTTATTATTCCACGTTGTATAGTGGTATATGTTGGCATATAGAGGTATGAGATTTGGATTAAAGATCTGTATTTAAAAGAGAATTACCGATATGTTAGTGTATATTTTTATTATAGTGGTCCCGAGGGTCGGACTCGAACCGACACGTCATCGCTGACAGTGGATTTTGAGTCCACCGCGTCTACCAATTTCACCACCTCGGGAGAGCTGATGCTTGCTTTGTGTTGCGTATAATAGCGTGTTTTAAAAACTTGTCAACGACAAGACTTTAACTATTGCCTACTTTTGCAGCAAACAAACTTTTATCCGGATAAAATCATCATGACTCCCTTCCAAAAGCCAAAAAGACTATACTAGGCGCAAATTTTGTAATGTCCCGTATTATGCAGCTTTCAGACTTTAACTTTGATCTTCCAGATGAACTTATTGCTCGTTACCCACTAGAATCACGAAGTGCTTCGCGTCTTCTACATTTAGATGCACAAGGTCAATATCACGATCGTATGTTTACCGAGATTGTCGATTTATTAAATGAAGGTGATTTACTGGTTTTAAACGATACCAAAGTCATGAAAGCGCGTTTAAAAGGTAAACGTGCAAGTGGTGGCGCCGTTGAAGTTTTGGTTGAACGTATGCTGGATCAAACCATTGCCCATTGTCACATAAAAGCTAGCAATACCCCCAAAGCGGGCGCAGAGCTATTTATGGGTGAAGATGGAGTCAGGGTCGTTGTACAAGGCCGTCATGAAAATTTATTTGTGGTGGAATTTTCGCAACCTATATTGTCAGTCTTAGATCGTTATGGACAACTTCCCATTCCCCCCTACTTTAATCGCGAAGCGGAAGCCATTGATACAGAACGCTATCAAACCGTATTTCATGATCCCGAAAAAATTGCCAGCGTTGCGGCACCAACTGCAAGTTTGCATTTTGATGAAGATTTACTCAAAAAACTAGAACAAAAAGGCATTCAAAAAACGTTTGTCACTTTGCACGTCGGTGCGGGAACATTTATGCCTGTACGAACGGATGATATTACAAATCATACTATGCATAGTGAATGGTGTGATGTACCAGATGCCACTGTCAAGTTAATTCGTCAAACAAAGGCACGTGGCAATAAAATCATTGCTGTTGGAACGACTGCAACTCGTGCATTGGAAAGCGCAGCACAAGCACATCAGGGTCAGATTGCGGCTTGGACAGGCGATACTCAAATTTTTATCTATCCAGGTTATCAGTTTTGTATGGTAGATCGCTTGATTACCAATTTTCATTTGCCTGAGTCGACCTTATTGATGTTAGTTTCGGCACTCTCAAATCGTGACAATATCCTGAAAGCCTATGCCCATGCAGTCGAATCAAAATACCGTTTCTTTAGTTATGGCGACGCCATGTTGATCGATCAGGCTCAATAAGGTAAATCATTACAATGCCAATTGAGACTGTACAACGCGCATTACATATTCGTCGTAAAAAAAATGCGCATGTATTTCGTAATATTGCACGGCTTTGGGAGATTGGCGAACAAGTCGAAACGCATCAGCAAATTTTGGATCAACTGCATCCGTGGGGAGATCATCCTACACTCCGTTTTGACAATGGTTTACCCAAGTTTCTGATGCTGCTAGGTGCGCTCAGTTTCTTTGCCATGTTTGCTTTGCCCAGCATAGGTTTGCCTTTTATTTTTGGGTTTTTTAGTAGCATTGTTTTATTGTTTTTAGCTTTTATTCTTTATGAAACAGATGATGCTATTCAAGAAGTTGTTCGATATCTGGAAGAAAAGTCGATTGAAACACGCTACCATTTAAAATTTGGGCGAACTCCTGAACATTTACCTTTAGGCATGAGTTCAACCTTATTGATTAATCAACTCAAAAATAGCTTTCCCCTGTTTAATAAAGGTTCCACCTCCAATCAAATTCCGTGGTATGCCAGTGCAAATATTAGTGATGATGAGAACCATCAATATCCTGCTTTTATTTTCCAATATACCTACATCGAAGAAACGCATATTCATGATGCAGATGGAGACAAAGTTACTATTCGTCGTACAGAAAAAAATCAGTGGGGCGTTTTTATCTTTGAGACACGAATACGCGGACTTGCGGTAACTAATTTACGTCGGGACATTGGTTTCCCATACGAAGTCCGCTGGAACAGCAGTGATATCCAGATTAATCAGCAATTACAGATTTATGGGATGGATCAACTACAATTGGTCAAAACACTTAATCCTGCATTATTACTGCGCTTGTCCGATTTTTTTAAATCGCGTAAAGGTGAACTGATTTTTCATTCGCATCAAAATATGATGTGCTTTTTAGGTGAGGCAGATTTATTTGAAGTCAGTTCCAAAGCACGGGAAATTCAGGATATTTCAAGTTTACGTGGACATTTACGTACCTTTCGATTAAAACATTATGAACAACTGTGTTCTGATCTCAGCACTTTTTTAAAATAACAATTTTGGGGAATACGATGGGTTTGTGGATTTTTCTGCTCATTATTTTAGTCATTATTATTTTTGGTATTTTCATTCGCAATAAAATTGTTTTGCATTTTAATGCAACCAAACGCGCATGGGCAGATGTAGCGACTTATGAACGGCAAAAATTAAAAGTATTGGATGAACTTGCACCAATGGTTGAACAATATGCCAGTTTTGAAAAAGGCACTTTGGAAAAAGTCACTGAGTTACGCCAAAGTATTCTTAACCTGAATGTCGATCATACAGATATTGCCCAATTGCAACGTATTGAAAACTTAAATAAAGAATTGATGCATAGTTTGAATGTGGTGGTAGAAAACTACCCTGAACTCAAAGCCAATGAAATCTATCTACGTATGATGAATGAGATTGATGAGCAAAATGATAATGTCAGTGCGGCCATCACCATTTTTAACCGCAATGTCGAACTGTTTAATAATCATATTGAAGTATTTCCCAATAATATGATTAATACTTTAACTTTAGGCAAGAAATCGATTCGTCCATTTCGTGATCATGCTGCTGCGCAAAGTTTTGATTATCGTCCTAATTTTTAAATCCTGGTTTTGAATAAAGTGATCATTGCTCTATCCTGAGTGATGGATCACGCTCTTCAATCTAACCTACAAAGCAATATTAGGTACAGTTGATCGTAGAATTTGGCTTTTTATCGATCTCATAACATTTAGTAGTAGAACTCCCTGCATAAATCTAGGAAAATAGTGCTCTTTATTTTAGCCATCAGCGAACTGTTTTTTCGCCTCGATTTGGAAAGTTGCATGAAGTTTGAAAAATTAGGTCAGTCGGGGCGCGCCCGTCGTGGCCGTTTGACTCTTGAACACGGCATCGTTGAAACTCCTGTATTTATGCCCGTGGGTACTTATGGTACGGTCAAAGGTATGTTGCCACGTGACATTGAAGAAATTCAGGCGCAAATTATTTTGGGCAATACCTTTCATTTGTACTTGCGCCCAGGCCTTGAAGTCATCAAAGAGCATGGTGGATTGCACGATTTCATCAAATGGAATAAGCCAATCTTGACCGATTCTGGTGGTTTTCAGGTGTTTAGTCTCGGCGCAATGCGTAAGATTAAAGAAGAAGGCGTGACGTTCCGTTCACCGATTGATGGCTCAAAAGTATTTTTGTCCCCTGAAATCTCTATGGAAATTCAGCAGGTGCTTAACTCGGATATCGTGATGATATTTGATGAGTGTACGCCTTATCCTGCAACCCATGAAGAAGCACAAAAGTCTTTACAACTTTCGCTACGTTGGGCAAAACGCTGTAAAACCCATCATCATGATGAACTGAAAAATACCAATGCATTATTTGGCATTATTCAGGGTGGCATGTATGAAGATTTGCGTGATGAATCCTTAAATGGCTTGCTTGAAGTTGGTTTTGATGGTTATGCGATTGGTGGTTTATCAGTCGGTGAGCCGAAAGATGAAATGATCAAGGTGCTGGATTATCTGCCAAATAAAATGCCGCATGATAAACCACGTTATCTGATGGGCGTTGGGAAGCCTGAAGATATTGTAGAAGGGATTCGTCGCGGGATTGATATGTTTGACTGCGTGATGCCCACCCGTAATGCGCGGAATGGACACTACTTTGTGACAGACGGTCTGGTTCGCATCCGTAATAGCAAGTATCGTCATGATCAAAGTCCGCTTGATCCGCATTGTGATTGTTATACGTGCAAAAACTTTACTCGTGCCTATCTGTATCATCTTGAAAAATGTGGTGAAATGCTGGCATCGATGTTGGGAACTATCCATAACTTACGTTATTACCAGCGCTTTACCCAAGATATCCGAAATGCTTTGGATCACGGGACTTTCGATGAATTTGTGACAGACTTTTATACCCGTCGTGGTTTAGAAGTTCCCGCTTGTCCTGTAGATTGATGCAACTAGATTTGCGCTCAACAAAAAGACAAGGTAAATTGCAGAACGAACTCGTATTTTGTCAGGATTTGACAATCCTTTTTTAATTTAGGTTTTAAGTTTAGGAAATCGAAATGAGCTTTTTAATTTCTTCTGCTCACGCAGCACCAGCAACGGCACAAGGCCCAAGCATGGTCACCAACTTACTGATGATTGCAGTATTTATTGCGATCTTTTATTTCTTGATCTGGCGTCCTCAATCTAAACGTGCCAAAGAGCATCGTTCCCTCATTGAGAGTCTAGGTGTTGGTAGTGAAGTCGTTTTTGCGGGTGGTTTGATGGGCCGTATCACCAAAATCGAAGGTGATTATGCGGTGGTTGAACTGAATCGTGGTAATGAAGTTAAAATTCAACGCGCAAGTGTGATTTCAGTTCTTCCTGAAGGCACTCTAAATAACCTTTAATCATAAAAACAGTCGTGCATGTTGCACGACTTTTTCATTTTAAGAAGAAAGCGAATGCGTTACCCTGCATGGAAATATGTACTGATTGTGGTTGTACTCATCATCAGTACACTCTACGCGCTGCCAAGTTTGTATCCAGATGAACCTGCTGTTCAGATTTCAGGTGCCAAAGCCGGTACTCAAATTGATCAGAGCATTGTACAAAAAGCAGAGCAAATTTTAAAAACTGCCCATATTCCTAGCCATGACAATACCTTCAGTGCCAATGCGGCCTTGTTGCGTTTAAGTTCATCTGAAGATCAGCTGAAAGCGCAGGATGTCTTACGTCGTGATTTAGGTGAAAACTACGTGGTGGCACTCAATCTTGCACCCACAACCCCAGAATGGTTGCAAAAGATTGGGGCGAAGCCGATGAAGCTTGGTCTTGACTTACGCGGTGGTGTCCACTTCCTGCTTGAAGTTGATATGGACAAAGCCATTGCGCAACGTATGGAAACATCGGCAAGTGATATTCGTCGTCAATTCCGTGACAACAACATCAAATTCAATAGTCTTTCACTCAATAACAATGCGATTAACGTTCAGTTTGCCAACAATACTGATCGTGATACGGCGATGGATTTCTTACGTCGTAATGGCAATGAATTCACCCAACAGGCTGTGGCAACGGATAACGGTTCAAGCTTGCGTTTGACTTATACCGATGCTCGTCGTCAGGAAATTCAGTCTTATGCGGTAAATCAGAACTTAACCACACTGCGTAACCGTATTAATGAGTTAGGGGTGGCAGAAGCACTGGTACAAACTCAGGGTAATAACCGCATCGTGGTGGAATTACCGGGCGTACAGGATACTGCCGAAGCGAAACGTGTTTTAGGCCGTACAGCGAATCTGGAATTCCGTTTGGTTTCAGATCAGAACGATCAATATATTGACCGTTACACAGGTAAATATAATGGTCAGCCATTACCTCCAGGTACAGAAGTATTTGCGTATGAATCATTGGATAGTGGTCGTCAGTTATTACTGAATCGTAATCGCATTTTGACAGGTGAACGTGTACAAAATGCAAGTTCTGGCTTTAGTCAGGATACAGGTGGTGCAGAAGTGAACATCACACTGGACAGTGCGGGTGGTAAACTCATGGCGGATGCTACACGTAATTCTGTCGGCAAGCGTATGGCGGTATTGTTTATTGAAAATAAACAACGCATTAGCTATGTGGCTGATCCTGTGACAGGTGCGCAAACTGAAGTTCGTACGCCTTATACAGAGTCGGTAGTCATTAATGCCGCAACCATTCAAGCCGTTTTGGGTTCACAATTCCGTATTACGGGACTTGCATCTCCACAAGAAGCTTCTGAACTTGCCTTGATGTTACGTGCAGGCGCATTGGCAGCCCCAATGTACTTTGTTGAAGAACGCGTCGTCGGCCCAAGCTTAGGTCAGGAAAATATCGACAAAGGGATATTATCGACCGAAGTCGGCTTTATTTTAGTCGCCATCTGGATGATCGTATTCTTCCGTCTGTTTGGTTTGATTGCCAACTTCGCCTTAGTGTTTAACCTTGCCATGATTTTAACCGTCATGTCGTGGATTGGCGCTTCCCTCACCCTACCAGGTATTGCAGGGATCGTGATCACCATCGGTATGGCAGTTGATGCCAACGTTCTGATCTGTGAGCGAATACGAGAAGAAATGAAATGGGGTGCTTCGCCCAAACAGGCGATTGTGGCAGGTTATGATCGAGCTTATAACACCATTTTTGACTCGAACCTCACTACGTTCCTTGTTGCATTTATTCTATTTGCGATTGGGACAGGCCCAATTAAAGGCTTTGCTGTCACCTTAATGATTGGTATCGTCTGCTCGATGTTTACTGCAATTACAGTAACTCGTGCGATTGTCCAGCTCATTTATGGCAAACGTCGTAATTTGAAAAAGTTGAGCATATAAGGAGATCGATGATGACTGATGTGACTCAACCTAAACAATACGGCCGTCCAGACAACGAACGCATTATCCCATTCATGAAGATCGCCAAACCAGCGGCAATCTTCTCGATTCTACTGACCCTTGCCAGTATTTTCTTTATCGTGACCAAAGGTTTAAATCTTGGTCTTGATTTTACGGGTGGTATCTCAGCAGAAATTAATTACTCGCAGCCTGTCAATCAAGCTGCGGTAAGTCAGGCTTTGGAAAAAGCAGGCTTTAAAGATGCTGTAGTGCAAACTTTAGGCAGTAATAAAGACCTGCTGGTGCGCATGCCTGTACAAGAAATTAAAGTAGATGACTTAGGTAAAGCGATTTCTCAAGCGGCTCAACTTCCAAACAATACTGCGATGGTTCACAAAGTCGATGCAGTTGGTGGACAAGTCGGGAATGAGCTTTATATCCGTTCTGCGGGTGCTGTGGCTTTGGCACTTTTGCTCATGCTCATCTATGTCACCATCCGCTTTGAGTTCAAACTGGCACTCGGTGCGATCATGTCATTATTCCATGACATTCTGATCATCATTGGGGCGTTTGCATTGTTCCAATGGCCATTTGACCTGACTGTTCTTGCAGCAGTATTGGCGGTGATTGGCTTCTCACTAAACGATAATATCGTCGTGTCAGACCGTATCCGTGAAAACTTCCGTAAGATTCGCGGTGCCACTCCACGCGAGATCGTTGATATTGCACTGACTGAAACCTTACGTCGTACTATCCACACCTCTATGACATTACTCCTTGTGGTAGTGTCGATGATGTTCTTGGGTGGAGATGGCTTAAAATGGTTCTCTGTCGCGATGTGTGTCGGGGTATTTGTCGGAACTTATTCTTCGATTTATATCGGAACAGCCTTTGCCTTATGGCGCGGCCTAAACCGTCAGGACTTCATCGTTCAGGTTAAACCTGAGTTTGAAGATGATATTCCTTAAATATCTTTGAAAAGTTAAGACGTAAAAATGCCAGTGAAATACTGGCATTTTTTTGATGATCCATTTGATCAAAGCTCTTTATTTTCTAGTTCTTTCTCTCTATCTAATTGTCTTTGACGCTCTTGCTGATTGATACCCTCAAGCTTTATGAGCAAATAAACAATCGCATAGTAGTATCGAGTTAATAAGGCGAAAAATAAGAACGTATAAAATGAAGATAAGTCCATCGTTCGTTTCGCAATAAAAAATTTCTCATAAAGTTCACTACCTAATGAACAAAAAGCACAAATTAAAAATAAGTAATAAAGACAACTGATATCCCGATCAGTGATTTTTAATTTCATATGGTTTTCCAATTTATTCTCTAAAAGTTTTATGTATGCATATTTATAATCTGAATGTTAGGCACAATAAACTGACCGCATCCCATGCCCGAACGCCAAGCCACACTCAGCATAGCATGTCCTAAATCAAAGCATTGATACGCAAAGATACCTAAACGTTCATCGATAATCTGACCATTGTCGTGTGTTGGATGCATCTGAGTATTTAAGGTATTTAAATCCAGACGAATCCCCATACCATGCGCTTTTAATAATGCCTCTTTGGTGGTCCAGACCTTAAACCAATAATTGATGTCTTCCCCTAAAGCTTTCCAACATTGGTATTCTTGCGGATGAAAAGCATGTTGAGCCAGTGCTTCAAAGCGGATTTTGCGATCTAGGCTTTCTATATCCACACCCAAATCCTGAACATTTAAACTCAGTGCCAATGCATAGTCATTCTGGCTATGCGAATGATTAAAATTCAAGTGTTGATTTTCTAAGAAGGGTTTTCCCTGTTCAGCCGTTGCATACTGCAATTGTAAAATAGGCACATGTAAAAATTTTGAAATTAATTCATCACGATACTGATAAATTTTGTTTTTTTTATAAGCTTGATACTCGGCACGATTAGCAAAATCCTGAACGGATAATTCAAGAAGATCAGCCAATGATCGAATATACACTTGAATGTTTTTCATGCTCATTGGCTCACTTCGGGATAAAATTATTTTAGACTGAGTTAAAACTTAACAATATCCCCTTTTAGCGCCACACTTGTCACCGCCATGCCTTTATAGCATTGGTAAGTCGTGCGACTTTTCGCTTCATTGGATTTGAAATAGCTCACAATATTGGTGACTGCATTGCCACCTTTAGCCTTTGCTGCACTTTGTAACTGAATCAGAGCTGAACGTAATACTCGATCACAAGAGCTTTCAGCAGACTTGGCAAAGCCATTGGTTTTTTTATTGGTAACAGCCCCCTGTTGTAAAACCTTACCACCTGATTTTGTTCCACTCAAATAAAACTTTACAGAACCATCTAATGTTCCATCAGCGACTGCACGATCCACAGCCGCTTTAAAATCTAGATCATGCACTTGATCTGCTGCCTGTACAGTTCCCATTAATCCCATACACAGTACAGCAAAGCTGAGTTGTTTCTTAAGTGACATTGTTGTATTCCTCTTATTTCAGGTTTTTAAAAATCAAGGAGGTATTAATTCCCCCAAAAGCAAAATTGTTACTCATGATAATATTGGCATTTAAAGGTCTTGCCTGCCCTGTAATATAATCCAGATCACCGCAAAGCGGATCAACCTCATCCAGATTTAGGGTTGGAATGAATTGCTTCCGATGCATCATCTCGATGCTTAGCCAAGCTTCAATCGCGCCACAAGCGCCAAGCGTATGACCAAAATAACTTTTCAGTGAGCTAATCGGTTTTTTACCAAGCACTTGCGCGGTCGCTTGAGTTTCAGCAATATCTCCCTGATCAGTCGAGGTACCATGTGCACTAACATAATCAATCTGATCCGCCATTAATCCTGCATCTTTTAAAGAGAGTTGCATACAGCGCGCCATCACCTCCTGATCAGGACGGGTGACGTGTTGTCCATCGGTATTACTGCCATAACCCAAAATTTCTGCATAAATTTTTGCGCCCCGTGCTTTGGCATGCTCATATTCTTCTAAAATTAAGCAACCAGCTCCCTCACCAATCACTAACCCATCACGTTTTTGATCAAATGGCCGCGGGGTTCGTTCAGGCTGATCATTCATGCCACTGGTGGCCAATAACACATCAAAAACCGCAGCCCCAGCCGCGCTGAGTTCTTCTGCACCGCCAGCCAGCATCACGGTTTGTTTGCCGTACTTAATCGCTTCAAAAGCCTGACCAATCGCCATAGAACCTGAAGTACAGGCACTCGATGTCGGTAAGGTTAGACCTTTTAAACCGAAATAAACGGTCATATTCACCGCACTGGTATGTGACATCATTCGGATATACGTGGTCGCATTCATTTGGCTCATGTCGTTATCAATCAACATACAACCAAACTCACGTACGGCATCGACACTTCCCGCAGATGAACCAAATGCCACACCTGCATCGCCACTTTTTAAAATGGGATCATTTAATAAACCTGCATCTGTCAGCGCAGTTTCAGCGCAGACCACCGACATCAAGGCTACTCGGCCCATTCCGCGTGTGACTTTGCGATTAAAATGTTTGGGAACCGTAAAGCTTTCGACAGGCCCACCCAGCTTGGTGCGCAAATCAGTATATTTCTCCCAATCGGGCATATAACGAATGCCACTTTTAGCCTGAGCAAATTGTTCAAAAATCGTATCTGCAGTTTCACCAAGCGAAGTAATGCCTGCCATACCTGTGACCACAACACGCTTCATTAGATCAGCCCTCCATTGACTGAAATCACTTGTCGTGTGATATACGATGCATCATCGGAACACAAAAATTTCACGACACTGGCGACTTCATCCACATTTCCCATACGTTGTAATGGAATCATTTTTAAGGCATGTTGCTTGACTTCTTCAGTCACCATTTCAGTTTCAATTAGACCTGGAGCGACACAATTGACCGTAATTTTCCGCTTTGCCAACTCTAGTGATAAAGCTTTGGTCGCCCCAATTAAGCCTGCTTTTGCTGCACTATAATTCACTTGACCACGATTACCCATCACCCCAGAAACCGAAGATAAGGTTACAATGCGTCCCCCTTTTCTCAAATGAATCATCGGCATAATTAACGGTTTAAGCACATTATAAAAACCATCCAGAGAGGTCGAAATCACGTCATCCCATTCATGATCACTTAATGCTGGAAAAGCAGCATCATGAGTCAAACCCGCATTTAAGACGACACCATAAAATGCACCATGAGTTTCAACATCTTGCTCAAGCATCTGACGCACAACTTCACGCTCAGTCACATCAAACATCAATACGTGGCTGTTTCGTCCCAAATCTTGAATTTGCTGTGCTACAGCCTGCGCTTCTTCAATACGCGAACGCGCATGAACCGTAACATCAAAACCTGCCTGTGCTAATTGCAAAGCAATCGCTTTACCAATCCCCCGACTTGAGCCAGTGACTAAAATTCGTCTATTCACACATTTTCCTTATTATCTTGATCGCCTGTCGGCTCATAAACACTTAAGAGGGCTGAGATTTTATGATTTTTATACGCAATCTCACAGGCAAATTGTCCCAAACCTTCATGTAAATATTGCTGCTCGACTCGAATGATCAAGGTACTTCCCATTTCAAAAAAAGGCATGGGCAGATTTAATTTACGAGTTCCCAATAAAAAACCAACTTTGGGAGTATGACCTTGCTGTTGCCCTTTCCATCCTGAATAGGCACTAATGGTTTGTGCCATCAGTTCGATACTCGACCATGTAGGTAAACCCTCTGCCTCACAAAATAAGAGTGCTGGACGAATGTTCAGATTGGCAACGGCAGATTGTTCAGATATCTCCACTAAATCATCGATAAATACCATCGGTTCTTGATGAGGAATATATTGAATTGCCTTTTCCTGAATATTCATGGCAAAGTTCTTCCAAAAATTAAGCTGACATTACTGCCACCAAAGGCAAATGAATTACTCATAACATAATTTAAAGGTCGATCAACAATTGTTTGTGGACTGACCTTACTGTGATTAACAAAATGTTGATCTGCAAGCTCAGGATCAATTTCACCTTGTTGATGCAATGGCAACCATGTCTGATCCAGCAAAACCTGTTGGCAAATATAAGCTTCAACGGCACCCGCAGCCCCCAGACAATGTCCTGTTTTGTGTTTGGTGCTACTCATCGGCACACGATCATCTGCAAAAACCTGCCGTACCGCCTTAATTTCCATCGCATCATTTTGTGGCGTGGCTGTACCATGTAAATTCAAATAAGCAATCTGACTGGCATTCAACTGAGCATTTGCCAAAGCACGTTGCATGGCTTGAGCCGCCCCTAGTCCTTCTGGATGCGGTGCAGAAATATGCCATGCATCCATCGATTCACCACCACCAAGAAACATTACTGGAGCAGAATCTTTGGTTAATAGAAACAAACTAGCGGCTTCGCCAATGTTAATCCCATCTCGTTCAAGACCGCATGGCTGACAAATATCCTCAGATAAACTTTCCAGACTATTAAAACCATTTAAAGTTAAACGACATAATGTATCAACGCCGCCCACCAAAACAGCATCAGCCAGATTTGCATTGAGTAACCGTTGCCCAGCAATAAATGCTTTGGCGCTGGATGAACATGCGGTTGAAACTGTGTAAGCGGCCCCCTGCCAACCCAAATAGGCCTGTAGACCTTTGGCCAGTGCATTCATTTCCTGTTTATGATGATCAATCATTAGCTCGGTTTTGCCATGAAAATATGCTGCTAGAAGCGGTTCATTATCGCCAATACCCGAAGTCGATGTTCCCATGACAATCGCTAAACGATTAGGATGGATGTTGGCTGTTAAATCTCGCAAAGGGATTTCAATTTGTTGTAAAGCCGTCACAGCAAAACGTAAATTACGAGATGACCAAGCTTCACAGTCATTTGGTAAGTTTTCTATCAAATGTCCTGTATATGCCCCTACCCAAACTGAACGCTCAGGCAGCCATTCAGATTGTATAGATAAGCTGGTTTCTGGCAGGTTTAAACGCTGATGCAACTGTTCAGGACAATTGCCTAAAGCCGAAAGGCTACTGCTCAGTTGAATACCAACAGCAGAAGAATGTTGTTTTTGTTGCATCATTTTATCTATTCATTGGACTGTAAAGTATTTTCAATCGGTGAAAACGTCATTTGATAAGGCACCTGTACATTTTCGAGTTCCATCTTATCTTTTGATAGATATTGAATCTTCAAAACCAATTTTTTTTGAATATAAATTTCGCCACCTGCTGCATAGATTTGATCCTGAATAAGCTCAGGATGGATCATGGCTTGTTGTTGGGCAAAATCAGGATAGGTTGCCAGCAAAATATCCCGAATTAAAAATTCAAACGGTAATAAACGCATTTGCTCGATACGCTGTTTCACCTGAATATGCTGACCATTATATTCAACCTGAAATAATTGCTGTCCCGTTAAACTTAAAGCAATGAGCTCTAATACCTGTCCTTGTTGCTGCTGATAGAGTAGAAAACTAAAACTCTTTCCATGCCATTGCACATCTACCTGATCCTGACGCTGATACGCTTGCTGTTGCCATGTCGCATTTTCAAGACCTACAGCTTTTGGCATGAGCTGTTGACAAGCTGTACATGCCGTAAATATACAACTCAATAACAGCAAGCGAATCGATGACATCTTAAATTTCCGATAACTTTGCTGGAGAAGCATCTTCACGACAGTATTCAGCCAGAGTGGTGAGGCGACGTTTGGCATTTTTATACATCGGATTACGTTCGTCCCATGCATAACCTGCCAGAAGTGACGCGATCATCCGTTCAATCTCAGGATTT
This sequence comes from Acinetobacter sp. 479375, assembly GCF_000581715.1. Taxonomy (NCBI): domain Bacteria; kingdom Pseudomonadati; phylum Pseudomonadota; class Gammaproteobacteria; order Moraxellales; family Moraxellaceae; genus Acinetobacter; species Acinetobacter sp. 479375. The sequence continues at coordinate 27,037 of NZ_JEZN01000020.1, read as the reverse complement.
TTATGTGTGGAAAATACTACATCCTGAAACTCGCCCGTATACCATGCTTCCACATAGGCACGAAAAACGTTGATTCCCTGACGAAGGGGTTGCTCATATTCTGTTAGCCAGTCGATTTGTTCACCCTTGATTGCACGTTCCACCAGTGGAACCGCCAAACTAGAAGATTTCAACGCAATGGTTACACCTGATGAAAATACTGGATCTAAAAACTCTCCAGCATTACCTAACAAGGCATAATTGGGCTGTGCCAGATGTTTAACATCAGCCGAATAACCGACCAACGTTCGTACAGGTGTATCAAATTTAGCCTGTGCTAGAATTTTAGATAGACTGGTATCGTCTGCCAAAATTCGTTTCAGTAAAACTTCATTTTGATCCTGCTCGGCATTGCCAGTCAGATAGTCATTAAAAAAATCCTGCTCGGCAACCACACCAAATGAACTTCGTCCATCTGCAAAAGGAATCAACCAAAACCATGCCCGATGATTTTTATCATGCACAGTAATCAGGATTTTATGACGATCAAATTCAGGATTGTTAGCAATACCATCTTCAATATGGGTAAACAATGCACGGCGTACAGGAAAACTCGAAGGCGCTTCTAAATCTAAAAATTTAGGTAAGATTCGTCCAAAACCACTGGCATCCAATAAAAATTTTGCCTGTAGTTGATAGGAGTCACCCTGTTCAGGTTGAATCGTTAAAATCGGCTGTGCTGTTTCAACATCGACCGCAATGACTTCGTGCCCAAATCGAATATCTGTACCTAAAGCTTGCGCCTGCTCGGCCAATAAGCGATCAAAATCAGCGCGGCGAACTTGCCATGTCGTGCCAGGCCCTTCGCTAAACTTTTGGGTAAAATCATAAAAGCTACGTTGTTTTCCACGTAAAAATGCTGCACCATTTTTAAATTGAAAGGCGCATTTTTCAACATGGTCGCGTACAGTATCTAATAAACCCGCTTCTTCTAAAAAGACCATACATTGAGGCAATAAAGATTCTCCTATCGAAAAACGCGGAAAATGCTGTTTCTCAATAATGCAGACTTTAAAACCTTTTTGACGTAATAAAGCGGCTGCTGAACTGCCAGATGGTCCTGCCCCAATAATCATGACATCTGTTTGTTGTATCGTATTTTGTTGCAAATTTTGCATGGCACATTGACCTTTTTAATCTCAGCTCTTTGACTGATAACGTGAAATCACCACATGTTGCTCATCCGATGGCGTAAACAACGTGGCATAAATAAATGAAAAAATGACCCCAAAAAGTACCGTTAAACCAAAACAATGAATCGCATAAGTATGACTTAATGATAATAAACCAAAGCCGAGCAAAGTTGACATCATACATAAGAATAATGCCATCCCAACCACTTGCGGATGATCATGACCATGTCGATAAAAAATCGCATAATCCACACCAATCCCCACAATCAGAAAAGTCCCCATGATACTAAATAAATTGAGTTCAACGCCCAACCAAGCCTGTATCGCAAAAGTCGTAAGTAATGCCAGACTCACTGGCATCACCAACGGCACAATAGAGCGCCAGCCATAAATCACACCTAGACCGATCGCCAGTGCAATCAAGGCATAGACAAATAAAGACTGTGCCTGTAAACGATGTTGTTTAAATAAATCGGATAACTGCATCATCGGTTGTTGCAAAATTACTTGCTCGTTTTGCAACTGTTTTAAGGCACTGACATCCTTAACTCCATTTAAAAGCACCAAACGCTCGTTAGAACGAACCTGTAAAAAGGCCAATGGATGCTGCTTAAAATCCTGTAGTGACAATAACGGTAAAGTAGCTAATTGTTGCTGCCATGTTTTTACGTCATTTACGGATAAGCCCATATTTTGCGCATACTGCTCTAACACAGATTCTGGAATCGACTGAAGCTGGGCAATATGTTGTTGCTGTTGTTGCTGCGTAGGAATCCATTGTCCTAAAGCCTGAAAACTTGTGAGTTGATCTTGATGTTGTAAATGCTGTAACTTTTGAATCAACACTTGTTCATTGGCTTGCATTTGTTCTGGCGTATGCCCCCGCACCACAAAATAATCGCTACCCTGCTGCCCCATAAAGCGTTCGCGCACATACTGGTCTTCCTGCTTTAAGGATTTATCCATACTTTGCAAATTGCGAATATCATCATTGGTTTTTAAGAAAAATAAACTACTCACTCCAATGCACACAATACTCAACAAAGTGACATAGCGAATTAGTCGATGCTGCTGAAACCAGATTCTAAATTCACCAATCCACTTTAATCGTTGAATGGCAGGCTCAGCATTTAAAGCAGGTAAACGCGGCAATAATAAAATACTGGTCAACCATGCCGAAGCCAAACCCACAATGGAAAACACAGCGATTTGTTTAAAGCCCGGAAATGGCGTAAAACTCAAAAACACATAGGCCACGATGGTGGTCATCAATCCCATAAACAAGCTCGGCAATAGCGGACGTAGAACATCAAAACCACTCAGCTTACGGTGCTGAGATTGCATTGCCATAAAGTAAAAGGAAAAATCGACACAGACACCAATTAGACTTGCCCCAAACACCAAGGTCATCAGATGAATTTCACCAAAGATCCAGTGGGTGGCGGCAAAAGCCACTAAACACCCTGTCGAAACAGCAACAAACTCAGTCAATAAAGGGCGTAACGAACGGAAACCAAACCAGACCAATAGCATTAGCCCCAGACTTGAACCCACACCGATGGTCGAAATCTCCTGTTTTGCCGACTGCGTACCATAGTTGGAAAATAATAAAGTGCCCGTCCAGTGACTTTGAACATTCATCTGAGCAAGGTGTTGTTGCGTCGTATCAATCCACGCTGAAGCTTGCTCCTGATAATCAATGTTATAAGGGCTTTGTTTTAATTTTAGGCTAAACAACCGTGAAATTTTGTCATGATCATGAATCGTAGCAAATCCGTTTTCCAGTTCAACATTGTCATGTTGTACTTGTTGACTCTCTCCAAGCAAATAACGGCTAAATAGCATCAACGGATCTTGTTTTAAGCTCTCTGCGCTAATCGGCAAACCCGGTGTAAACAATTGCATCAGGCTTTTTTCAGTTAAACTTGCATAATCTTTTTGATCAAGTAACTGTTGATCTTCTGCACTCAATAAACCTGCACGATGCTGATATAAAATTCGCCCGAGTTGTTCCGTATCTACTTGTGGCTGTAACGGTTCAAACAACGAACTTTGGCTCACAGCACGTTGTAAATCATCCGTTGCTTGTTGTAGCTGCTGACTATTTTGAGCATCAATCACGACAAAAATATTACTATTTAACTGTTCACTGACATAGTGCTGCGTCTCAGCTAAATCTGCATCCTGATTCAGTTTAGGCAGTAAAGCAAAAATATTGGTCTGAATATGAATCTCTTTTTTGAGCCATGCCACACCCATGATCAAACTGATCACCATGAGCATGACCAGCCAGACCACGCTACATTTATTTTGCCAATTGGAAAAGTGCTTGTTCATCAGTCGTGAGTGCCGCTGGTTGTGAATGTTGCTGACTAAAATGAATCGTGGTTATATTACGACCTTGTTCTGCAATCACAATTTGATTGACATATTGTTGTCCCTGTACATCGACCTGTACAAATAACTTTTTAAATAAGCTGCTTTTAGGACGCAAACTGATTGACCAGCCTTGGGCGGTGATACTGGTTTTATTGACGGTAAAATGTTGATCTAAAAGTGCTGAGTTACCCGACATCAATTGCAAAAATAAAGTCGCAACTGAACCATAGGGTGACTTGCTGACATCAAGCTGACTCATGGTTTTTGCTGTTTTCTGAACCAGTTTTTTAGGTGTTACCACAAGGTCTGCTTGGACTGGACGCTGTAACTGCCACAACACACCATTACTTTTAGCAAAAACCACATCACCGTTGGAAACAAAAGTTTTTTGGAGAGATGCCAGTTTTTTTTGCTGTTCAAATTTGGCTCGTACCAGCGTAGTTTGTGAAAGCTGTTTAAAAATCTGTTCAGCTTGTGGCGAAGCTGCCTGCACAGTAACCGAAAGACTTAAAACCCAAAATACGAAAGTTGTGAGTAGAACAAAATTAAATCTTTTTTTATGTTGATTTAAAATAGCAGCCATCATGGTTTTTGCTCCTGCGCGGGTTGAAACTCAGACCATGCATTCAGACAATCAAATAACACTTGCGGAGACTGAAAACACATTTCCCGTGTTTGAATTTCAACGGCGACCTGCGTGGTATAACCTTTGGTCAGTCGTTTTCCAGTCGCTTCATCAAAAATCACATAATCAATTTTTAAACGATTTTCCCACTCTTTTAAAATCGCACGTACCCGAATTTTTTGCTCAAACTGAATGCCCTGTACATAGCGTACATGGCTTTCAATCACAGGCCACGCATAACCTGAAGCCTGCATTTGCATATAGTTATAATGAAACTGATCCAAAAGCTTACAGCGCGCGATTTCAAAATACTTGAGATAATGCCCATGCCAAACCACATTCATAATATCGACATCATGAAAAGGAACCTCAATAACGACTTCAGCTTGCATAAGCTTGCTCCTGTTGCAGCATCCAATCCGTATTAGACAGTTCAAAGTTGGCAAAACGATCCATTATTTGTTGTAATTCAGTTTGTAATGGTCGGTCTTCCACCACCAATGCAAAACTGTGTAAAGTCCAGTCCATAAATGCTCGCAGCACTGGCGAAAGCTGTTGGTTTAAGCCTTTTAAATGAATCGCCTGCACACTGGCACAACATAAGGCAGCGACCACTTGTTCAGTCAATACAATCACACGTTCGGCATCTCGTGCCGCAATTGTGCCCATGCTGACTTTATCCTGATTGTGACATTCCGTTGAACGCGAAAAAATGGAGGCCGATAAGGTTTGTTTCAATGCTTCGGCCGTCCATGCCGATACGCCAATTTGTACCGCTTTAAAACCATGATTTAAAGGTAAACGGTCTGCTGTTGCACCCGTTAAATTACGCGGTAAGCCATGGTTCATTTTATGATCGACCAATTGCGCTAATTGCCGATCCAGTAAATCGGCAATATTGGCAATCATGATTTTTAAACTATCCATCGCTTGGGCAATATGTCCGCCATAAAAATGCCCACCATGTAAAACCCGTAGATTGATCGGATCAATCAAAGGATTGTCATTACTCGAATTCAATTCATTTTCAATAAATTGACGTAACCAAACTTTAGAATCTTCAAAAACACCAATAATATGCGGTGCACAACGTAATGAGTAACGATCCTGCAAACGTGGACTTTGGTGGGCTGTCTGTACTTCGCTTTCTAGCCAGTCACGTAATTGTGCTGCAACTTTCTGCTGTCCTGCATGTGGCTTTTGAGCAAACAGCACTTCATCAAAATGTGTTGGATTGCCTTCTAATGCCAAAACATTTAAAGCAGTAATTAATGTTGCAGCATGGGCAACTTGCTCAGCACGTTTATAATTTAAACATGCCATTGCTGTCATGACGGCTGTTCCATTCATTAAAGCCAGCCCCTCTTTAGGGCGCAAAATCAAAGGCTCAATACCTTTTGCTGTATACACCTGTTGGACAGGTACAATTTGACCTTGGTAATAGACCTCTCGCTCACCGACCAATACCCCCGCAATATAAGAAAGCGGAGTTAAATCGCCGCTCGCGCCCACAGAACCTTCGGATGGAATGACAGGAATTACATTTTGATTGATTAACCAGACTAGACGCTCTAATAACGCCAGTGAAACCCCAGAATAACCTCTTGCCAAAGAACATAATCGTGTAACGACTACCGCACGCGCAGCCACCAGTTCCAGATTTTTACCTAAGCCACAGCCATGAAAACGAGAAAGATGTAAAGGCAGTTCATTCACCTGATGCGCAGGCACTTCAACTAAACAAGAATCTCCATAGCCTGTTGTAACCCCGTAAATAACCCCTTCCTGCTCTAATAATTCATCCAGAAAGTCTGCGCCTTTTTGAATAAAATCACGCCACGTTTGTTGTTGGGGTAATGAAACCTGACAATTCCCATGTGCAACACGTACTACATCTTCAATAGTTAATGGCTCTATTCCTACGGTAATGAATTGTTCTATGCCCGTATTTAATATACTGTTATTCAATTTACTTCGTCCAAAAATGATAAAAATTAAACCATTGATATGGTGCGCGTAAGCAATGCTGTTCAAGCAAAGCCACATATTGTCGAGTCAACGTTTGCATGGCTTGCATACGGGTCTTTCGCGGTAAATCGATGACATCTGCAATTTTATGAATATGCACTTCAAAATGTTGCTGCTGTCGATAACAAAACACCGCCAAAACAGGCACTTTGAGTAAACTTGCCAGTATCCACGCACCCTGTGGCCATAGTGCATCTTTACCAAAAAATTCAATCTGTTGAACGCGACTAGACTGCACAGGCGCACGATCTGCCGCGACAATCACCCATTCGCCTTGCTGCATTTTTTCTTCTAATAAAATAGCTGTTTCTAGCCCCAACTCATCGACAGAAATCAGATTCACGTCAGCTTGATCATTGAGTTTTTTCAGAAAAGCATTAAATTGTGTGGCGTGTTTTTGATAGACCAACACATTAATTTTCTGCGGATGCTCTGATTTAACAGCACGTAACAGTTCAATATTGCCAAAATGCGATACGACTAATAATGCACCTTTCTGGTAAGCCTGTTGAAAATGCTGATGACCAAACAACTGTAACTGTTGTTCAGGGATATTCCCAAGCCAGCCTTCCATTTTATCCAAAATACTGATTCCGAACTGGACAAAATGCTGATAGCTATTTGCCCAAGACGGTAAAACCGAAAATGGTGAATGACCACCTGCAAATACATGTAATTGACGCAAATAATCAAGTGACGCCTGTCGTGCAGAAACTGCAAATAGCCAATACCACAGAATAATAAAGTACAATACGACCTTACATAACCAACGCCCACCCAAACGATAAAAATAGAGCACTAGCGTGAGTAGCCCCAGTCCACCTCGCTCTTTATGATTGCTCCAGTTCGAAGATTGGCGCTGCATGTTTAGCCTTGTATTTTTTGTTTAATGAGTTTGGGCAAACGCCATAGCATACCAGCAAATAAGCGCGCATGTGCCTGACTCATTCCCAGATTATCGCGCCAAACATCAAAATGAGAAATCCCATGTTCAGGATAAATCACAGGCGTTGGGACATTGATAAATTTGGCATTTTCCCACTTTAGACGGACTAAGATTTCACTGTCGAAGCCCATACGTGGTTGGAACTTTGCTTGTTTTAAAATTTTTAATGTTGGTGCTAAAGGATAGATCCGGAAACCACACATGCTGTCTTTAATATCAAAAGACAAACTATTAATCCAAACCCAGACATGCGTGACATATCGCCCATACAAGCGTTTTTTGGGGACGGATAAATCAAATACAGGCTGTCCAATCACCACAGCATCAGGATGTTGCTGCGATAACTGCAAAAACTGATCAATATCTGTCCATTGATGTTGTCCATCCGCATCTAATTGCAAAGCATGGCTGAGTCCCATTTGCCCTGCATAGTTCAATCCCGTGATGACCGCCTGACCTTTACCCTGATTATGATCATGCTCAATCAAATGAAGCTGCGCATAAGCCTGATCCAATGCCCTCAATCGCATGGTACATTCATCATGACTACCATCATTCACCACAATTATAGGTAAATGATACTGGCTTAGAGCTGCCATTAATTCATCAAGATAATGCGGATGATTAAACACAGGAATAACGAAACCATAAGTTTGCATCAAACTGTCTCCTCATCCGAATCTTTCAATGCAAATAACAAACGCCCTGATGCCAAAGTTTGCTGTACACCAGATAGCTCAAAACTCACTTTATGCTGTTTGCGCGTCAGTTTTAACTCAATAACATGATAAGGCTGGATTAAATGTTGAAATTTAAGTTGTTCATAACCATTGCACCAGTCTAAATCCCCCCAGATTTGTCTGGCAAATGTCTGAATAAATCCAATCTGCCCCACACCAGGATAGATCGGTTGAGTTGGAAAATGACCTTTAAAACACAGTAGTTCGGGCGTAAATTCCAGTTTCAGTTGATGGCATTCATCTACTTGCAAACGCGACAAAACCACAGGTTGCAGCATTGGCTGAAACAAACTTTTTAAATAATGTTTATCCAATTTTGACTGCGTGTTTTGGGGTAGTTCTGTCAAAAAACGCCATAACCGGGGAGTTGCGATATTTTCCAAGCCACTACGTAATTGTTGTTTTATTTCAGATACAAATGCGTGTTTACCTTTGCATTGTAACTGTTGACGTGCGGCATCGTGCAAAACCACAATACATGCCAAAAACTGACGCTGTTCCTGCTCGATCAATAAAGCATGACATTGTTTTACCGCTGCTAAGGCTTGAATCGTTTGTTCAATCGCATCCAAACTCAGACGTTTTTCTTCCAGCTTGATCAAACGATCGGCACGACCCAATAATTTAAATCCAGTTTTTGGGTTATTGGCATTTTCCCATTCTGCCAGATCCCCAGTTTCAATCCAGTCAGAACAAAAGGCGTGTTCCGTTTGTACATTTAAAAGCTGTTGCTGGATGTTAATATTCACATCTGCAAAGGCTTGCCATGCACTTTCATCTTCAATTCGATAGGCAATTCCACCCGTTTCTGAGCTGCCTAAAATCTCAGTAATCGTATAATTGAGTAAGGGTCGAACACCATTTTCCAATTTTCCGCCAGAAGAAAATACCGCCTGACTATCTACGAGTTTTAGATCTAACGTCCATCGTTTGAGTAAAGCTGGACTAGAAATCACATAGTTTTGCAGTCTAAATTCAGCAAACTGTTTTTGGATGGCAATCACATCTTCTGGGAAAGCCAATTGCGGGATATAAAAACTTCGTCCCGTAAATAATGGCCAGAGCAGTTTAAACAATAAACCGTAAATATGCTGATGGCTAACCGTCGCCAATGCAATGACTTGTTCAGTTAAGCAAAATGTCTGATCGAGTCCCTGCACTTCCTTAAACAATTGCGCTAAAGTGCGTTCAATCCGTTTCGGTTCACCGGTTGAACCAGAAGTGTAAAAATCGATCTGCGCTTGATCAAGAAAAGTTTGACTCAAATCAAGTGAGAAATTCGAGTTCACGTCAGTAAAAGTTTGGCGTGATAAAAAATAAATATGTTGTGAAGCTAAATTTTGTTCAAGCTGTGCCACCCGATGTGGAGGCAACACAATCCTTTTCTTTGCTTGAAGTGCTGCAAACAATAACACCAGAAACTCATAGCTGTCTTGATGCCAAAGTGCCCAGATGGATTCAGGTCGCAAAGAAAGTAATTGCGCCTGCTGTGATACATCTTGCCAAAATGCAGCAAAAGAAATTTGCTGTTGGTCAAAGGTAATCGCTAAAGTCTGTTGTGACTGAATAAATGGATTAAAGGAATTGTTCATCATTATTGTTTAAACGCTGATGGCGTTTTCTTAAAATAAATTCACCAAGTAAAAGAATGCCCATGAGGACATAAGAAATAAAGCCGTTATATAACACCCAAATCTGAGTCGGTGCATAAACAATCGTACACCAAGCCATAGCAGCATTGAATATAAAAAAACCACACCAGACTATGGTGACTTTTCGCGTCCAATTTACTCCCGACTCAGGTAAATCGGGCTGCATGATTCGTGCGAAACGCTCAATCATGGAAGGTGGTCGCCATAAGGTCGATGCAAATATACCCAAAGCTCCCAGACTCATCAGAACTGGATAAAATTTAAGCCATGCATGATCATTCAACATCACGCTTAAACCACCACATAAAATGGCAAACATAGAAAGTGGCCATAATAATGCATTGGATTTAAACACAAGGCGTGACATCCCCACCATCACCAACAATATACTGACGGCAAAAAAATGACCGTTGGATAAACTCCAACCCACAATAAAAGGATAAGCAATGAAAAAAATCGCTGTTATCCATTTCAAAAAGTGATTCATTAAGCGGTCATATTCTGAATAACAGTCACAACATCGTGTACTGTTCTGACATTTTTAAAGTCCTCAGGTTTGACCTGCTTCCCTGTCAATTCTTTAATTTTGACGATTAGATCTACTGCATCAATACTATCAACATCCAGATCCGAATATAGATTGGATTCTAATTGGATTGTTTCAGGCTCAATTTCAAATAAATCCTGCATCCATTCACGTAAGGTCGAAAGAATGTGTTCCTGACTTAACATAGCTACCTCTTATACTTCTTGTTGAGCTTCAACCAAAGTCACTAGACTTTGAATTGAGCGAAAATGCTGTTTGGTCTCATCCGATTCAGCATTTAAATGAATGTTGTAACGTTTTTTGAGGGCAAGCCCTAATTCCAAAGCATCTATTGAATCTAGCCCTAGCCCCTCTCCAAATAATGGCGCCTGATCATCAATATCCTGAACGGTGATGTCTTCAAGTGCTAAAACATCAATAATCATTTGTTTTAATTCGTTGGCCAAATTGCTCATTTAGATAACTCTTGCTTAAAAAATTGCTGTAAATACTGATTGAGGGCACGGACATTTTTAGGACTGACCGTCAAATCAGAAAGTACCTCTGAAATATGAATGGCATCCAAAATTTTAATCTCAATATGAAAGGGCTTCGCAGGAATGTGATACCACTTTTCGTTTTTGGTTAAAGTCGTGGGTGTGCAACGAATTAACACAGGTCGAATCGGAACATCGGCACGAATTGCAATATTGGCAGCGCCACGCTGAAACTCATTAATCTGTTCATCTTTTTGTGTCCTCGTTCCTTCAGGAAAAATAATGAGTGATGCAGCATTATGTTGCTGTAAGCTTGTCACGCAATCATGGATAAATTGATTAGATCCTGCATTTAAAACGTAACCTGCGCTGCGCACAGGACCTCGTGTAAATGGATTTGACCAGAGCGACTGCTTTACTACGCAATTGGCTTGTTGCATCAGCCCAATTAAAACCACGACATCAATTAAAGTCGGATGATTAGCGATCACTAGTTCTTGTCGACTTTGCTGTAGTTTTTCCAGACCTTCCACCGAATAAGTCATGATGCCCAACTTGACCATCATTTCGGTAAAGCCTTTAAAACTGATACAAATCACCTGTTGAGCACGTTGTCGACGAGTCGCCTGATCCTGTGCAGTTAAATTTACCAAAGGTGCAACCACAGTCGCGATTGCCACGCCCCCAATACCAAAACTGGCAAAACTGAAACCGGTTGCTGCAACACGCCAAATATAATTGATCTTATTGTTTAATAATGCCCGATTTAACATTTTTGCCATCCTAGCCATGCTGTTTGATGCTGATCTTGCCAGAAGGAATAAAAACTGAGCGCATCAATATCCTGAGTCTGCTCAACTGCGCTCAACTCGACATTGGCATGTTCCAAGCTCAGTAAAGTCGATAGTGCAAATGGCTCAAAAGCTTGTCGATCCTGATAAATTTCAGGTAATGGCGCGTCATAATAAACCACTAAAACGCTTTTAATCTGAGGCTGAGTTTTTAAAATCGCATAGGCTTCGATCATTGCTTCTGACCAGCCGCAACTTAAACTGGTCGAAATGGTCTCGTCTTTACACAAAATAGAATAAAGACCCGCAATGGCATTATGAACCGAAGTTGAAAACTGTGTAGGTGATGGCGTTTGATGGGTCAATACATCTTGTAAAATACCCAATGTTTTGGCTTCATCGCCATACTGAGAAGCCCATACAATATAGTCAGCAGATTGCTGCGCCAGAGTTTGCATGGCGGCATTTATCGCCAATTTTGCCAAAGGCGAAAGTCGTCTGCGCTGCATTGCAGGCAAAGACTCTAATGCTGTACAGTCATGTTGTGTACAACACAGTCGAAGCGCAGAAAGATGAAATCTGATCATGCTGAATGCGAGCCCATGGCAAAGGTGTTAGAAATTGGTGCAAAATTATAGCACCAGTCTTCAAATTAACAAAAAATTACATTTTAGCTGAAATAACAAAAAGATGCAGTGTCTTTAAATGCAAAAAACCCCGAAATGGGATCGGGGTTTTTTATTAAGGACAATTTAACGCTTAAATTTTTTCTCAGCTTTCTTAAATTTTTGAATATAACGACGTTTACGCGCAGCGACGCGTTCATCGATTTGCGACTTACGTCCTTCAAATGGATTTTCTGAGGTTTTAAAGTCAATTCGTACAGGCGTGCCTTCAAGCTTATACACTTTACGAAATACGTTTTCTAGGTAACGACGATAATCCGCTGGGGTTTTATCGACTTTATTACCATGAATGACAATTGTCGGAGGATTTTGTCCACCCATATGTGCATAACGCATTTTAATACGCTTCCCGCTAATCATCGGCGGTTGATGCGCATCTGTTGCATCATTTAAAATTTGAGTTAATTTCGCAGGTGAAACTTTTAAATGCGAAGAATCATAAGCACGGTGAATCGATGGATATAACTCACCTACGCCTGTGCCATGCAAGGCAGAAATCAGATGTACTTTTGCCCACGGAATAAAGTCAAAACGACGATCAACATCCAGTTTACATTGCTTGCGATCGTACTCAGTCATGTTGTCCCATTTATTAATAGCAACCACCATGGCACGACCCGCTTCAAGCGCATAGCCAATCAGATGTAGATCTTGCTCAACCACACCTTCACGAGCATCCAAAACCACAACAATCACATGCGCATCTTTAATCGCCTGTAGTGTCTTTACGATTGAAAATTTTTCAATCATTTCATCCACTTTACCTTTACGGCGCACCCCTGCGGTATCGATCAAGGTATATTGGCGACCATCACGCTCATAGGGGATATAAATCGAATCACGTGTCGTTCCAGGCTCATCAAATGCCACAACACGTTCTTCGCCTAACAAACGGTTGACGAGTGTTGATTTACCGACATTTGGACGACCAATAATCGCAAGTCTTAGTCCTGTATTTTTGTCATGTTCTTCTGGATTTTCATCTTCAGGAACATCTTCAAGCACATCTTCAAGCATCTGTGCCACACCGCGACCATGGCTGGCTGCAACATGAATCGGTTCACCAAAGCCTAGTTTATAAAACTCGACTACGGCTGCTTCAGCGTGTACACCATCCACTTTATTAGCAACTAAATAAATTTTCTTACCTAGACTGCGTATTTCACGGGCAATTTGTTCATCTGAAGCAAGTAAGCCTGCACGAGCGTCCACCACAAAAATAATAATGTCAGCTTCGTTGATGGCAGTTTTTGACTGTTCTGCCATGTAAGCATCGATCCCCGCTTCGCTTTCGCCGATACCGCCTGTATCTACCACAATAAAGGATTTATTTTGGTAAACGGCATCACCATATTTACGGTCACGCGTAAGCCCCGCAAAATCGGCAACAAGTGCATCACGACTCTTGGTAATCTGGTTAAATAGCGTTGATTTTCCGACGTTGGGACGACCAATGAGCGCAATAACGGGTTTCATAAAGTAACCTACATTCAAGATCAGCCATTTGGCATGAACAAGGAAATAATAAGGAAGATTTTAGGTCATAGACCTGAATAAAAAACAACGGGGCTTTGAATATTATATACTCAAACACCCCGACGAATTTGAAGCAAAGAATTCGCGAATGGCTAGTTTAACACAAGCCCGTCTAAAATTAACGGTTTTGCCAAACAGTAAATTCACCTTTGCGTGTGGAAACATAAAGCTGATTATCCACTACACGTAAAGTTCTCACTTCACCACTGGTTTTTGATCGACCCACAAGTTGTCCATTGTTTGGATCAATCAGGTGCAAATAACCATCTAAATCACCGACCACCAGATCAGAACCTAATACCACTGGGTTACTCAACTGACGGTGCATCAAAGCATCACTTTCCCACGCTTTTTCGCCTGTGGTCAGATTATAAGCCACAAGTTTACCATCAGTTTGTGCTACGAATACTTTGTCGTTACTGACCTCAGCACGTTTATTGCTACTAGCGTCTTCACTCCAAACCACTTGCTGTGCAGCGACATCAATCACGGTGACTTGTCCCTGATAACTGGTGGTGACCAAAAACTGTCCCACCACTACCGGATCACCATCGATATCAATCAGACGTTGTACATCTGAGCGACCTTCACTGACTGCAACGCGACGCTGGAAGCGTGGTACACCACTGATCACATCAATGCCGTACACATAAGCATTGGCCGATGCCACGATCACGGTATGATCGTCCAGCATCACTGGAGAAGGCTGTCCACGCAAGCTAAATTGTACATTTGGCATTTTATACGCCCAAAGCTGCTGTCCAGTCTGTAAATCATGCGCAAAGACTGTACCGTCATTGGCAATGGTCACTGCACGTCCATCTTTGATTAAAGATGGACTCAGCAAAGCACCACTTAATTGTGCCTGCCATTTTTTTTGACCTGTGCTTTCATCCAGTGCAAACAACTCACCTTTGGCACTACCCACTAAGACCACGCCTTCTTTGGCTTCGACACCTGAAGTCAATCCGTGTTTATTGACACGAGTTTCCCATAGACGTTGTTTACCACGATAGGCAGCAACTTCACCTTTTGGATTTACAATAAAATTCACACCATTATCAGAGTCAAGCTGTAAACGTAGTGGATCGGCTTTGTCTGTTGAAGAAACGCTTTGTGAAAAAACGGGAACCAGTGTTTTGGCCTGTGCTAATTTTGGCAAAGGATTTGGTTTCGGTTCTTCTACTTTAAGTTTATTCGTGGAGCAACCAACTAAAGCTGCTGCAACCAAAGCAAGCGCAAACGGGAGTGTAAATTTTCTATCCATTAAGACTTATCCACCTGTGTGTCTATAATCGGGCGTTCAATCTCAGGATCATCTACTAAAACGCCAACACTTTCGAGTTTAATTTGTAAAATTTGGCGCTCTTGCTTGCGCTTTGCCAAATCATCCCACGCACTTTGATAGACTTTTTTCGCAGAAGCAATATCTTTCTTCGCGACATAAATGTCACCACGCGCTTCTTCAGCCGTGGCCTTAAATGCAGGATCTGTGACCAATGCCAATGTTTTTAAGGCATCGTCATATTTATTTTGTGCAAGTTGAGCATATGCCAAACGAAGTTTAACCAGTTGCAATAGACCATCATCATTAAGTTTTGAGTTTTCAACTTTCTTCAATGACTTTTCTGCTGCGGCATAATCGGCTTTGTCATACGCCACTTTTGCCAACATCAGTTCAGTTTGAATGGCTTGTACTGAATCTGGCGCATCTTTGGTAATTTTATCTGCTGAGGCATATAAGTTACTAAGTGCATCTGGATTTGATTCAGCGCCTTGTGCCTGATCCATAAGTTGTTGCACTTTTGCAGTACGCACCTGATTTTCAGCCAGTATTTTTTTCTGCCAATATTGCCATCCAAAAAAGGCGATGAGCGCAATCAAAATACCGCTAATGATGGCAGAGCCATATTTTTTACCGAACGACTTTAGATTATCCAGTTGTTCTTCTTCAGTTAACGCACTCATCTACGTTCCTTTTCCTTCAGCTTTTTCGCTTATTTTGCCAATTTTTCAGTTAAAAATGAAACCAGTTGCTCGATCGCGACAGTGGATTGTTCAGCAGTTGCTAACTCTTTTATGGTCAATTCACCCGCATTCCATTCACGCTCACCCAAAATCATGGCATAGACAGCGCCAGACTGATCGGCTTTTTTCATCTGGCTTTTCATGCTGCCCTGTGAACCAGTTTTGATACGCAGTGAACTATTGCTTGTTTCAAGCTGATCACGTAACTGTTCTGCCAAAATCAGTGCACGACCCTGATAAGCAGGTTCAGCCACTAAAAAAACATCACAATCACGGACGACCTGCGCTTGTTCAATCTGCTCAAGAAGCAGCAATAAACGCTCCATTCCCATCGCAAAACCAACAGCAGGAACAGATTGATCTGCTTTCCCTTTCAACTGCCCCACTAAACCATCATAACGTCCACCTGCACAAACGGTGCCCTGTGAACCCAATGCTGTAGTCGTCCACTCAAAAACAGTTTTGTTGTAATAATCCAGACCACGTACCAGCTTTTGGTTGATCACAAAAGAAATACCAGCATCCGTTAAATACTGTTGCAGTTGTTTAAAGTGATTCATGCTGTCTTCTTGAATGAAGTCATGCAATTTCGGCGCATTTTCTAAAATTTTCTGGGTCGATTCAATTTTTGAATCTAAAATTCGTAGAGGATTTGTGGTTAAACGGCGCTGTGAATCTTCATCCAAAGCATCTTTATGCTGAGTCAAAAACTCAACCAAGGCTGCACGATATTCTGCCCGTTCGTCCATTTCGCCTAAAGTATTCAATTCAAGCTGGACTTTATCCGCCATTCCTAGACGTTTCCATAAACGCGCAGTCAATAAAATCACTTCAGCATCAATATCAGGGCTTGCCACACCAAAGGTTTCCACTCCAAACTGATGGAATTGACGATAACGCCCTTTTTGTGGTTTTTCATAACGGAACATCGGCCCAAGATACCAGACACGTGGTGTAGCCCCACGCAATAAATTATGCTCTAGCAACGCACGAACACAACCAGCCGTACCTTCAGGACGTAAAGTTAATGATTCTGGCGGCGTTCCCTTGTCAAAAAAGGTATACATTTCTTTTTCAACAATATCCGTCGCATCACCAATCGCACGTTTAAATAAACCTGTTTGCTCAACAATTGGCAATCGAATTTGTTGATAGCCATAAGTATCCATTAAAGATGCTAGATGTTGTTCTAAACGTCTCCATGCAGCCGTTTTGCTCGGAAGAATATCGTTAAAACCCTTGATTGCAACAATTGAACTCATGACTTACTCAAAACTTGTACGAATAATTTCTTTAGATTTTGCTTCTTCAATCGCTTTTACACGATCACGCACCATTGACTCGATTTCCTCAACCAGTTGATCTGTATCAATTAAATGGCTTTTTTCACCATTACGATAGACCAATGAACGAGGAGATGCCCCAACAACTCCAATATCAGCTTCTTTAGCCTCACCAGGCCCATTGACCTTACAGCCAATCACGGAAACATCCATGGGGGTACGTATATCTTCCAGACGTTCTTCTAGCATCTGCATCACTTTAATCACGTTAAATTCCTGACGTGAACAGCTTGGGCAAGCAATAAAGTTAATGCCGTTAGAACGTAATCCCAATGATTTTAAAATATCAAAGCCGATTTTAATTTCATCTTCGGGTTCTGCTGCCAGTGAAATACGCATGGTATCGCCAATGCCTTCCATCAGCAAACCACCCAATGCAATCGCAGACTTCACTGTACCTGTACGGTAAATCCCTGCCTCAGTCACCCCTAGATGTAATGGGTTATCAATCTGTTGGGAGAGCAGACGATAGGCATCCATGGTCAAAAATACGTTAGATGCTTTAACGCTGACTTTAAATTCGTGAAAATCCAGTCGATCTAAAATATCAATATGACGTAGCGCAGATTCAAGCAAGGCTTGACCTGTCGGTTCGCCATATTTTTTCTGCAAATCTTTTTCCAAAGAACCCGCATTGACCCCAATACGAATCGAAATACCATGGTGACGCGCTGCCGCTACGACCTCACGTACTTTTTGATCAGAACCGATATTCCCCGGATTAATCCTTAGGCAATCTGCACCATAGTCTGCCACAGCCAGTGCAATTCTATGATCGAAGTGAATGTCGGCAACCAAAGGAACCGTAACGCGCTTACGAATTGCTCCAAAAGCCTCCGCCGCTTCCATCGATGGAACAGACACGCGCATGATATCCGCGCCTGCATCAGCACAACGTTGAATTTGCGCAACTGTCGCATCGACATCACAGGTTTCAGTATTGGTCATGCTTTGCACGCTAATCGGGGCATCACCACCGACATAGACTGAACCCACACGAATTTTTCGTGTTGGGCGACGCTTGATTGGATTTTCGATCATGGTTTCACTCTCATTTAATCTTCATTAACGAGATAAACGGAAATCTGCTTTTCCATTTACCGTATATGGAGACAATGAAATCGGTTCTTGGTTTAGACTTAATGACACAGCAGTTGCATCATCCAGACGAATTTGAAACGGTGATTGGCCATTTAAAGTTAAAGTTGATGCCTGACGACCGGTTGCCAACACTTTACCCGTCGAATCAACAATATGTATCGAAGTTGGACGATTAAAATTAAGCACCAACTCATCTCCAGAAGTTGCTGCTCCATTATTTAATGGCAAGACTTCAACATTCGAATTTTGCGGTGCGACCATATTCGTTTTCTTGGCAGACCAATTTTGCAGCATCGTCACAATGACGCCAATTACAATCAGAGCTAAAATCAGGATCAGACTACGTTTTAACCACTTTCTATTACGATCACTTTTTGAACCTGGGAGTTTCCCCATGATTTTAATCGGTGAATTAGTTAAGGCATGATTCGGTAATAAACCTGTATCGTTCGCATAAATTTCATCGAAGCGCTGAATAATCGCAGTTGCATCCGTCTTTAAGTATTTCGCATAAGAGCGATAATAGCCTTTGATAAATGCAGGTTCTGGCAGGCTTTTATAGTCATCTTGCTCTAAAGCAGTTAAGGCTTTAAGTGGCATATTTAAATCAGATGCCACATCATTTAACTCAAGCTTCTGGGCAAGACGAATCTGACGTAAGTACTCACCTGGACGTTGAACATTTCCTAATGCTGAAGTAGGTGAACTTGAGCCAGTTGGCTGCTGTGAATTAGGATTTATTTCCATACGGCCTCAGTACTATACTGTAATTGCAAATAACGTTTATATTCTGAACTATCTGGGAATAAAGCACGCAGTTGATTGATCAGTGCCTGCATTCCCATTCGATCACCATTGGCTCGTGCAACACGAATCCCTACCCAAAGTGCACGTGCACCCTGATTGGTTTGCCCCACTGTACGCACATATTGTTCATACATTTGAGTCGCCGCTGGCATTTGCTGTTGCAAATAAAAAATCTCTGACAACTCTAACATAGATACATAAGAGTCGCGGTTTGCCTGTAAAGCTTGTTTGAATGACTTTTCAGCATTCACACGATCGCCAAGCAATACGTAGATACGCCCCAGATTTTCAAGGGCACGATAACGCTGATCATACCCAAGTGTTGCCCCTGCAATCGTAAATTGTTCAATCGCGTCATTATAACGTTTCAATTGGTATAAGTACGTACCATAATTATTACGAGCTTGTGCATTGGTAGGTTCTTCCGAGATTGCACGTTTAAAATACGTGTCTGCTTTCTCGAGATTTGTTGCACTACCTTCTTGTTGTAAGAGTACACCCATCATCATATTGGCCATGGAGTCACGCGAGTTCACTTCCAAAGCCTGATCCAATGCGCGTTTAGCAGCATCCAGATCACCAGACTTGATATATTCAGCTGCAAGTTGTGTACGGACTTGCACCGCTTTTTTAGGGTCTTTGGTTGTTTTTTGAGATTGGCATCCCGTTAACAGCAACGCCATCAAACATGCTGAAATCCAGACTGTGGAACGTGAAGTGAATCTACTCAACAACTCTACCCCCAATATATTATCCCTGTGAACGAATAATCTCTTGTCGCTCTGCGACTTTCTTTTTCCATTGTTCAGAACGACGGGTACGATCCGCGACCTGTCCTACCAGTTGACCACACGCCGCATCAATATCATCGCCACGTGTCTGTCGAATCGTACACACAAATCCAGCATCAGACAAAGTTTTTTGAAAGGCAATAATCCGATTTCGGCTAGAACGACCATATGGCGCATGCGGAAATGGATTAAATGGAATCAAATTTATTTTACTTGGTAAATTTTTTAATAGTTTAATCATTTGTTGTGCATGTTCAGGGTGGTCATTGACACCATCGAGCATCACATATTCAATCGTGACATGTTTACGCGTACTTTCATTGCCACCTTTGGCCAAATAACGCTGACAAGCAGCAATCAATTGCTCAAGTGGATATTTTTTATTGATTGGAACTAACTCATTACGCAACTCGTTATTAGGTGCATGCAAAGAAATTGCCAGTGCGACATCAATATCCTGTGCCAGTTGATCAATCTTGGGAACCACGCCAGAGGTAGATAGCGTTACGCGGCGCTTGGACATCCCATAAGCAAAATCATCCAACATCAACTGCATCGAACTCAGGACTGCATCGTAATTTAGCAATGGCTCACCCATGCCCATCATCACGACATTGGTCACAGAACGACTACGCTCTGCTACAGGCACATCTTCCATATAAGACTGATTGGCGACCCAAAGCTGTCCAATAATTTCATCAGGGTTTAAATCACGTTGGAAACCTTGCTTACCCGTAGAACAAAAAGAACAATCCAGTGCACAACCCACTTGGGATGAAATACACAATGTTTTACGGGATCCTGTCTTGTCTTCAGCAGGAATCAAAACAGTTTCAACCAGTGAACCTGCACCATCCCCGACACGGAACACCCATTTACGGGTTCCATCTTTGGAATAATGACGATGTACCACTTCAGGTGCTGTAATTTCACAGACCTGTTCAAGTTTGGTGCGCAATTTTCCTGAAATATTGGTCATTTCAGCAAAATCAGTGACAAAATACTGATGAATCCACTTCATCACTTGTCCTGCACGAAACTTTTTCTCTCCTAATTGTTCAAAAAATCCTTCTAGTTCTGCGCGGGACATACCCAATAGATTAACTTTGGCACGGACAGCATTTTGCACCGCATCAGCAGGCTGTGCAGGTTCTGTTGGTGCTGGGAGATCTATTACAGAAGCCATGAGATTACCTAAACCATAGAAGTGACGAAGAAATATTGCCTAATATTTCAGCAAATTCATTCAGAGAAAAATAAAAAACCAGATAAGTATAATACCACTTATCTGGTTTGGATGCTCTCGATTAACGAGTGCGTGGGAAGATCTCTTCAGCAGCGAAGAAATACGCAATTTCACGCTCAGCAGATGCTACAGAGTCAGAACCATGTGCAGCATTTTCATCGATGCTGGTTGCGAAGTCAGCGCGGATTGTACCTGGTGCTGCTTCTTTCGGATTCGTTGCGCCCAAAATTTCACGGTGTGCAAGAACTGCATTTTCGCCTTCAAGTGCAGAAACAACCACTGGACCAGAAGTCATGAATGCCACTAGGTCAGCAAAGAAACCGCGCTCTTTGTGCTCTGCATAGAAGCCTTCAGCCTCTGCTTGAGACAAATGCTTGTATTTGATCGCAACTGGTTTTAAACCCGCTTTTTCAAAACGTGCAATGATTTCGCCAATGTGGTTTTTACCAACAGCATCTGGTTTGATGATTGATAAAGTACGTTCGATTGCCATGAGTGGCTCCTCGCTTAAAATTTTAAACGTAAAAAATTGGGCGCATTATACCGAGGTCAACGGTAATAATCAGCCTTGATTGTGTAAAAGTTATCAATTTCCGATGATTTTTTAGCGAACTTCGTCAATCCATGCCATTTGAATGGCTTCTAACAGCCCTTCAGTCGATTTAGTCGGGTCATCTGAAAAATCTGGCAAAGCACAAATCCATGCGTGTAAATCAGTAAAACGAATCCATTGTGGATCAACATCTGGGTGTGCATCACTCAGTTCAATTGCAATATCAATGGTATCCGTCCAGCGTAAGCCCATGGTCTATCCTGTTGCATCAATCAAGTAAAGGCTACTTTAGCAAATTTCAGGCAAAGCGAACATGTGAACTGTTGGATTTATTAAAGGGCAATCCACATGCAAACTTATAAATGAATATTCATCAAAGGTGCTGCAAAAATAATTCCACACCCGACCACAGTCCCAATCACAGCCCCCACGATCACATCACTTGGATAATGTAATCCCAATACCATACGCGACAATGCCACCAAAATGGTAAAAGGAAGCATGATTATAATCAAAATTGGCTGGATATAACCTAATGCGATGCTCGCCATGACCGCATGTAAGGTATGACCTGATGGAAAACTAAAATGATCCAGTGGACGTTCACCCAGTACAATGACCTGATGCACCTGATAAGGGCGCGGGCGTGTGGTTTTATGTTTTAGAAATTTATAAATTCCAGTTCCTACAGAACCACCTAATAATAAGTAAATGATTTGTAGACCATAAAACAACCCTTGAGATAGCCAAACCATAAACAGCATGACGTACCAAAATAGACCATCACCCAGCCGACTGATGATTTTAAAGAAATGCGCAATTCGCTGTGAATGCGAAAAATGGTTCAGGTACAAACAACCTTTTAAATCTAAATCCAGTATTCTAATTTTAGCGTTTTTAAAATTCATGGTGACACTCCTCTCACTTAAACGGAGATTTATACTCGGTAGAACTCTTTGACCACCTGATATAAGGCTTGTTCCATTTGATACACAGGTTGTTGCCAACCGCTTTGTTTAACATGCTGAAGTGCATGTATTCCCATCTGTTTTAACTGTAATCTTGCAGGCAATTGATATAAGGTTTGAATAAATGTATTGACTTGACCTAAAGGACTCAGCCAACCACTTACCCCATGCTCTACATACTGACTGGCACAAGCATAATCATAAGCCACTACAGGCAACCCACTTGCCATTGCCTCAAGAACCACGTTACCAAAAGTTTCTACCTGACTAGCAAATACAAAGACATCAGCACTTGCATAAGCAGTTGCAAGATTCTTGCCAGTTAAACTTCCTGTAAAAACAACCTCACAATTCTCTGCCATCTGTTCTAGGCGTGTGCGATCTGGCCCGTCCCCCACAATCACCAGTTTAAATTTTCGATGCTGCATCCGTTGCATGGCTGCATAACTTTGAATTAATAGCTGGATTTCTTTTTCGGGAGATAAACGTCCGACATACAACATGACGGTCGTGTCATCGCCAGCATGCCAACTTTCTCTTAATTTCTGACAACGATACTGCGGAGAAAATTTTTCAGTATCCACACCCCGCCCTACGATACTTAAAGGACAGGTAATCCCGAAACCACGCAAGGCTTTTTCAGTATCCTTACTCGGCACACAGGTCATATCCGTGCTGTTATGAAACCAGCGTAAATAGCCCTGAATCGGTTTAAGTAAAAAGGCCAGATCAAAGAATCGACTAAAATCCTGAAAAGGCGAATGAAACCCGCTAGACACAGGAATATTTCGAGCTTTTGCTGCTTGCAGTGCCGTCAACCCTAGTGGCCCCTCTGTCACGATATGCACCACATCTGGTGAAAATCCAGCTAAAGCCTTACTTACCTTCAAATATTGAGGCCAGCCAAACTGCAAACCAGGATACTTGGGTAAAGTTTGTGCGATCACCAGACATTCTTTATTGGGTGAAAATTCTTCACATTTTAGACTTTGCTGTGGTCGTACCAGTAAAATTTTGTGTCCCTGCTGCTGTAAACCCTTGCACAGTTGTAATAAAGATAAAGCCACGCCATTAATTTCGGGTGGCCATGTCTCAGTGACAATGGCAATTTTGAGTTTGGGACGTACCAATTTATCCAGTTCATGCCAATTTTGTTGAATTTGCGCATGTCTGTTTTTAAAATAGAATTTAAAACTGTCTGGGAAATTTTCTTGTTTTAGCAGCGTTGTAGCGAATGAACCTTGCATACAACTATCCATTTGATTTATTTTCATAGCTCAAATATTAGACAATCGTTTTTACATTTTGATGATATCCAGATGACAGTTTTTTGACAAAAAAAGCATATCGAAATATGCTTTTTTTTGCTCACTCAAAATCAATCAATGCTTTTGTAATTTGGCATAATCTAATAATACATTCGCCGCTTCATTCACAAAGGTTTCTTCCTCTGGTAATGGCGGACGTGCATTGATCTTCATTTTGGCACGAGATTCGCTCAATGCATCTAATGATGCCTGATAACTTTCCCAATTACTAAAAGGTTTTAATCCTGTCGCTGCACGACGCTGATTTTCGGCATCGAGTGTTTGTTTTTCCAGTCTTAAAATTTCCGCCTTACGCTGATCAATATCTAACACAATACGTTTTTGATCTTTGGTTTCATCCGCAATTGCACGGCGCGCTTCAAGATATTTAAATTGAGGATCAACCGCAACACGGGCTTTAGATTCCTGAGACAGCTTTTCTACGTAAGGCTGGATTGAACCTTCACGCTTAAATGGAGCCGTTGGAATGGTATCCCACTTCAATGCATTTTTAGCTTTACGTTCACCAAACTCCTCATCATAAATATCCACGAGCTTGATGTCTGGAATAACGCCTTTATTTTGAGTACTTCCACCTGTAATACGATAGAACTTACGTTGCGTTAAAGTCGCCTGACCATGTGCCAAGGTATCAAGTTGAACTTGGGCTGTCCCCTTACCTGTGGTGGTACTTCCAATCACGATCCCGCGCTCGTAATCCTGAATAGCAGCCGAGTAGATTTCGCTGGCAGAAGCTGAAGCCAGATTCACTAATATGGCCAATGGACCTGCATAAGTTTGTGCGCCGCCATCGTTATCTTCAAACACACTGACATTGCCATTACCATCGCGAATTTGCACCACTGGCCCAGATTTGATGACCTGTCCGAGCATACGTGCCACTTCTTCAAGTGAACCACCTGGGTTATTACGCAAATCAATCAAAATACCATCCACTTTTTTAGCAGAAAGTGATTTC
Organism: Acinetobacter sp. 479375; assembly: GCF_000581715.1. Classification (NCBI taxonomy): domain Bacteria; kingdom Pseudomonadati; phylum Pseudomonadota; class Gammaproteobacteria; order Moraxellales; family Moraxellaceae; genus Acinetobacter; species Acinetobacter sp. 479375. Next base: position 2,336 of record NZ_JEZN01000020.1, on the reverse strand, counting down.
AAAGCATTGTTGGTATCTTCAGACACTGAACGATATTCTGTTCCCGCACGGCGCGCACGATAGTTTAAGTAGAACGAAGGAATTTCAATCACACCAAAGGTATGTTTTTTGCCATCACGCATAATATCAACGGTACGTGAACGAACACCTGCATCTTCTTCCTGAATCACATCACGCACCAAACTTACAGTACGCGCCTGACTCATGGAGGCACCTGGCCCGAGTAACTTGATCGTGACTTTGGTTCCGCGTTTACCACGAATCAACCCGACAATCTCAGCACTCGACCAGCCGACCACTTCGACCATTTTGTCGCCATCCTGAGCAACCCCAACAATGCGATCGCCAGATTTGACCTGACCTGACTTACTTGCAGGACCACCTTCTACAATGGTTTCAATTTTAATATAGTCTTCATTACCGCGTTCAGGACGGATCGAAACCCCAATTCCTTCCAGTTGCAGCGTAGTCTGACGATTCAACTCCATTGCATCAATCGGTGGATAGTAATTACTGTGCGGATCGTAAGTTGCCATCATGGCGTTTAAGGTTTTGTCCAACACATCATCACTCTTCACGCGACTAATACGCTCAAGCTGACGGGTATAACGCTTGGTGAGTGTTTGAACAGGCGTTAGATCTTCTGGACTGGTTAAATCCTGACCATTTGCCAGCTCTGGATTGTCTTTCAAGGCTTTTTGTTTAGCCAGATCTTCTTCTTTACTAATGGTGAGGTTAATCAGCTGCGACACCAACATTTTACGCCAGTAATCTTGCTGTTCAGCGGTATTTTTAAAATAGGCTGCTTTCTCACGATCAGTATCAATGAAAACATTCGGCTGATGTAAATTTTGTGGCTTTTTCAGTTCAGATAACATGTACTCATAAAAGGCACGTAGGCGTTTACGGTACTGATCATGTATCGCATACGGACCAGTCAAATTCCCTGCTTTCAGCGCCGCGCCAAAAGTCGAGCCATATTTTGTTTTATAGTCCTGTACTTCAGAAGCCAAAAATAATGAATGATCAGGATCCAGACTATCCAGATACATATCTAAAATACGATTGGAAGTATTGGCATCCAGACGCATATTTAAATAATGCTGACGGTCGACCAATGTCGCTAACTGGCGAGAAACCAGTGCTTGTTCCTGAGTCGGTTGAATGGTTTGAGAGATGGCCGCAGGTGCAGTATCAGTTGCCGCAATTGCTTCGTTTATCGCATGTGTGAAGAACAATCCACCAGTCGCGACTGCAACTGCACAAGCTATCGTTTGAAGTTTCATAAATTTTTAATACTTCCTTGGATTTTCCAATATTACCCGCTGTGCCATCGACCCCGAATGTCACAGATTCAACATCTTAACCAACTTAATTTGTGTATGTCGTGTAGTTTTATCATATTCTATGCTGGCAGAATGTAGCAAATCATTGCAAAATTCCGCTATTGTTTTATCCAAAAATTAGACGAGCAACCTTTATGATCGGCGCTTTGATGCTAGACATTGCTGGCACAGAACTTACACAAGAAGATATTGAACTCTTACGCGCTCCGCAAGTCGGTGGCATGATTTTATTTGCACGAAATATTGAATCGCCACAACAAGTGCGTGCATTAACAGATCACATGCGCCAAATCCGCCCAGATATTTTAATTGCTGTCGATCAGGAAGGCGGACGTGTCCAGCGTTTAAAAACCGGATTCACCTTATTGCCTGCAATGGGACGTTTTGGTGAGTTATATCAACACCAACCAGAACAAGCGATTCAATTGGCTGAGCAATGTGGCTGGCTCATGGCAACTGAGGTTTTAGCGGTTGGTATTGATTTTAGCTTTGCACCCGTTTTGGATATCAATGACCTAAGTGATGTGATTGGCGATCGTGGTTTTGCCAAAAATCCACAGGATATCGTGCCATTAGCATCAGCCTTTATGAAAGGTATGCAACAAGCAGGTATGGCAAATACGGGCAAACATTTTCCCGGTCATGGCTCTGTGCAGGCAGACTCGCATGTTGCCGCAGCGATTGACCATCGTAGTTACGATGAAATCTATCAAAAAGACATGCAGACGTTTATCCAATTGATGCCACAACTGGATGCACTCATGCCGGCCCATGTGATTTATGAACAGGTCGATCCTAACCCTGCTGGTTTTTCACCATTTTGGGTTCAAGAAATTTTGCGTAAGCAGTTAGGTTTTGATGGCGTGTTATTTTCAGATGACCTGAGCATGCAAGCAGCTTGTGTTGCGGGTGGAGCTGATGCACGTTTACAGGCGGCACTTTCCGCAGGCTGTGACATGGGACTGGTGTGTAATGACCGCTCATCGGCTT
>NZ_JEZN01000019.1:0-55260 GCF_000581715.1 Acinetobacter sp. 479375 | reverse complement strand
GCCATGAACACTATTCATTGTTTATGACTGCCGCAATGCAATTTCTAAGTGGCGTATGTCGCCATGAACGCAGGCAAGCGGATGGTTTGGTCATTTTTGTATTTCTAAGTGGCGTATGTCGCCATGAACGAGAATCATGAGGCTGGTCAAGAGTTTGATCATTTCTAAGTGGCGTATGTCGCCATGAACGCTGAACTGCTTGTGTTGCACGTTCAGCCACATTTCTAAGTGGCGTATGTCGCCATGAACTATTTCTATTTATATTGGTTATCGCATAATTATTTCTAAGTGGCGTATGTCGCCATGAACATTGTCCAGTCGATAATAGTCTTGATCTATTATTTCTAAGTGGCGTATGTCGCCATGAACGTGAAACATTATCTAGCCCAGCGTTAATTACTTTTCTAAGTGGCGTATGTCGCCATGAACATTGTCCAGTCGATAATAGTCTTGATCTATTATTTCTAAGTGGCGTATGTCGCCATGAACGTGAAACATTATCTAGCCCAGCGTTAATTACTTTTCTAAGTGGCGTATGTCGCCATGAACATTGTCCAGTCGATAATAGTCTTGATCTATTATTTCTAAGTGGCGTATGTCGCCATGAACTCCATTATCAACATGCATGCATTTATGCATATTTTCTAAGTGGCGTATGTCGCCATGAACCGTTCATATCCATGATTTAAAACACGATGTTGTTTCTAAGTGGCGTATGTCGCCATGAACACGAACACCAGATAGACTTTATTAATAATCTTTTTTCTAAGTGGCGTATGTCGCCATGAACAATAATTGCATTCATGAATCAATCCTCAATATTTTCTAAGTGGCGTATGTCGCCATGAACCAGCGCAGTTAAGTGTGTTGCGCGATGCATTATTTCTAAGTGGCGTATGTCGCCATGAACACACCTCTTTTTCACTGAGCTTGACCGGTTCATTTCTAAGTGGCGTATGTCGCCATGAACGCGTGATTGTTCCGCTGTTAATTTCAATGCTTTTTCTAAGTGGCGTATGTCGCCATGAACTGATCATGGCTGAAATGACAGGCTGGTCGTCATTTCTAAGTGGCGTATGTCGCCATGAACAGTTTTCATCGGGCGCAGCAGCTAGCGAGGCGTTTCTAAGTGGCGTATGTCGCCATGAACGAACTAGCTCTTATTTTTTTAGCAGAGAAAGATTTCTAAGTGGCGTATGTCGCCATGAACGGGTTACTAATTGTTAGCTGCTAGGTTTTAAATTTCTAAGTGGCGTATGTCGCCATGAACCAGATGGGAAAAAGAATCGAACCACCGCAGCATTTCTAAGTGGCGTATGTCGCCATGAACAGAAATTAGAATGACCGTGACGCCTCCAGTCTTTTCTAAGTGGCGTATGTCGCCATGAACCCACATACCAACATCGAATCCCGCCTTTAATTTTTCTAAGTGGCGTATGTCGCCATGAACTTGAAGCACTGGAAAAAGAAGCTGATCGAACATTTCTAAGTGGCGTATGTCGCCATGAACTGGGGCAGCTTATATTTGACTATTCTTGCAAGTTTCTAAGTGGCGTATGTCGCCATGAACGCCTGTTTGATTTCTTTTGCTGCCAACCATAATTTCTAAGTGGCGTATGTCGCCATGAACTTGAGTATGGTTCAGCAGTTAAATCAACAAATTTTCTAAGTGGCGTATGTCGCCATGAACATTAATAAAATATATTGCAATGCACCGTTAAACTTTCTAAGTGGCGTATGTCGCCATGAACCAGAACCATTCGGCAGATCTCGCCAATCAAACTTTCTAAGTGGCGTATGTCGCCATGAACCAGCACTTTTATTCGTAGCTTCCATTTCTGGTTTTCTAAGTGGCGTATGTCGCCATGAACAGCAGCAGTATTTAACGTTAAGAAAGAGTTAACTTTCTAAGTGGCGTATGTCGCCATGAACTCAGTCATAACGCTATCGCCTTATTAATTAACTTTCTAAGTGGCGTATGTCGCCATGAACTGCAGGAACTGTCGCCGCACCTACGGCTGAAATTTCTAAGTGGCGTATGTCGCCATGAACAAAGAATATTTTGAATTAATTCCGCTCAACGATTTCTAAGTGGCGTATGTCGCCATGAACAGTGTCACGTGTAGCTGTATGTCTTTTGCCAATTTCTAAGTGGCGTATGTCGCCATGAACATGACACGATCAACGCAATTGCGGAATATACATTTCTAAGTGGCGTATGTCGCCATGAACAGCGACTTGCTAGGCGTCTACCTAAAGCACGGTTTCTAAGTGGCGTATGTCGCCATGAACAAGTTGGCTATAGCGACCCGATGCTGCAAGTCTTTCTAAGTGGCGTATGTCGCCATGAACATGTTGAAACGCGCGTACAAATATCCAGTTGCTTTCTAAGTGGCGTATGTCGCCATGAACTTGATAATAATTAGTTTGTCCAAAGCGATTTTTTTCTAAGTGGCGTATGTCGCCATGAACAAGTCAAAGTATTGGCATCTTCATCATATTTATTTCTAAGTGGCGTATGTCGCCATGAACGTTGCTGATGCACATACTGATGCAGTGTTGGATTTCTAAGTGGCGTATGTCGCCATGAACTCTTCGGCAGCAGCTTTGCCAAATAGTGTACTTTTCTAAGTGGCGTATGTCGCCATGAACTCGATGATATTGAACAGACGATGGCTGGTTATTTTCTAAGTGGCGTATGTCGCCATGAACAGAGAATAATATTGCTCTGCGTAATCGCTTGCTTTCTAAGTGGCGTATGTCGCCATGAACTTGTTCGGGGTTTTTTATTGCCTAAATTTTCTTTTCTAAGTGGCGTATGTCGCCATGAACAGTTCTCCAGTACGGACAATTAATGACCCACTTTTCTAAGTGGCGTATGTCGCCATGAACGGGAGTCTTTTTAGGACATCATGTAAATGTTCTTTCTAAGTGGCGTATGTCGCCATGAACGGTTTTAGACAAGCTTATGAATCAAACTTCATTTTCTAAGTGGCGTATGTCGCCATGAACACGCAGAGCTTTGGAGAAAATGGCGTCCCTACTTTCTAAGTGGCGTATGTCGCCATGAACGTAGTTAAATGGTCTATCACCATCTTCAACAATTTCTAAGTGGCGTATGTCGCCATGAACAGGTTAATTAAAATGGCTATATATCTTACAACATTTCTAAGTGGCGTATGTCGCCATGAACAGTTCTCCAGTACGGACAATTAATGACCCACTTTTCTAAGTGGCGTATGTCGCCATGAACATGCGCTGCACAAAATGATTCGTCACTCGGACTTTCTAAGTGGCGTATGTCGCCATGAACAATAAGCGCTATTTTTATTAAATCTTTCGTTTTTTCTAAGTGGCGTATGTCGCCATGAACTAACGCCAATTTAACCCCACCAATTCCACGCTTTTCTAAGTGGCGTATGTCGCCATGAACGCCAATCGTTGCTGCAACTGAAGTTTTGATAATTTCTAAGTGGCGTATGTCGCCATGAACTATTTCCTGCACCATCTTTAACAGAACCAACATTTCTAAGTGGCGTATGTCGCCATGAACAGTTACACCTGTCGCGGTTGCAGCAGGCAAGCTTTCTAAGTGGCGTATGTCGCCATGAACTTAACGCTATTGATTTAGCATCGGCGACAATTTTTCTAAGTGGCGTATGTCGCCATGAACAAGCCACAAGTAGCATTTTTGAATCCCTGAGATTTCTAAGTGGCGTATGTCGCCATGAACTTTGGAACAACCAGATAAAACCTTCAGGTAGTTTTCTAAGTGGCGTATGTCGCCATGAACGATAAAGGCAAGTCCTGCGAAATTATTGCAAGTTTCTAAGTGGCGTATGTCGCCATGAACCTAGTGCGGACCAGTACAGCTCGCGTAGTTCATTTCTAAGTGGCGTATGTCGCCATGAACGGTTTAGACAAATCTATGCCACGTGTCTATGATTTCTAAGTGGCGTATGTCGCCATGAACCACACTGCCGTATGCGGGATCTAAACTTTCACTTTCTAAGTGGCGTATGTCGCCATGAACGTATTCCATTTATATTCGAGCTCATCGAAATTTTTCTAAGTGGCGTATGTCGCCATGAACTCGATGTGAATCGGCGCTTTGTCACGCACATTTTTCTAAGTGGCGTATGTCGCCATGAACCGCCTGAACCTGAGCTTTTAGCGGATCTGACCTTTCTAAGTGGCGTATGTCGCCATGAACAGTCGATATAATCAGTTGTGCGGACTTTTTCATTTCTAAGTGGCGTATGTCGCCATGAACATTTACTTTCCTGACGTGTAGGTTGTGCAGGTTTTCTAAGTGGCGTATGTCGCCATGAACCATGGGTGATGAAGCGAAAAAGATTGACGACGTTTCTAAGTGGCGTATGTCGCCATGAACAACCACTTGAGGAGATGCGCTTGTTGCACAAATTTCTAAGTGGCGTATGTCGCCATGAACAGGTAGATGGGTATTAGACTACTTTGCACCATTTTCTAAGTGGCGTATGTCGCCATGAACCAGGCGGCATTGTATACAGTCTTTGAAAAGTTTTTCTAAGTGGCGTATGTCGCCATGAACCACCGAAACGTCACATCATGCAGATGCTTCACTTTCTAAGTGGCGTATGTCGCCATGAACCTCAAATGTGTTGGCACACACAGGAAGCCTAATTTCTAAGTGGCGTATGTCGCCATGAACCGCAGCGCAAGTACCGAAAGCACCTTCTTGCATTTCTAAGTGGCGTATGTCGCCATGAACGAGTTTTCACTATTTTTAGTGATGGCTCTGGTTTTCTAAGTGGCGTATGTCGCCATGAACGCAAAAGGCATGTTTTTAGAACCGAAGCCTTTTTTCTAAGTGGCGTATGTCGCCATGAACAAAACCCTACGAGTGGGTCGATTTCTTCGGGGTTTCTAAGTGGCGTATGTCGCCATGAACCAAACTACTCCAATTTTATATCAACACCCTACTTTCTAAGTGGCGTATGTCGCCATGAACTTTTGGTTTGGATCTCAGATTTAAACACGCTCTTTCTAAGTGGCGTATGTCGCCATGAACAGACACGAGTTAGTAACAAGCGTTATGACTCTATTTCTAAGTGGCGTATGTCGCCATGAACTCAACTGCTTAAGACCTGTTATGTCCTTATCATTTCTAAGTGGCGTATGTCGCCATGAACGTATTGCGAATACGCTCTATACCGATTCTGAGTTTCTAAGTGGCGTATGTCGCCATGAACTTTTGATGTAATTCGGGTTGCTTTTTAAGACGTTTCTAAGTGGCGTATGTCGCCATGAACCGCCACCATCAATTTTATCTAATACATTTGAATTTCTAAGTGGCGTATGTCGCCATGAACACACAAGGATAAAATGTTCTATACACAAGAGTTTTCTAAGTGGCGTATGTCGCCATGAACAAGCGGTGGGCTTTACTGGAAAGCAAGTCGATTTTCTAAGTGGCGTATGTCGCCATGAACTTATTGCAAGCTTCATTAATGCTTCCACCATTGTTTCTAAGTGGCGTATGTCGCCATGAACATGCGCTTATTGCACAAGGGCAACTTCGAAATTTTCTAAGTGGCGTATGTCGCCATGAACTTTGAACGTAATCTTGTCCTGCCTGTGTGCGCTTTCTAAGTGGCGTATGTCGCCATGAACGATATAATAGTAAAGCCAGAACTTTTGCAGTGTTTCTAAGTGGCGTATGTCGCCATGAACTTTATGCGGAACTTAAACTTATCTCCTAAGAATTTCTAAGTGGCGTATGTCGCCATGAACAGGTGCTTGAAGAGAAAGGATACCCAGTACGATTTCTAAGTGGCGTATGTCGCCATGAACTTAAAGTCTTTTTCAGGAACCAATACCTCTGATTTCTAAGTGGCGTATGTCGCCATGAACTTGTTGCTGTTGCGCACGTTGTTGACGTAATTTTTCTAAGTGGCGTATGTCGCCATGAACATTGCTTAGGGGACCTTCGCGCATTGCAAAAATTTCTAAGTGGCGTATGTCGCCATGAACTGGAAGGGGTATGCGGAACGCAATGGGGTGTTTTTCTAAGTGGCGTATGTCGCCATGAACCTTTTAACAAAATATGTGGAGTGCCGATAGTATTTCTAAGTGGCGTATGTCGCCATGAACACCAAGAACGAGACGAATTAATCAAAGAGGCTTTTCTAAGTGGCGTATGTCGCCATGAACTTCAGTCAGTTTGCGATGAAACAGCTTGGTTTTTTCTAAGTGGCGTATGTCGCCATGAACCAAAGCCCTGTGAAATCACATTACCTGTATCTTTTCTAAGTGGCGTATGTCGCCATGAACGGGCGACAGGATCACGCCCGTTTTACGATCACTTTCTAAGTGGCGTATGTCGCCATGAACCAGAACACGCACAGCGTATGAAAAATCTAAGATTTCTAAGTGGCGTATGTCGCCATGAACTGTGGAAAATTTAATTTTAGACGTAGAACTTTTTTCTAAGTGGCGTATGTCGCCATGAACCTTAATACCGTTTTCACCAACTTTTGATGCACTTTCTAAGTGGCGTATGTCGCCATGAACAGAACAGCGCCCTTCTCGTTGGCAGTATGTTTTTTCTAAGTGGCGTATGTCGCCATGAACCTGGTGGTGAATAAGCGAGCTATGTGCTCTATTTTCTAAGTGGCGTATGTCGCCATGAACATTATTAAACTTTCTTCAGACTGTCGCCTTGTTTTCTAAGTGGCGTATGTCGCCATGAACTTCCTGAAAAGGTAAATCTCTATCTTGCATAATTTCTAAGTGGCGTATGTCGCCATGAACATGTTTAAAATACAAGGCCGTAATCCTGATAATTTCTAAGTGGCGTATGTCGCCATGAACTAAGACTGAGGATTGACGCTTACACTAGAAGCTTTCTAAGTGGCGTATGTCGCCATGAACGCCTTGTGGCTTGGCTCTCAGCAAGAACACAATTTCTAAGTGGCGTATGTCGCCATGAACTTGCGCTCATTGCACTGGCACAAAAGCTTCGTTTTCTAAGTGGCGTATGTCGCCATGAACGATCAGTTGCAAAAATCAAAACACCTTACGGTTTTCTAAGTGGCGTATGTCGCCATGAACTACCCCTTGTAAAGCTTGTACGTTTGGTTTGCTTTCTAAGTGGCGTATGTCGCCATGAACACACTTTTTGACTCATCGATGGGCTTGCGCATTTTCTAAGTGGCGTATGTCGCCATGAACGAATTTGTGCCGTACGGGTGTAGTTTTCAAAGTTTCTAAGTGGCGTATGTCGCCATGAACACATCAGCTGTATCTGTTGCGCTCATTGCACTTTTCTAAGTGGCGTATGTCGCCATGAACTTCGAGTTGCCGTGGCTGGTGACACTACTGATTTTCTAAGTGGCGTATGTCGCCATGAACCCATCAGCTAAGGTTTTTTGTGCATGTTCAATTTTCTAAGTGGCGTATGTCGCCATGAACTAATATTGCAGCGGATTTAAAAAGCTTGGTTGTTTCTAAGTGGCGTATGTCGCCATGAACAATTTCTAGGTGCAGTTAAAAAATATGGTTTATTTCTAAGTGGCGTATGTCGCCATGAACTGACCTTCAACAAGTGGTGTACAGTTAGAAACATTTCTAAGTGGCGTATGTCGCCATGAACAGCAACATTATGGCTCTGCTTCTAAATTTCTATTTCTAAGTGGCGTATGTCGCCATGAACAAGAAAACGCTGCTCGCGTAAAGCAACATTATTTTCTAAGTGGCGTATGTCGCCATGAACTTTGGACAAATGATTGAGCCGTTTTGCGTTCTTTTCTAAGTGGCGTATGTCGCCATGAACAATTGCTCTGAACATTCGGAGTTTCATTATTTTTTCTAAGTGGCGTATGTCGCCATGAACGAAATACAATCTTGATCATGATTAATGGTCGTTTTCTAAGTGGCGTATGTCGCCATGAACTTAAGCAGTTGATCTGGCGTGTAGAACAAACATTTCTAAGTGGCGTATGTCGCCATGAACACACATCACAACAACCAATTATGACAGTAACATTTCTAAGTGGCGTATGTCGCCATGAACATCGGTAAAAAGTCTACTGATTACAAGATTAATTTCTAAGTGGCGTATGTCGCCATGAACTTATGACAGTAACAGGCATCCGTAAAGCAGCGTTTCTAAGTGGCGTATGTCGCCATGAACTTACCCGCAGATGCAAAGATGATTTTTGATTGTTTCTAAGTGGCGTATGTCGCCATGAACATTCCGATCGTGAGAAAGAGCAAGGCGCGATCTTTCTAAGTGGCGTATGTCGCCATGAACCTTTTGATCTTCAAAGTCACCCGCTGCTTTACTTTCTAAGTGGCGTATGTCGCCATGAACAGCGTATCCGACATTAGCTCGAATGATCGATTTTTCTAAGTGGCGTATGTCGCCATGAACATTATCCATTTGCTTTTGGCTAAGTTGTGTCTTTTCTAAGTGGCGTATGTCGCCATGAACCAAACCATGCCGATGTTGATTTACCCCAGTGTTTTCTAAGTGGCGTATGTCGCCATGAACGGGGTGCTGCCGGCTTTGTAATTTCCTTAAAATTTCTAAGTGGCGTATGTCGCCATGAACCCAAAATTATCTTTACCCGCTTTAACTTTTATTTTCTAAGTGGCGTATGTCGCCATGAACCAACTGGTGAATATGGCGCAGCATCGGCAACTTTTCTAAGTGGCGTATGTCGCCATGAACGCATGGCGTTTTAGCCGAGTAAACGGTGTAAATTTCTAAGTGGCGTATGTCGCCATGAACGCAACTGGAAACCGTGGCGCAGCATCGGCAACTTTTCTAAGTGGCGTATGTCGCCATGAACTCAGGTACTCAGACTGCAAACGTCCGTACATTTTTCTAAGTGGCGTATGTCGCCATGAACGAATGAATAAAATCTCATTACCGACTCGGCAATTTCTAAGTGGCGTATGTCGCCATGAACAAATAAGGTATGCGCCAAAGTTCCAAAATCGATTTCTAAGTGGCGTATGTCGCCATGAACGCAACTGTTTTATCGGTTCAACACGTTCTGATTTTCTAAGTGGCGTATGTCGCCATGAACGCACTTCATCAGCCGTTCGCATGATTGTTTGCTTTCTAAGTGGCGTATGTCGCCATGAACCAGCAGATAAAGTAAGCCATATGCAAGATGGCTTTCTAAGTGGCGTATGTCGCCATGAACGCTAAATACCAAACCGCCTTTAACATCCACATTTTCTAAGTGGCGTATGTCGCCATGAACGATCTTGTGGCATCTGGATACGCTCTACCTGTTTTCTAAGTGGCGTATGTCGCCATGAACCAACTGGTGAATATGGCGCAGCATCGGCAACTTTTCTAAGTGGCGTATGTCGCCATGAACGATTTTTTATCAATGGGTTGGCATCGATTAAGTTTCTAAGTGGCGTATGTCGCCATGAACTAAACTTACTCTGAGGTTTCTCATACCACTCATTTCTAAGTGGCGTATGTCGCCATGAACAGCCTGCTTTTGCTTTATTTGCGGTCGTCTTATTTCTAAGTGGCGTATGTCGCCATGAACCATCAAGTTGAAACAGTAATTGAGCTTCAGCATTTCTAAGTGGCGTATGTCGCCATGAACTAGTAACAAGCGTTATGACTCTACGACTTACTTTTCTAAGTGGCGTATGTCGCCATGAACCACGCATGAAGAAGCGTTGGTTAGAACGTAATTTTCTAAGTGGCGTATGTCGCCATGAACAAACTGTAACAACTGTGTTGCTCCAGTCGATATTTCTAAGTGGCGTATGTCGCCATGAACTTTTTTTATTTCGCCAGATGCTTTGTGTAGCATTTCTAAGTGGCGTATGTCGCCATGAACTCATCTGTTAAGCGCATGGTTTGACCTTTTAATTTCTAAGTGGCGTATGTCGCCATGAACTATCTGAGGCCGATTGTAAAAAATGGCTATCCTTTCTAAGTGGCGTATGTCGCCATGAACTTGAGGATTAGAATAATCTGGATGGGTATGATTTTTCTAAGTGGCGTATGTCGCCATGAACAATACTTAGGTTCAAGCTTAGGAGCTAATTGATTTCTAAGTGGCGTATGTCGCCATGAACTCCAGTTCCAAGTTTATGCGCTTTTATGAACGTTTTCTAAGTGGCGTATGTCGCCATGAACAGCGTTCAGATCAGATGCTTGGACGTTTGCAGTTTCTAAGTGGCGTATGTCGCCATGAACTCTAGTGATGTTTGTATTAGTGATTTGTGGATTTTCTAAGTGGCGTATGTCGCCATGAACTTATAAAGCAGTAAAGGATACAACTGCTGAAATTTCTAAGTGGCGTATGTCGCCATGAACTTCGTTGGATTGATAATCCATCTTCTGGTATTTTTCTAAGTGGCGTATGTCGCCATGAACGCAAAAGCTAATCGCATTATCTAAAGCCAATCATTTCTAAGTGGCGTATGTCGCCATGAACACCCAACCCATGTGCGGCGATTGCTTTAACAATTTCTAAGTGGCGTATGTCGCCATGAACGCTGTACGATCAATCTTAGCTTTGTAAAGCATTTTCTAAGTGGCGTATGTCGCCATGAACAATTATGACATAAAGCTGGCGAATGCTTACAATTTCTAAGTGGCGTATGTCGCCATGAACCTGGCAATCAAATTCTAATAAGCGCCTTCTTATTTCTAAGTGGCGTATGTCGCCATGAACCAGGTTTAAAGAAGTTAAGAGCATCGCAAACATTTCTAAGTGGCGTATGTCGCCATGAACAATAAAGATTTGTGGTTAATCACTCAGGATTCTTTCTAAGTGGCGTATGTCGCCATGAACTATGACGATGAATAGTTAAATCTTTAATCATCTTTCTAAGTGGCGTATGTCGCCATGAACTCATACGGGTGCAGATCTTCGAAAAAAACTAATTTCTAAGTGGCGTATGTCGCCATGAACTACTGCTAACAAGAAAAAAATGGGTACTGTTGTTTCTAAGTGGCGTATGTCGCCATGAACCGTGAATGAAAGTTACACAACAGGCTTCAATTTTTCTAAGTGGCGTATGTCGCCATGAACCGACACATTGTAAAGCGATGGTTGAAGCGCAATTTCTAAGTGGCGTATGTCGCCATGAACGTCTTTTTAGACAATTGGTAACACGTTCTTTATTTCTAAGTGGCGTATGTCGCCATGAACTGATGTAACACCATGAAGAACAACTGTTTCATATTTCTAAGTGGCGTATGTCGCCATGAACAGTCATCTATTGTGTACCTCAAAGAACTTATATTTCTAAGTGGCGTATGTCGCCATGAACCTTTTGGGATAAAGTAACTGATTGGTTTTCTTTTTCTAAGTGGCGTATGTCGCCATGAACATTCTGTGATTGGGCTGCTGATAACTGCGAATTTTCTAAGTGGCGTATGTCGCCATGAACGAAGGACAGGCTGCGTTACTTGGCTTAAGTAATTTCTAAGTGGCGTATGTCGCCATGAACTCCAATCTGGAATAACACCTCGGTTGCAGTCTTTTCTAAGTGGCGTATGTCGCCATGAACAATAAGAATAAAGCAAAAAATAAAGTTATAACAGTGCTTTAACCCTAAAAAGTATGTAATACCCAAAGTTTTAAAGCAAAGTTATAACTTATTGATTTTATTAAGCTGTTAAAGAGTCTAAAAAATATTGGGTTAAAACTCGGGTACTGTAGATGTACGACTTAATCCATAGCTTCCAAATTTTCCAATATTTGCTTCATCAACACGTCTTTTTCCAATAATCAAACGGAAGTTCATATCATTAGTTTGACTTTTCATATTAATATAAGGTTCAAAAGTCTCTGTCAGATCCAATGCTTTAAAGTGTTCCTGTGCTTCTTCAATTGAGATTCCACGACGTTTTGCCTGATGAACAACACGCTGCTCAACCGTCAATTTTGGATTAACTTTAAAATAAGTAGCATAGCCGTTGATCTTATCCTCAGGAACTTTACGAGCAGATAAGACATGTACATAATCTTGCAGCCTTGCTAACCAATGAGTTAGATTCAGTTGCTCCAATGCTTCGACTGAATCCGCAAAAATACGAATTTTATCGCCTAAATAACCCAATTTTTTCTGTTGAATTAATCGATATTTAGGAAAAGATACACCGTAACTAATCTTTCCCTCTTCATCGGCTTGTTCAACAAAAGCAATATGTAATTGGGTATAAACTTTTGACCAAATTAAATGCAGAGGTATTTCCTCCTGCTCTAATAAAGTAATTTCTAAATAATAGAGCATATTAATCCTTGCTACTTTGACCAAAGACACCACCCCGTACTAAAACTGCCATGACATAATGCTCTTGTTCAGGATTTTCAAGTGATTCACCCAAAGCATATTTATCAAATAAAGTAAAAAAGTCTTTTTTATCTTTCGGGGTACGATAGGCTTTGCCAAGGTTAGTCACAGCACCATATGGCTCAATCGCAATTGCTGTTTTTTTCTCATCAAATTCTGGATACCAAGTATCAATTGTACGTAAAGCATTGCCTAACTTTTGTGAATGTATTGCTGCTACCTCATTGACGTGATAAAGAATTTTACTTTTTTCACCTTTACCTTTATCTAAGACAAGCTCTTCACTTGGATAAACCTCCTGTCCTTTACCTACTAAAGCATAAGCTTCAACTTTAATCAGTAAATATGGAACTTCTCCTTTTAGGGCGCTTGCAATTTGATGAGCCAGATTTTGTATATTTTCATCACTAGCATCAAAATTATGCAACGGATAATTTAAAGCATTAAATGTCACTGCTGCTTGATCATTCACAGTCACAACCACTTCTACTTTTTCAGCACCTACGCGGTTACGCCATAAAAAGCGCGCATTGGCAATATTCAGTGCATAACGTTTTGCAAGCTCATTAAAGCCATACGTAGTAATATAATTTTTAGCAACGTCATTATATGATTTTAAGAAAATTTCATTATTACAAGCAGATGGATGTTCAACTCCACCCAATACTTTTAGGGTAAATCCAACTTTTAAAGTATCTTGATTCTCACCTAAAGCACAAGCATCAACCTTTTGTAAATTAGCCTTTTCAACTTCTGCATTCAACTTTAATGGATCACCTGCAACCGCGGGTTTTAAACGGTTTGAGATCGTACCACGCACAGATTTTTCAATCAGTTTTAAAGCGCTTTGTTCATTTCGTTTATCCCAATTTGTTCCATATAAATAACCGTCAGATGGAACCAATTTTTTTTCAAATGCAAGTACACTTGCAACTACTTTGTCATTTTTAGCCATGATTTTTCCCTTTTAAAGATTAAATTAGTTTGTTGTTAAGTTTTGGCAAAGATACAGATTATTTTCTAAATCAACATGATATTGCCATAACAGTTGATCAATATTTTCAATGCGATAAGGCATAACAAATTCGCCTAAAGTTAAAACAGCTTCAGCAAAACGGTGTGGTGTGTCGGCATCACGCTGGTTTTTAGCAATACCTAATTCAGAAATTCCCTGAAAACCCACCGCAATAGGTACAAACCACCCCTTTTCTTTTCGGCTACTTGACCATGTGATTTTTCCATTCTCATCAATTTGTGAACTATGTTTGACTTTTAAATGGTCTAAAACAGCATCTAGAGCATCCTGCCCATCTTGCATACTTTGAATGACTAAATCACGACGCTCGATCAACACGTGACCAAGCATAAGTTTATTTAAAATTGGCTTGAGCTCTTGATCTTTTTGACCGTCTTCATCAAAATCTAAAATTTGCTGGTCGTACACAGCCAAAACATCCCCACCCGCAAACTTCATACTATTTACAATTTCAGGCAGAATAGTTAAAAGCCCCTCTCTTTGTTTTTTTCCCAAATTTTCTACTTCAATTAAAAGAGAAACCTCTAAATGACAACGTGCTTCTTCAATAAATGCAGGTCGGCTACCATCCTTATCTAGTGGATTTGCTGTACCAATAATGGAATGAACAAAATCACTTTGTCCTTTATGTGTTTGCAAGCTAAAGTCATGACAACTCACAGCAAGTCGCCTCAATTCAATATCATGCCCCTTGGCATTTAATTTACGCTGTAAGGCATGCATTGCCCCTAGCCATGCCGTTATCGCAGGAAATCCAATGCTATACGGACTGCTCATGGCATTGGCATTATGAATTTTTAAATGTGGAATTAAAATAAACCGGCGCATTAAAAAAACTCCTTGATCTGTTGTAACGATTTCTCAATACGCTGTTTTACATCTAGCAACTCACCAGTTCCCAATATATAAGCATCGCTAATCACTTTTTCATAGCTACGAATGATCCATCGTGCAATTTCTCGACTCAACTCATCTCGCCATTCTGTATTTTCTTCACGTTCTTCTTTATAAATTTGATCCAACCAAATGCGTTGTAATTTGGGCAATCCAACATAATAGTCCTGATTTGACCATCCACTTTCGGCATATTGTCGTGTTTTTAAAGCCTGTAAGAGAACTTGATCAATGACAAATTGAATAATATTTCGAATCGCTGTACGAATATCAATATTATTCAGATCCAATTGCATAAATTTATGCAATTGAACAAAACTCTCCTGATAATTTCTTCGATATAAACACTGTGCAAAAAAATCTGTTTTAGGCAAACGAATCGCTCTTTTTTCAATTACAGGCGGACAGCTTGAAAGTAAATAAGCTCGCCCTGCATTTTGACTATTTAAAACACTCACATTTTGTGGTTGAGTTCCGCCATAGGCAGTCACTGTTAGATCATAAATATCAGCATAACCAATCTCATTTAACTCATTCTTCTTACGATTTTCTTTAGCTTGTTTGGTTTCTTCCGAAAAACGAATTTGATCAATGGTTTGTTTTAACTTTGTGATTAAACCTGATGGCGTTAATAACGACAATAAATGATATTCGCCCTCTGCTATTGGAAAATACACCTGTTTTACCAAATGATCTGTTTTCACAGAAGAATCCGTTGTTTTTATTTTTAAAAACTCAAAACTTAACTGTTCAAAATCAAGCTTATTTTGAACTAAAAGTTTTTTTAAATCTTCATTTTGCTGCTCAAATCCATCTAACACTGTTGATTGATCAGTCAAAGGTAAAGATAAAAATTTAAAAACATCCATTGCAGCCGCATTACCAAAAACATCCAAACTATAATCAACATTACCGCTACGCAGATAACCATCACTCTTCTTATTCGATGTAGCAATCACACTTGATGTTTTAGCGCTTGGATGGCTGAATTTACTTGGATGGCTCACCATTGAAAGCTGAGAAACACGCTTTGCCGCATCAGGCAACCATTCATTTAAGCTAAATTTATCATCTGCCTGTTGATTTAATTCTAAGATTACAGTTTCATCTTCTGCCTTTTTTAAACGATCTTTTAACCACAATTCTTTACGCTCGTTTAAAAAAGCATGAATATTCTCAGTCATACTTTCCCCCTATGTTGTTATTACTATAAAATGGTTAGTCCAAATTGTTCTGAATAATTTAATTGTTTATCTTCATCATATTTGGGCAACATAACTTCCCCATAACGCCTTGATAATTTTTCAATCTTTGCATTAATATCCTCATTTTCATTTAATTTATCAAGTGCCATACAACTTAAAATGTCGTGATAATCACGATTTAACCATAATCGCTGTTGTTCAATGACATTTAATTCATACGGCTTAATCTTGTAGAGACCACTACGATCAATATACTCACCAAAATCATCTCGTTCACAAAATGCAAGCTTGCCATTTTTCAACACAGCAAAAAGCTGAATGTTGGCGGTACTCTGTCGAAATGGCATAAATTGCTGCGGCAATGCGGTTAAAAACCATTTTTGCGTCAACCATGCATTCAAGGGTTTAGCACCTTGTTTTTGATATGATGTAAGCGCATCAATCATGACCGCATGCTCAAGATCTGCTAATTTTTTAATTGCCTGCAAAGGCTCATTGGCTCGAATTCTTGGAATGGCATTAACTTGTACTAGATTTTCAATATCAATCAGTTTAGATAAATCTTTTGTCTCCAAAATAAAATTCGCTTTAGCAGAATCAACCTCAAACCCTGGTTTTTCAAAAGCAACTTTCGCCCCTCGCAGACCTTTCAAATTATATTGCATCAATGCAATATTCGGCTGCTGTATATCTCGCTCTAATTTTCGATGCCGTAAAACACGTCCTGCTAACTGAATAATCGAACGATAAGATGATGGCTCGATAATAGCCCAATCAAAATCATGATCTCGTCCGACTTCTTCAACTGGTGTTGCAACGAGAATAAAAATTACATCACCGCAATCTGTGGTATCTAAATGTTGACGAATAACCCCATCATTGCCTGTTTCTAAAAATGCCTTAGGCTGTTCACCCTGTTTTTCTTTACGTTTCAGCGTTTCATCTAAATGTTGTTCTTGTTTACTACGCAATAACAGCACCTGCCGACTATGATAAGCCATCACCCGTGGTGCAACATTTTCCGACCATTCGGCGTTTAACAAATATCGGGTGAGTGCAACACAAGGCGAAATATTGGCAACACGTATCACGCCAAAAGAAACTTTTTTCCCAGTTTTGGCATCAATACTATGATGTGCTTGATGCAGCTTTTCAGCTTCAATTTTGATTCGTTTGAAATATTGCTGTTGAATACTTTCTTCTAAACGGGGCTGTTCTTTTTCAGCCACCAAATCCTTACAATCAACAATATAAGCTTTGTGCTTAATGATTTGCTGATTTAAGGCATCTGCACGGATTTTCACAAATTGAGCATGCGCCGTTTGATAGTTTTGAATACTATTTTTTGGCTCAAGTAAGTCAATCGATTGAATTTGCGTTTTAAACTCATCGACCCACATACACTGCACATCTGTTTTTTTTATTTTTTTAAATGCACAATACAACTGCCACCCTTGCTGGTACGCATTGAAAAACCCTTCTGCTAAAGCAGGTGGAATGGTTGCCGATGAAATCATGACTTTACGTCCAAGCATGCCTGCCAAATGCACCAGTCGCGCAATCGCAATTAAATCTTGCCCATTAAAATCATCCACTTCATCAATCACTAAATCGGATGATGATAATCGCAAACTCGGTAAAATGTATTTTCCACCTCGTTTGGTTTCAGTTGCCGAGATAATGTGATCAATGGTACAGACTAAAACAGGTTTATATAAAAAAGCTTTGTTGCGCTCGGCTTGATGTTGAGGGAATAGTGCATCCATAAAATCAGCTTTTGGCATATTGTCATAAATCAGTTCATTGCCTAATAATTCTTCTAAAGACTCAGAACCCAGTTCCTCAATATCCGCTTCTTCAGATTCATGAATCGATTTATTTTTTTGTTGATGTAATTCCTGCACTGCTTTGGAACCAATTAGAATTGCCAACTCATCTTTAGCTAAACCAATATCATGTTGATAAGAATCACCCGTTTGCAAAGTTAAAGTTCTTAACCCTAGTGCCAAAATATAACGTAATGATTGCGCATCTTTCGAAAGAGCCTGCATAATTTTGGCATTGGCAATGGTTTTGCCTTTACCTGTACTGGCCATATTGACAATAAACCAGCCTTGATCGGCTGCAATTTCATTTTTCTGGATAAAATGCTGAATGCCTTTAACCGCTTGATCTTGCCATTCAAAACCTTCTGGGCTTTTCTTTTTTAGCTTTTTCAAGTCATAAGCGGGTTCCATCTCGTCAGCCAAACGACTCAAAGACTGCGCGACTCGCATGGCATTATCACTGACACGCACCAAATGCTCATCAAGCTTTTGTTTGCCCTGTTTAGTTTTTGGATCGGTATTCGCTATGAGCGATAGACTGGTTTTCCAATTTAAATCAGCATTACAAGATGAATAATAATGATCGCCTAACATTAAGCAGAGTCGAGCATGGTGTAAAACGACTCGCCAACTGCCATCGTTAAAAATTTGCTCAAAGGAGCTTAACTCTTGGACTAAACGTCCCGCCCATTTTTTTAATTGTTTTGTCCATTCAACCGATTGGCTTAATAGTCCTTGTTCAAACTCGAAACATAGCTTTAAACGTTGCTTGTACTCCGTTTCATCCTGTTTATTTTGATAGCCCCAATTAGCCTCAATGAAATCAAATAAATCTGTTAAATTTTTGGCAGGTTCATCTATATATGACTTTAGTTCTTTATCATCCCGAATATTAGGCAACCGATGGTGCGACACGATCAACCATGCCACTAATTGCGCCAATGGCGGGAGTTGGTCAAGCACTTTCGATTGATCTGTATTCTGTAACAGCGTATTTTTGAGTGTTTGTTCATCCCAACTGTGTTGCATGAGTAAACCTAGCCATGCTTCATCAGACTGATTATTTCCTGATGATTGCACCAAAGCATTGAGTAATAAACAAGAAATCCATTCATGTCGTAAGGTATCTCCTTTTTTTGCATTTTTACTTTTGCGCTGTAATTTTTCTTGAAATAGAACAGTAGCTTTGCCCCAATCATGCAATAAAGCAGATACTGCCACCAATGCTTTGATTAAGGGCAAATAATGCCAATCGTTTTCCCATTTATTTTGATCTAATTTTTTCTGTGTGGTATTCACAGGAACAATACCTTCACTATTAAACTTGTTCCGATTCCCTACAATCCACATCAACTCACTTCTACGCCGCCCGCGTATCCAGTGACATGAAACAGCGGTATTTTTGGTCACAGTTTTCTTGAGGAGACGCTTAACCGCTAATAATCCATCTTCGGTAATGACCGTTTGCCATGTGTTATCACCGATACGATCTGCAAAAGCATCAAGGACACGACGCGTGCGGGGAATCGCTTTCTTTTCACATTGGGAGATAAAGGTGACGATCATGGCTAAACATCCAGTGAATAAGTTTTAAATTTATCAGAGAAAAAATTCCTCTGATAAATAAGGTTTTAATTTATAAGCGGCGTATGTCGCCGTGAAATTAACAGCATATTGCACATTTTCTAAGTAGCGTATATCGCTGATTTTTCTAAAAGCCTCCTACATTAATTACGACAGAATTATTATTGAATATTTGATTACCTGAATAAATAATCAACATCACAATAAAAATCAAAACTCTTTTTTTATACATACAACCCTCCTTACATTTTTTAGTTGATGTAAGAAAAGCATAAAGCACTATCCGCAAAATTAAAATAATTATCCATGTGAAATATACTGTTAAATATTCATAAATCGCAACAAAATGTTTTAATTCCAAATAATATTCATACAAATTAAATTAACAAGTCTAAGAATCAGAATCACTCTTATTATCTTTAAGATCTCTACAAGCTTGTAGTTTCACTTGATCAAACATCCAGTCCAGACACCGATATTCTGTGAATTTTTGCAACAGCTGCTGACGAAACTCCTGCTCAGACATCCCCTCTTTTGCACAAATAAATGCCCACGGTAAAACCACGGCATCTTTAATTAAATCAGCTACATCAAACACCAATGCACCACGGCGGGTTTTGCCGTGCATGACTGCAAAACTGTGTGAAATACCTAATACCCAAAGTGTCGTAGCTGCCAGTCCATAAGCCAAATAGTTGCCATGATTTAAAAAATCGTTGGCTAAATCCCCTTGCTCAGGGTTTCGCTCAAAACTGAGTTTGCAACGCGTCGCTGCGATTTTATAAAGTTGCTTGGTCGTCTGTGCTTCAGCAAGCAACAAATCACCGACTTTGCTTTGATGTGGAATTTTCTTTTCAAAACCCGTTAAAGCTTGTTGAATATCTGCATCATCCAGATAAAAGCCTTCATCTTTGAGGTCTTTGTCTTTTGCCCAAATTTTGCGAATAAAATCGATGCGGGCAAATTGGAACTGTTTTGCGACATCTAGCCGTTTAGCATCGTCAAACCAGAAACTCATCCAACCTTGCATATATTCCGTTGGTCGATATTCACTTTGCGGCATCATCCATTCAATTTCGGATCCCATAAAGAGAGGTGTGCCACCACCACCTGTAAATCCAACCAGTACCCCTGCACTGGCTAGCATACGCATGGCTGCTTGCGTAATCGATGTGCCTGTCCCTAATAAAATTACTGTGGTATTGGCAATCGGAATATTCCAGTATTGGTTTTCATTTTTGGCTTCGGTTAGATAAAGAACTCGCCCATCTTTTTGCATGACTCGACAGTGTTCGAGATAGTAAAGATTTGCTCGCTTAGAATGTAATATCGCTTTTAAGTCTGATGGTGAAAGTTGTTCCATTTTTATAATCGTATTGCTTTGATGTTATTAACTAAATTAACATACCTCCGTTTTTTGTTTTACATCATTTTTCTGTTAAACGTCATCAAATGTCGTGTATATTTATCCTTAAAGACAAAAAATATTTTAATTTGCGATCATCACTATTCGCTTTAAATCAAGTATAAAATTGCTTTCATATTGATCAAATTTCTCTTTGCCCTACAGATATCAGTTTAAAATAAATTTTATTATGACAGATCAATCTAACTGATAATTTAAACACGCAATCTCTCCATCAATCTCTAATTTGTATGATGATAAATGAATCAAGTAAGATGATTAGATCAAGGTGTATTAGTACAATATTTTGAACGTTTTATGATTTTTTAATCATTTTAATTTCAAATCTTCCAAAGTCTTTTTATGATTTTCACTGATTTATCAATAAATTTAAGCAAATTTTCAGAAAAACTTGAGTTAAAAACTCAAGTTTTCTCTATATAACAGCAAAACATTGCTATGATCTATCTGACATATAAACAACGATGATCTATTTTTTAACACCATTTTGTTCTTTGGACACATTTTCATGGCAGCAGAAGCACATTCTCTAGGACTACTCAGCCCTGTTATTTTACTGGCTGCGGCTGTGATCGCAGTCCCAATTTTTAAACGCTTAGGGCTTGGATCAGTCCTTGGTTATCTTATTGCAGGCTTAATTATTGGTCCATTTGGTTTTGCGTTTATCCATGATCCCGCTTCTATTTTACATATCGCTGAACTCGGCATTGTCATGTATCTGTTTATCATTGGGATGGAGATGCAGCCTTCTCATTTATGGAATATGCGACGTGATATTTTTGGTCTAGGCACACTACAAATCACATTTTGTACAGTAGGACTCACTGCAATTGGTTTGCTGTATGGTTTTGCATGGCAAATTGCCTTTATTGGTGCGGCAGGTTTTGTTCTCACATCAACAGCCATCGTGATGCAAATTTTGGGTGATCGTGGTGATTTAAGTCAACCCAATGGCCAAAAAATTGTCGCTATTTTATTGTTTGAAGATCTCCTGATTGTGCCATTGCTTGCCATTGTTGCATTTATGTCCCCCAATCAAGTGGTTGAAAGTACACCAGATCGTTTAAAAGATATCGGAATTGCACTGGTAGCTATCGCAGGTCTCATTGCGGCTGGCTGCTGGTTGCTCAATCCATTATTTAAACTTCTGGCAGCTGCCAAAGCGCGTGAAGTCATGACAGCCGCAGCATTGCTGGTCGTTTTAGGCGCAGCATTACTCATGCAAGTCAGTGGTTTATCTATGGCAATGGGCGCATTCCTTGCAGGTGTTTTACTCTCTCAATCGACTTTTCGCCATCAGATTGAAGCTGATATTGAACCATTTCGCGGTATTTTATTAGGTCTATTTTTCCTTAGTGTAGGAATGTCACTTAATCTATCGGTTGTACAAAATAACTGGCTCCTTATTCTCAGTAGCGTCATTGCGTTGATGTTCACCAAAGCTGTCCTCATTTATTTTGTTGCGCGTCTCACGAAAAGTAGTCATGCGGTTGCTTTAGATCGTGCGGTACTGATGGCTCAAGGGGGTGAGTTTGCATTTGTGCTTTTTACAGCCGCGGCAAGTGCGCAAGTGATTGATGAAACAATCAAATCCAATCTCACGGCGATTGTGGTTTTATCCATGATTTTTACCCCCCTGCTTGGTATTTTGGCCAAACGCTTCATCAGTCCAAAAAGCTCTGCCTCTCTTGACCATATCGAAGTCGCCAATAATTTACATGGGCGTGTGTTACTCATCGGATTTGGACGTTTTGGACAAGTTGCCAGTCAGCTTTTACTGGCGCGTGGCGTGGATGTCACATTGATCGACACTGATATCAACATGATTCAAAATGCCACAAAATTTGGTTTCAAAATTTATTATGGTGATGGAACTCGTTTAGATATTTTACATGCATCTGGAGCCGCAAATGCTCAGGCAATCATGGTATGTGTGGATGATAAAGAAACGACCAACCGTATCGTTGAATTAGTCAAACATGAATTTCCACTGGCCAAATTGTTAGTGCGCTCTTATGACCGTGAACATTCATTATCATTGGTCAAAAAAGATGTCGATTACCAAATTCGGGAAACCTTTGAATCAGCATTGCTGTTTGGCGGTGCCACACTTGATGCTTTGGGAGTAGAGAGTAATGAAATCCACGCGATCACCAAAGAAATACGAGAATTGGATAAAGAGCGTTTTGAAACTGAAATTGCAGCGGATGACATTGATGCAGGTATAGGTTTTCAATTTTCAAACACTGAACATCAACCTCGTCCAACTTCACCACTGATCAAACCTAAAACCCACAGTCAAATTTTAAATGATTCAGATGAGTCGGCTATGAAACAATAACTGAATCTTTATATCCTTCTTTTCCGCAAATATGAATAAAACCGAGTTGGACATGATTCGGTTTTATTTTTTTACTGTTAAAAGACTATCAGCAGGTGTGATGACTGCTCTTTTCTGCTGTCTTTGATACAAGCAAAGTTCACGTCCTTTTTTATTCTTCATATGTTTCTGCGGATAATTTCCTTCTAGGACTACAGCCGAATAACCCACACGATCATCAAATAACATAATATCGCTGACTGCTTTTACATTTTTTAAGGTACTGGCTTTCGCACATGCAGTTTTAATCGCCTGATCGTGCTGTTTCCATGCCTGATCTGAACTTGCATGCGTCATTCCTGCAATAACACTACATACAATTAATGATAATTTGAAAAAAATTGACGCTTTATCTTTACAGTATTTCATTATAAATACTCAATCGTTTATTCACATTTATCATGAAATGAATCAGGACAAACTCATAGCGTTTCACACAAGATTTAACAGCATTACTTGGAAAGATTACATATGTAGTAGTCAAAGCAAATAAACTCTAAATCTTTTATTTTAATTATGCAGGAGACCGCTTTGATCATTGTTTAAATCCTCTTGATTATTCTCCCATGTGACGCTTTTAAATAGGCTTACAAATTATTTTTGGTCGTTAACATGGACTTTTAATGTTTCCATCTTTTGACTCAATTGTTGTATCAAGATTTGAGAAATTCTGGAAAGTTGACGACGTTGCCCTGCACAAAGCGCCAATGTTAAAGGCTGAATCCCCTTTTCATGAATCGGAACAAACACTAACTCTTTATTTGCAACCGCTGTGTAAACATCCAGATAACTTAAAATTGCAATGCCCATATTTCTTTTTAACATGGAAATCATAAGACGAATATCATTGGTCAGGGTTTGATGTATAGGCACGATATGCTGCTTTTTATACATAGCCATCACTCGCTCATGAATAATTAAAGGAGCATCTGCCATGATATGACGACTTTCAAAGGTATCCGCCAGTGTGAGTTTGGACTGGTTAGCAAGAACATGATCTGGACTCATGACAAAACCGATTGGAATTTCAATGAAAGATAAAACATCAAGTTGAGTATGAATGATAGGATCTAAAATCAAACCAAAATCGATTTCGGTGTTGATAATTTTTTGAATAATCACTTTACTTTCATGGGTATGAATATTGAAGCTAATCCACGGATATTGCTGCTGTAAATCGGCCAAGGATTCAATCACAAAACCATCACTCAAAGCAGAAATCAATCCTAATTCGATAGAACCACGCTTTAGCCCCTGTATCTCATCAAAACGAATACGGGTTTGCTGAAATTCTTTTTTCCAACGTAACAAATCTGAATAAAGCAATTCACCTGCGAGCGTTAGTTTTAAACCATTGGGCAAACGTTCAAAAAGTGCAATATCTAATTGTTCTTCAGCGAGCGTTATTTGGCGGTGCACTGCTGACACAGAAATAAAAAGCTGTTCTGCCGCTTTGTGTAAATTTTCGGTTTCAGCCACCACCAAAAAGTACTCAGCAAAGCGTGAAAATGGGACGTTCATCAATGTCATGGCCTAGCAAATGCATCACGTTTAAGATCATTCTGTTTTTTAGAACAGTTTATACAAATCATTCTAATAGATAATATACAGCATCTATTCAATACTGCATCCAATCTCAGCACAATTATCTACAAGGTGCAGCCATGAATGCCATCCCAGTGATCAATTTAATCAATAAACCGTGCAATAGCCAATTCGAAGATCGGGATTGGGAAATTCTTTCTCAACATTGGTATCCAGTGGCTCGCATTGAAGATGTTTCAACTCAACCGCAACAAGTGACATTGTTAGATGTCAAAATGGCATTGTATAAAACTGAGTCTGGCGACATCCATCTGGTACGGGATATTTGCCCACATCGTGGTGTTCCTTTAACAAAAGGATGGGTGGAAGGTGAAGAAATTGTGTGTCCTTATCATGGTTTACCCTATAACGCAGCAGGCCAATGTACAAAAATACCTGCGCAGCCAGAGCTGACCAAGATTTCAGATCGCTTTCGTCTAAGCAAATTTCCTGTTGTGCAAAAATATGGTCTGATCTGGACCAGCATCCAAAACCACGATGTCGAATCTGCTCATTTCCCAGTGCTTGATACATGGAAAGATCCAGCTCATCAAGCCATTTTACCACCTTATGTAGATATCGCAGGTTCAAGTGGTCGTCAGCTTGAAGGATTTATTGATGTGGCACATTTTGCATGGGTACATCATGAAGCTTTTGCGAGCCGTGAAAATCCTGTCGTTCCTAAATATTCAACTATCAAAACAGATTATGGCCTACAAACGGAATATGTCAGCGATGTAAGCAACTACCCGCACGGTTTGCAGCACTTAGCTCCTGAAGGTTTTTTATGGAAACGTGTGTTTGATGTTTATCCACCATTTTCGGCCATATTAACTGTTCATTTTCCTCATGATGGGATCCTCAAGATTTTAAATGCTTGTTGTCCAATGTCTCATAATAAAACTCGTTTATTTGTACCACTCACCCGTAATTTTGATACAACAGGTGATTTACAAGCTGTGTACGACTTTAATGCACAAATTTTTGCAGAGGATCAAGATATGGTGGAAGCACAAAAGCCTGAAGAATTACCGCTTGATTTGATGATGGAAGCACATTTTGAAGCCGATCGCTCTTCAACAATGTATCGTCGTATCTTGGCGGACTTAGGCTTGAGTAAACGCTATACAGTATGATGTATAGCTCAGGCTTTAACTCGACAGTCTACGGTTAAGATACATCGGGTTGTGATCATTCCATTATTCAAAGTACTGAAAACATAAAAAAACTTGTCGAAACTTTACAATGCAGTTTTAACATGTTGGAGATAAAAATGACCACCAGTTTGCGGACTGGTACAATCAGTTACTTTTTTGAAATATGGAGGGGTGGATGAACCGAAAATTATTAACAGCGGAAGGCTATCAACGTTTGCAAGATGAGTTAAATCATCTGGTGCGCAAAGAACGACCTGAAATTACTAGTATTGTGTCTTGGGCAGCCAGTCTCGGCGATCGGTCTGAAAACGCAGACTACCACTATAATAAAAGAAAATTAAGAGAAATTGATCGTCGAATCAGATACTTGACCAAACTTTTTGAGATTGCACACAAAGTTGAATATAGTCCCGAACAAGACGGTAAAGCATATTTTGGTGCATGGGTGGCGTTAGAAAATGATGACGGAGAAACCATTCAGTTTCGTATTGTCGGCGATGAAGAAATTTATGGTCGCAAAGATTACATTTCCCTCCAGTCACCTATGGCAAAAGCGTGTTTAGGGAAAAGCATCGATGATGAAGTACAGGTCTTAACCCCCTCTGGCAAGAAAAACTGGTATATCATTGGGATCAGTTATTCAAATCCATCTGCATGAATCTCATGCCAGCCTTTAAAAAAAGCCAACTGGTTTGGTTTTGCGCCGATGATGCTCTTTAAGTGAAATTTCATGATCTCCACCAACTAAAACACAACATTGTCTTTACAAGAATTAGCATTTTATCCGTGATTTCAACATGTAGAAATTATATAAATACATCTCTTTTTTAAATCATTAACTTAGCAATTGGTCGGTATGTTTTTTATGCAAAATATTTGACATTTAGATTCAAGGTGATTATTATTCGCCCTGACTTACATTTGGTCATTTTTTAAACTATGTAGTATTTCTACATAGTGTCAGTTTTTCCATAGTCATTTTTTGAATGACGTCATGACTGCCCACCCCTCTTGGATTTACCAACTTGTTGAAAATCTGGAAGCATTTTGTCTGGATTTTTAGGGCGTAAATTATCTGTAGCGGAGACAACATGCACAGTAGTTCAACCACTGGATCGAGGCTTGGCCTAAATTCACTATTTCCTTCCATCCCATTTAGAGCCTTAGCGCTAAGCACCGCCCTCATTCCTTTTCATAGTATTAATGCGGGTAAAACACATCAATATAATGATGTCGTAAATAGCAGTACACTCACCGTTGTCGCAGTTGAATCTCCCACGACTGTGTTTAAAGAAGGTCAGTTTTTACATGGTTTTGGCTACGACCTTACCAGACAGTATGCAAAAAGTTTAAATGTTAAGCTGAATTTTAAAACTGTGAAAGACAATGCGACCGCCTTAAATATGGTTGCACAAGGTAAAGCAAACTTTGCCATGACTACTGCAACTTTTAAAACGGTCGAAAATAAGCATTTGATTTCATTTTCAGCCAGTTGCGGTGACGACGCCAATTTGGCCAAAAATGGTCTAAATACTCAACTGAATTGGGTATTTAAATATGCCGACGATCCACTTTCACAAACGGCCAGTGGATTTATTTGTCAAAGCAAACAAAACGGTATTACCGGCCAATTAGCGTCATTTTATAATCGCAACGTGGTTACACCTGAATCGTGGCCCACCATTAAACGTGATTTAGATAATCGCTTACCGATCTATAAGGCAAGTTTCAAGAAAACTGCTGAAAAGTATGATTTGGACTGGCAACTACTGGCTGCGATTGGTTATCAGGAATCGTATCTGAAGCCTAATTCAGTTTCACCTACAGGTGTCCGTGGGCTGATGATGCTCACCAACAATACCGCACGGGCAATGGGTGTAACCGATCGTGTTGATCCAGCACAAAGTATTCAAGGTGGCGCTAAATATTATGATCTGATGCTCAGTCAATATCAGGATATCCCCTACCCAGACCGTAACTGGTATGCCTTAGTGGCTTATAACATGGGACCAGGTGCCGTGAGTCAGATCCAGAAGCGTTTACAAAACCAAGGTAAGAACCCAAATAACTGGGTAGTTTTTTATGATTATTTAAATCGTAATAAAGCCAGTAATGGTCGTTATCGTCAGGCTGTACAGTATGTCACTCGCATTCGAGCCTATGTAGAGCACATTAAAACCAGTGAACGCTGGATTGATGTTTAATATTTGGATTTATCTTAAAGTCTGTTGCTGTTTAGAAAAAAGCTTAGTCCAAACAGACTAAGCTTTTTTATACCGCACGATTATGCTGTTTGTTCAAGCACTTTTTTGAACAAAGTTTTTTGTTCCTGACTCGGTTTAGCAGTCTGCAATGCCATCAATTGAGACATATCACCCTGTACTTTAATTTTACCCGTCATAAATGCCTGCATAGCCGCAGCCATATCAAACTCTAGAAACACTTTACGAAGAGTTTCAGCATCCATATTCAATGTTGTTTTTGCATTTGATGACAAACCCTTTTGAATTTTTCCGCCATCTAAAGCTAATTCGGTGTTGCCAGTAGAATCGGTAACAACAAGATTAATTGCCAAATTCGCCAATGCTGGTGGTAAATTTAAGTCACCTGCCTCAGCAGTTAATTGGTCGACAGTAGAAAACCAGTCATCAGTTAAAAATGCAGGCATGTTTTTTCCTCAAATATATTTGTTCAATTCCTTGTGTTGACTAAATCAAGCATAGACAACATCATTTTGAAGCAATTTGCTTGTGCATTGTTATAGCACGTTCTTTTTATTTTGAGCTAACCTTTTTTGTACGCACCATTCATTTCTGATTATTTTCAAACTCATTGTGTAAAAAAAATGCTAACTTATAAGTAAGTTAGCATTTAAATCGCTTATTCGGCAGCAAAACTCAGATTAACAACATCCAGTTTTTTCTTGATTTCTTCAGGGTCTTTAAAATCCAATTCACGTTGTGAATCAAGTACTTCAAAATCAAACAATTCACGATCTGCCAATTGTGATGGTGAGACATTTTGCAAAGCACCAAAGATACTGTGTAGGCGTTTTGGATACTGTTTGTCCCATTCACGTAACATGTCGTTCAACATGGCACGTTGCAGGTTTTCCTGAGAACCACACAAATTACATGGGATAATTGGGAACTGACGCATTTCGGCATATTTGATGATGTCTTTTTCTTCAACATAGGCCAAAGGACGAATCAAAATATTCTTTTTATCTGAAGATAAAAGTTTGGGTGGCATCGCCTTCAGACTACCGCCATGAAACAGGTTTAAAAAGAAAGTCGCAATAATATCATCACGATGATGTCCAAGCGCGACTTTGGTCGCCCCAATTTCCTGAGCAAAACCATAAAGCGAACCACGACGTAACCGTGAGCAAACGGCACAATAGGTTTTACCCTCAGGGGTTAAACGCTTGGTAATGGTATAGGTGTCTTTTTCCAAAATGTAATAGGGAATATGATTTTCTTCCATATAACGTGGCAAAACATCTTCTGGAAAACCCGGCTGTTTCTGGTCCAAATTTACTGCAACGATATCAAAATTAATCGGCGCGATACGTTTAAACTGCAATAAAATATCCAGCAAAGTGTAGCTGTCTTTGCCACCAGACACACACACCATGACTTTATCGCCATCCTCAATCATCTTAAAGTCACGAATCGCATGACCGACCTGACGGCGGAGCTTTTTGAGCAAACGATAATATGCTGAACTGGTTGGCAGCTCAGGTTTAAAATTAAATCCCTGATCGGACTCAACTGGCGAGTACATAGACACACGTTACCATAAGAAAAATACCGCATAATTTTATCCGATTCATCCATGAAGCGCACCTAAAGAATTTTAATTTCTCTGCTTTGTCATTTTTAAGATTTATACTGGTGAGCTTTAAAGAAAAAATTAAGCCTGATTGAGTAAGATTTGGTCAAGATGCTTATATTTTGGACTTTTCCACAGTTTTCCACAAAACCTGTGGATAAAATTGTGGATTTCTTTAGGCTTGACAAAGTATTGTGATGTGAAAATAAGGCTTTTGTTTAAATTGATCATTTTTTAATCAATTATTTTTATTTATATTTTTCAACAATTTAATCATGTCAAGCAGACTTTTCTAAAATATTTTTTAATTTTTTTTTGATGAAGATTCAGACAAAAAAACTTGATTTTATTTGTCAAACAGCTTTAAAAAAAACTAACATCAAATCTAGCCAATTTACTTTTTTTTGTTAAACTAGATTACGTGACGTTACACATTTTGATACAGCGAATAATATACAATGAAAAAGAGTGTGCATTTTTCTTTACATTTTATTTTGGGGGCAGTCGTTACAGCCATAATGACTGTAGCTACGCATGCTGGACAAATTTACATTTATAAGGATCGAGAGGGCGGCACCTTACTGACCAATCGAAAAAGTTCGGATCGCTCACTGACAAAAATTAAAGCCACGTATTATCCAGACAGTAATATTCATTCTTATCGCAACTGGGGCAACTCTGAAGCCGCCGTTTTACCAAGCTATAGTAAAAATAAGAATGCATTTGATCAAATTATTCGTCAGGCGGCTCAACAGCATGGTATTTCTGAAGGTTTGATTAAAGCCGTCATGCATACTGAGTCGGGTTTTAATACCAATGCCCGCTCGCCTGTAGGTGCACAAGGTTTAATGCAACTGATGCCTGCGACAGCGAAGCGTTTTAATGTGTCTAATGTTTATGATCCCTACGAAAATATTTTTGGCGGCGCCAAATATTTAAGCTGGTTGCTGAAACGCTTTAATGGTAATACTCAACTCGCATTGGCTGCGTATAATGCAGGCGAAGGTAATGTCGATAAATATGGTGGCATTCCCCCTTTTCGTGAAACACAAGACTATGTGCACCGTGTGACCAGTCGCTTTAACAATCTTTACGCCTCAGGGGTGAGTAATAGTTCGACGACCACACCAGCGCCTCAAATTATCGCCCAGTCTGCCAATTATAGCTCGGCGACAGCCGCTAATCCGCGTACCGATAACCCAACTAAATATAGTCGTCAGGTTATTTCTGTGTCGAATAACAGTTTTACCGATGCGCCAGGTACCTATGTGACTGATAATGCGACAGCATCTGCCAGAATTCATATTTCAAATTAGAGAGTTAGACTACATACAATAGTTAACTTAAAAACTCCTTAAATAAAATAATAGGTCTTGAATTTTTAAGAAAAGCCCCTCATATTTAGCCTAATGATTTTAGGATCATGCTGTATTTTATTTTAATACCCTAAAAGAGGATTTACTCAATGATGCGGATTGGTTTGTTTTTGCTAACCAACCTCGCGGTACTGGTTGTAGCTGGCATTATTTTGTCACTCTTCGGTGTCGGTAGTTACCATGGCGCGGGTGGCTTAAATCTAGGCAACCTCTTGGTCATCTGTTTTGTGTTTGGTATGGTTGGCTCTCTCGTTTCACTGTTCATGTCTAAATGGATGGCGAAAAAAACCACAGGCACAGAATTGATCGATCCGAATGCTCCACGTAATCAGGCGGAAGCATGGTTATTGCAAACTGTTGCAGAACTTTCGCAACGTGCAGGCATTCAAATGCCCGAAGTGGGAATTTTCCCCTCTTACCAGTCCAATGCATTTGCAACCGGCTGGAACAAAAACGATGCGCTTGTATCTGTGTCAAGTGGTCTGCTTGAGCGGATGAATAAAGACGAATTACGTGCAGTACTGGCACATGAGATTGGTCACGTTGCCAATGGTGATATGGTCACGCTTGCTCTGATTCAAGGTGTCGTCAACGCCTTCGTGATGTTCTTTGCGCGCGTGATTGGTGATTTTATCGATCGTAACGTATTTGGTCGCCAAGACGGCGAAGCGCCAGGCATGGGTTATTTTGTCGTGACCATTGTACTGGATATCGTGTTTGGTATTTTGGCTTCAACGATTGTGCTATGGTTTTCACGCCAACGCGAATACCGTGCCGATGAAGCAGGTGCACGTTTAGCCGGTAAACAAGCCATGATCTCTGCATTGTTACGCCTACAAGCTGAATCTGAACTGCCTGATCAAATGCCAAAAGAAATGAAAGCATTTGCGATTGCTGAAGGTAAAGAACAAGGCTTTAGTTTAGCCGCATTGTTTCATACTCATCCGAGCATTGAACAACGTGTTGCTGCGTTGCAACAGTTAAATTGTCCATAAGTTAATGAAGCAATGAAAAAAATGCCAGTCCTGATTGACTGGCATTTTTTATTGATGGGATCACAATCACTAACGACTTTGATACAGTGACCAAAGATAATGCGTTCCCATCCA
The DNA here is from genome assembly GCF_000581715.1 of Acinetobacter sp. 479375. Taxonomy (NCBI): domain Bacteria; kingdom Pseudomonadati; phylum Pseudomonadota; class Gammaproteobacteria; order Moraxellales; family Moraxellaceae; genus Acinetobacter; species Acinetobacter sp. 479375. Next base: position 23,522 of record NZ_JEZN01000019.1, on the reverse strand, counting down.
CAGACCGGCGACTAAGAATATTAGAAAAATCAATCCAATCAAATCTGGTAAATGCAACCAAATCCAGCTCACCACAGGATTTCGCCAAAATGCAGACTGTTGCTGTTTTCTTTCCAGCGCTTCATGCAGATACGGGTGTATCAGATGTGATTGACTTTGAATTTGATATTCTTCACGAATATGTTCATGTACGATATCCAGCGCCTTGCGACTCGGGCGAATAAAAATATCAAATAATGTTCCTGCAACTGGAATACAGCCTACCACCGCATCCATCGCAGCCAGTTTTATTACTGGATTCAACTTATGTTGCGGTACGCCAATTTGCCTGGCTTTGTAAATGGCATAACAAGTCAACGCAAATCCTGCTGCATCGCCAGCAAAAGGAATTGTACTTAAGGCGGCATCTGCTCCTACGCCTTGCTTGGTAAAAGGAATACGCACCACGCTATCCATCATATTGGCGAACTTGGCCAAATCGCGCTCTAGCTTAATGACTTCGTGTTCTGTTAATTTTTTTTGTTCCGTCATAAAAACTCTAAATCAAATGGATTGAAGTAGTTTAATGCATTCCAGTATTTTTGTTCTGACTTTCATCAAGGGTCTGGTGATCTTTCACAGATATTACAACTAGGAATGAAATGTCAGTAGATCGTAATTCTCTAGATGTTCACTTGATTCAACAACTGAGCAGCAATAAATAAATAAATGATCACTCCTGTTGCATCACAAATCGAAGTGACTAATGGAGCTGATGCACTAGCAGGGTCTAAACCGAGTTTATCTAAAATAAAAGGCAAACTCATTCCAATGATACTACCAATCAAGACAATGCCGATCATGCTTAAAATGAGCACTAATGCGACCATCGCATCGCCACGAATATAGCCTAATATTGCGACTGCAATGGCCATGGTAATTCCTAACCCTAAGGCGACCAGACATTCTCGACCAAGCAATTTAAACCAGTCTTTCATGACCACGTCACCCGTGGCTAAAGCACGAACCATCAAAGTGGCCGATTGCGAGCCTGCATTTCCTCCACTTCCAACCAATAATGGCAAGAAAAAAACCAATACAATATTAGATTGAATCACCGATTCAAAATGTGAAATCCCTAAGCCTGATAACAAACTGCCAAAGACCAGAATCACCAGCCAAAATACTCTTTTACGATAAAGTAAGAAAAGCGATGCTTCCTTGATATTTAAACTGGGTGCTGAAGCCTCTACCCCACCCACTTTTAAAAAGTCCTCATTGGCTTCTTCACTGGCGACATCCATGGCATCGTCATAAGTTACAATACCCAACAAAGTCCCTTGATGGTCAATCACTGGAAGTGCAATTAAGTCATAATGCGCGATTTTCTTAGCAACTTCATCTTGATCATCATCCACATAGGCACTAACCACATCAGTATTCATTAACTCTCGAATCAACTGTTGTAAGGGCGCTAAAACCAGTTCATGCAATGACACTACCCCGATCAGATGACGTTTTTCATCAATAATATAAGATTCATAAATGGTTTCCGCATCAGGTGCCTGTAACCTGATCGTCTGCATCGCCTCTGCAACAGTCATGTCCTGATTTAGCGTGACATATTCTGATGTCATGATTGCGCCAGCGGTTTCCTCCTGATAAGTCGAAAGACGGCGTATATCTTCGCGTTGTGCTTGAGCCAACGCGGGCAGTAAAGCTTGTTGTTCTTGAGAATCCAGACGTTTGAATAAATCGGTACGCTTATCTGAGGGCATTTCAGAGACGATTTCAGCTAAACTCGCTCGTGAAAACTCATGTACCAACTTGGCTTGATAAGCAGGATCAATTTTGGCAAAGATTTTCGCACGGCGCGGTAAGTGTTCCAAAAGCTGACAACTGAATTGTGCTGGCATGTGTTCTAACACTTCGGCAATATCTGCCTTTTTCATGCCCGCAACCAATGTAATAGCTCGCTCAATATCAAATTGAGTCATCGCTTCATAGACTTGAGACAAAAGCGCAGCATTCATGATCGACCCTCAAAAACTGAAGCAGTGCTTCAAACTTCATCTGTTTATGCTTATAAAGTATGCCTAGACACGAATAAAAATTAGACTATTCTGTCTGACTTAATTTTATTTTTTACCTGAATTAATCGATCGAATACATATCAAAAAGGTAACGATGACTTGAACGGCTATCAAATTTTCAATCAAGATTCAGCCGTTCAATTTTTGGTTTTGTTTTTCATCAGATAATCTTTTTGATTTCATCGTTTAGCTGGCTGGTATTTAAACATAGAGCGAATCACGACATACATCAATGGAATGAATAGAAGAACCAGAATCGTGCCGAATAACACCCCACCAAAAACACTATAACCAATGGCCTGACGGCTGAGCGCACCTGCGCCCGTAGAAAACATCAACGGTACCACACCTGCACCAAAAGCCAGTGAAGTCATGAGAATAGGACGTAAGCGCAAACCCGCAGATTTTAAGGCAGCATCAATTGCACTGGCACCCTGCTCTTGCAAGTTCGCGGCAAATTCCACCATCAAAATCGCATTTTTACAAGACAAGCCAATCGTGGTCAGTAAAGCAATTTGAAAATAAATATCATTGGCAAAGTTAAACCAATAACTAAACAGAATGGTTCCACCAATGCCTAATGGAATCGCCAGCATCACCACGGTTGGAATCGACCAACTTTCATAGAGCGCAGCCAAGCATAAAAAGATAAATGCAATCGAAATAATATATAGCCAGATCGCCTGATGACTCGATTGCAATTCTTGATATGAGAGCCCACTCCATGCCAAACCGATATCTGGCATATCAGTAACCATTTGGCTGATCTGCTGCATCGCCTGACCTGTACTAGAACCATTGGCAGCATCGGCTTCCAGTTCAATCGCAGGATATCCCATAAACCGCTCCAACAAGGGCGGCGCACCTTGCCATTGCACAGCACTAAACTGATTAAACGGGATCATTTGACCTTGGCTATTTTTGACAAACCAGTAACTTAAGTCTTCAGGTTTAGAGCGATAAGGGGCATCACCTTGCAAATAAACCCGTTTGATACGACCACGATCAATAAAGTCATTGATATAAGTACCGCTCCATGCGGTTGATAAAGTTCGATTGATATCATTGACATTGACACCATTTGCCATCGCAATCCGATGATCGATTTTAATGTTTAATACCGCCTGATCATCATTACCTTTTTTATCAAGATTGCTGACTTGCTGACTCTTTGCACTTTGCTGTTGTAGATTTTGAAAACTAGCAATCAGTTTGTCACGCCCCAAACCTTTGACATCCTGTATCCAGAAATCCACTTTATCTGAATTCCCCAAACCACGAATCACTGACGGCATTAAGACATTAATTCGTGCCTGATTATTTTTTGAAAAATATTTCGAAGCTCTGGCACGAATTTGTTGTGCGCTATTTTGATTACCCTTACGATCATCCCAATGTTTTAATGATACATAGGCTTGCCCTAGATTTTGCCCTGTTCCTGAAAAATTACGACCATTAATCACCATAATGCCATTGGTGTTGTTCTTTTCAGTGGTCTGAAAATAATCAGAGATTTGTTTACCAACTTCTTCAGTTTTACTCAATGGCGTCCCTTCAGGTAAAGTGAATTGAACCATTAAGGCGCCCTGATCTTCCTGTGGCAGGAAACTCGTCGGCAATGCCCGATAAATCAAAACAAAGCTGACAATCAAGAGGATAAAAGCAGCACCAGAAATATATTTAAAATCAATGGATTTTTTAGAAAGTGTTAAATAATGGTTTTTAAGTTTATCCAGACTGCGATTAAACCACTGTGCCCATCGGTACTGCTTGTTTTGGGGTTTGAGAAGTACAGCACATAAAGCAGGCGTTAAGATCAAAGCGACCATTAAAGACAGTGCCATCGCTGCGACAAGAGTAATCGAAAATTGTCGATAAATAATTCCCGTTGCGCCACTAAAAAATGACATCGGAATAAAAACCGCGGTGAGCACCAAAGTAATCCCCACCAAAGCGCCACCAATTTCCTGCATGGACTCAATACTGGCTTGTCTGGCATCGACCTGTTGCTCATGCATAATCCGCTCGACATTTTCAACCACCACGATGGCATCGTCGACCAATAAACCTATTGCGAGTACCATGGCAAATAAGGTCAAAGTATTAATACTCATCCCCAGAACGGACAAAATCGCAAATGTCCCTAATATCACCACAGGGACGGTGATCGCGGGGATTAAGGTGGCGCGCCAATTTTGTAAAAACAAAAACATGACCAAGACCACCAATACGATGGCTTCTACCAATGTTGAAACGACTTGAGAGATTGACTCTTTGACAAACGGCGTATCATCACGTGGATAAATCACAAAATAACCGTCTGGTAAATTTTTCTTGAGGGTTTCGACTTCGGCGTACACCGCTCTTGCGGTTTGCATCAGATTTGCACCTACTGCAAGGGAAATCGATAATCCTGAACCTGGATAACCATTGAGTCGGTTAAACACCTGATAGTTTTCAGCACCAACCTCGACCCTTGCTACATCTTTAAGATAGACAAAACTGCCATTTTGATTGGCTTTGATAATAATATTTTCAAATTCTTCTGGCGTTTGCAGCAGTGAACCCGATGTCACTTTGGCATTCAGATATTGATCATGACTGGCTGGTAATTCACCAATTGCCCCTGCCGCAACTTGGGTATTTTGATTTTCAATTGCAGTACGGACATCACTGACCATAAGCTGATACTGTCTAAGTTTGGTTGGATCTAACCAGATCCGCATCGCGTATTGCGAACCAAAAACATTGACCTCACCAACACCTTCGATACGGCTTAGATTCAACTCAAAGTTATTGCTTAAATAATCAGAAATATCAATATTGCTTGAGCGACCAGAGCGATCACCCAATCCAATCACCATAAATGAATCACTTAAGGATTTACGAACCGTAATCCCTTGACGCTGTACATCATCTGGAAGACGATTAATCGCACCATTCACAGCATTTTGCACCTGAACCTGTGCTTCATCAGGATCTGTCCCTTGCGCAAAATACAGGCTGATGCGACTGCTACCATTGGCATCACTACTGGAACTAAAGTACAGTAAATGATCAATTCCCTTGATCTGTTGCTCCAAGACTTGAGTCACGCTATCTTCAACAGCCTGTGCATCGGCACCGCTATAGCTTGCAGAAACCGTAATCCGTGGTGGCGCAATATCTGGATAACGCTCAACAGGCAAATTTAAAACTGAAAACAAACCCACTGCCATCACAATAATGGCAAGTACACAAGCAAAAATGGGACGATCAATAAAAAATCTGGAGAGCATGAGCGCTTTACTTCCAATGTAAGGGAGCGAAATGTCAAATAAAAATGTTCAGTTGCAACGATGATCAACTTGAATAATCTATTGATAATCAATGAGTCTTTGCTTAAATACAAGTATTTTTAATATAAATTTTCGGAGAAGAAAAAAAACGGATAAATCATGGAGATTATGTATAAAGACTGCGATTTTAAGGGCTTTTCTTCATCAAAAAAACATCAAAACGTCATCACCTTGTCAAATTATATCGTCATGCTACCCAATCAACTTTTTTTAAATCAGGTTGTTGAAGATCGATAACAATCATCAAAAAATTTCTACATTCCTCATATAGTCTTAAGTAAAATTCTTCAAACTTCAAAGCATCTTTTGATAACGGTAAATGTCCATGAAAACCACGTCTCCTTCTCCATACAAAGGTCAGCACGGCATCAAGCGCATTCTCAATGCGACAAGCTATTCCATTTCGGGTTTTAAAGCTGCATTTAAACTCGAAGCCGCATTTAGACAAATTATCTTGCTGAATATTGTGTTATTGGTGGTGAATTTCAGTCTGGATTTTAGCCCAGTTGAACGGATTTTACTGATTGGCGTTGGTTTCATTGCCATTATTGTTGAATTATTTAATTCTGCGATTGAAGCTGTGGTGGATCGAATTTCACTTGAAAAACATGAACTGTCTAAAAATGCCAAAGATATGGGTAGCGCTGCTCAATTTGTTGCCTTAAGCCTGATCGCAATCACTTGGTTGATTGTTTTATGGGGATAAAAATAATATCTCTAATTTTATGATGGGCAAGGCAAAAAAATCAAAGATGCTTATACCTATTTAAATAAGCTATAAACATCCCAATATCAAAGCCATATTTTACAAAGTTTAGAAAGGAAAAAAGTAAATAAGGAGACCCTAAGCTTTTAGCCAATAGGCTAAAACAAAAAGTGAGCTATAGATCAAGATTTTTCAAAAATACCCATGGAAAAATACCTTGATCATGTCCATCACTAAAACAGATTTGAGCGCCATATCCCTGATCAAACATAGCGGTAACTTGCACAGTATGTGCATCTACAACCGCTTGGTGACGTAGACGTTTGGCCTTACAGAAACCGCAAGGACAGATTTCACGAAGTTGTTGATGGCTGATGAACAGATCCTTATCTGGCCATTTGAATGCAACGGTGTGTTGCTGTACATCGACATGGATATTCGGTTTAAGTTGCATGCGCATATTCTCGAATCTGATCCAGACCGATACGAATTGCTTTACGTACTTCAGGATCAGGATCCTGTTCATGATCGCGGAGTAGTTGCATAGATTGCTCGCCACCAATCTCCCCCAGTGCCAGTGCAACTTCCTTACGTAAATTACTGATCTCATGCTTGAAATTTTCTGCCAGACCCTCCAATGCCAATCTGGATTTTAACAACCCCAGACTTCTGGTCACCGCAATTCTGACCTGCCAGTATGGATCCAGCAATAATGGCAATAAGGCTTGCTCAAGTGCAGTCGCCCTAAGTTTACCGATGGTCAAAGCTGCTTCGACCCGCAATTGCCAATCAGGAGCGTGTAAAGCACTTTCTAATGCAATGCTGACTTGCGTCGATATCTGCTGAGTATAGCTCAGCCCCCCAGTCGCAATACGACGTGTTTCTTGATCAATATCGTTCTGAGCAATATCAGCCAAAATGTCTACGGCCTGCTGCTGTTGCAACCAGCTTAAAGCACTGACTGCCTCGCGACGTACATGAATATCGCGATGTTGGGTATGTTGCAAAATACGGTCATATGAAGCAATTGATCGTAATGGTTTAAGTGCACGTAATATGGCAATTTTTACCATGCTATCGTTGGAGTCCAGATAAGCTGCAAGAATCTTGGCAGATTCAGGATTTTTTACTTCACTCAGGCTGTGTGTCGCCGCATCGACCACCATCATTGAGTCATCATTCAAGGCATTTGCCAATGCCTGTAAGGATGCAGGATCTTCCCAACCCTCTAGTCGTTTTGCCGCTTCCTGACGAACGATTACTGCGGGATCATGCTGTAGTGCATAATGTAACCATGGTAAAAGTTCTTCGCGTTCTTCTTCTGCAATGTGCATCAGGGTAATGAAACGAATTTTTTCATCATTTGTATTCAACTGCCTAAAAAAATTTTGATTATCTTCATCAAGATCAAGCACTTGTGGGTATTGAATAGACATGTATTATCCTTTTACTATGTTATGAATGCAGCTGTTAACCCTCTAGATCATTCTTCCAATAAATTATTTCAATAAATATGGAATATTGACCTGAATCGCATCTGTCGGGCAGTCCTTTTCACACGGCATGCAGTACCAGCATTCATCAAACTGCATAAAGGCTTTTTGGGTATGCGGATCAATCGCCAGTAAATCCAGCGGGCAGACATCTACACAAACCGTGCATCCCTTGTCAGCAATACATTTATCTTCATCGACCAAAACCGGAGCGACGCTACGATGATTAATTTCTTTAAAAATAAGTGCCATTTGTCATGATCCTTCTATTTAACCTGTCACAGTTTCTTTATGCGTTTTCTGGATACGAAGCTGATCATAGGACTGCGCTTCACTTTCATGAATCGGAATCACATAGGGTTCAATGGCCTTCTTAAAACTCACCATGTTGCCATGTTCATCTTTTTTCAAATGGGCATGACAAAACCAGTTTTCGTTATTTTTTTCGGGAAAATCTGCACGGTAGTGGTATAAGCCCCAACGACTTTCAGTCCGAAAGAGTGATGCTCTAGCTGCCATTTCAGCGCAGTCCCGAATCACAGATACCTCTGCGGCGCGCATCAACTCATGTGGGTTGTGGACCGCAATCTGCAAAATATCCTGCTTGATTTCTTCAAAACGGCGCAAACCGATTTCCATCTTTTGTCGTGTTTTGGGCGGCTGTAAATAATCATTCACAAAGCGACGTAATTTATATTCGACCTGTTCAGGTGATAACCCTTCCTGACGAGATAACGGTGCATAGATTCTGGCTTTTTCCAGTTCAATTTCCGCCTGATTGAGGTTACTGTCTTTGACATCCATCACATATTGCGCGGCATTGACCCCAGCAAACCAACCATAGGTAAATGCACCTAACATATAATTGTGCGGTACAGCGGCCATATCACCCGCACTATATAAACCTTTGACCGAAGTTTCCGCTTTCTCGTTCACCCATACGCCTGATGCACTGTGCCCACTACAAAAACCAATCTCGGAAATATGCATCTCGACCATATCTTGACGGTAATTTGTACCTCGCCCCTGATGAAAACGACCTCGGCTCGGACGCTCATTGCTATGTAAAATCTCCTCAATCGTCTGGATAGTCTCTTCCGCCAGATGATCAACTTTAAGGAATACAGGACCATTGCCACTTTCCAGTTCCTGATAAAATTCCCACATCATCTGTCCGCTCCAGTAATCACACTCAATAAAGCGTTCACCTTTACTATTGGCGGTGTAACCGCCTAGTGGTCCAGTAACATAAGCACAGGCAGGACCGTTATAATCCTTAATCAGTGGATTAATCTGAAAGCATTCCAGATTGGATAATTCCGCACCAGCATGATAAGCCATGGCATAACCATCACCCGCATTGGTCGGGTTCTCATAAGTACCCATGAGATAGCCTGATGCTGGTAACCCCAGACGACCTGCGGCACCGCAGCATAAAATGGCAGCTTTGGTTTTGATCACATAAAACTCACCAGTACGACAGTCAAAACCGAGTACACCATTAATCGCCCCCTGTTCATTCTTCAACAGCTTGGTGGTGACAATACGATTATTAATTTTTACCTGCGCACGCTTGAGCTGGCGATACAACACTTTCTTTACATCATGCCCTTCAGGCATCGGTAATACATATGCCCCCATGTGGTGGACTTTTTTAACTGCAAACTCGCCAGTTTCATCTTTCTCAAATTTAATTCCCCATTCATTCAGTTGCTGAATGGTTTTAAAACTATGTTGAGCATAGGCATAAATCGTGGTCTGGTTGACGACACCATCATTGGCAATGGTAATTTCCTTGGTATATTGTTCTGGCGTGGCATAACCGGGAATGATGGCATTATTCAGACCATCCATGCCCATTGAGATTGCACCACTACGTTTTACATTGGCCTTCTCAATCAGCAAGACATTAAGAGCAGGATTTTCCTTTTTGGCTTTAATCGCCGCCATAGGTCCAGCCGTTCCTCCACCAATCACCACGATGTCAAATTCCAGATATTTAGTTTCCAGACTTGAATAATCGCTCTGGACATGATTCGTTTGAGATTCCATATCTCTCTCCAAAATGACAAAGCCTGTGATCATTCCAAAAGCGTTGTCATCACTTAAAATATGTTTGTAAATAAAAGTTCGGAATGGATTGATCCGACATTCTTCCTAACGATAAATACGTAACTGGTACTGAAAACTTTCCCCTGAAAAATACAAAAACTCATAATCCAGCGGATGGTTTTGGGCATCATGAGTCAGGCGTTCAACCCTTAGGATTGGTGTATGCACATCGATTGACAGCAGTTCAGCCAACTCATCGTCGGCAGTAATCGCATCGATATTGAGATCGGCATAACCCAGTGGAATCTGTAAATCCTCTTCCAGAGATTTGAAAATATCCGTGCTGCGCAAATCTACCTGTTGCTCGAATAATTTTTTGCCGAGGACTTCGGGTAAATAAGTCAGTTCATAAGACACTGGTTCGTTGTTTAATAGACGAACCCGTTTGATTTCAGTGACTTCGCTACGGACAGGCAACTTAAGCTTTGCCGCAACTTTTAAAGGTGCCGCCACAAACTTTACCGATAACACCTCATTGACAATATGATGTCCCGAATTAGACATTGCCTCGGCAAAGCCCTGTAATTGGCTAATGTTCTGATAGGCTTTGGGTTTACTGACAAATGTCCCCTTGCCATGAACCTTAAAAATCACGCCTTCCTGTGACAACCTGTGCAAAGCTTGTCGAATCGTAATTCGACTCACATTGAATTGTTCCGATAATTCATGCTCGGACGGAAGTTGTGCTAAAGGAAGGTAGGTTCCCTCATCAATTTTTGCCAGCAATTGCTCTTTGACTTGTTCATACAACGGTCGCTGGCTATTTGGCTTGCTTGTTTGTTCTATCATGTCGATAAACTTGTTATAACAACTTGGTTAAATAATAAGTTGAATTTTTTTCTGCTTAAAATAAGGATTCCTCATATACTTAGTTAAAAAGTAAAAATAAATATTAACTAAGAAAAAAATAAGAATTAATAATATGATTTTTATAGATTATTAAAATTTTTATCAGATTTAATGCAATCAATATCAAAATAAAAGATAAAGAAGATCGCAGTTTTAAATAGCTCGACTTGTATTAGTTTAATTTCAATAAAATGTCTAAAATATTCTAAGTGGATCTGAGAATTTACTAGACTTCTTTCATCATGGTTGAAACCCTCTTTATTTTTTCCCATAAGGAGAAATAAAAGAGACGGATGAAAGAAATTTATTCATCAATCAGCAAAAAAGATTAAAAACCTGATCATAGGATTAGCTTGATTCATTTAAAAGGATCAACATTTTGTTTTTCATATTTCATATATAGAAATTATATTTACTTATTTTTAAGAATAAAGAATTAGGCATAGCATATTGTTAATACTTATGATGATTAACGATAAGGATGTTTGTTTCATGAATGCCAAAATTAACACACCAGACCATTTACCATCTTCTGAGAAAGTGTCTTCAGCGCATATCTTTCAACAGGCACAACAATATGCAAAACAACACGAGCTTCACTTTACCGGTAGTGTCTCTCCCGTAGATGCATGGCATTTAATTCAACAGGAACACGCCGTTCTGGTTGACGTTCGCACCAATGAAGAACGTAAATTTGTCGGCTATGTTCCAGAAAGTGTGCACGTCGCTTGGGCAACCGGTACTGCTTTTAACCGAAATCCGCGCTTCTTAAAAGAGCTTGAAAATAAAGTCGGTAAAGATAAAACCATACTATTACTTTGTCGTAGCGGCAAACGTTCGGCGCTTGCCGCGGAAGCAGCATTTCATGCAGGTTTTCAGCACATTTATAATATTTTAGAAGGGTTTGAAGGTGATCTGAACGAACAGCAACAGCGTAATAGTCATAATGGTTGGCGCACGCACCAACTGCCATGGCAACAGGATTAACTCAGCATTTATACAGCCAATCATCTCAATCACTAAATCAAGGAATCAATGTGGCCAAATGGGATATCTCTCCTGTTGTGCAAGGTTTACAACAGGCGCGTCATGAATGGCGTGAACGTCAAAATCGGATCAAGGAAATCGGGGGGCGTGAGTTACCATCCAAAGAGATTTTAAAATCAATTCTTGAGGATTTGTGTGGCATCCTTTTTCCAATGCGTCTGGGGCCAACAGATTTACGTCAGGAAACTGAGGATTATTATATCTCTTATACCTTAGATCGTGTTTTGAATGGGTTATATGCTCAAGTAAAACTGGCCTTGGACTATGAGTTAAAAACCAAATCTAGACCTTCATCCAGACACAGTGACGGGCATGATCAGGTAGAAATCAGCCAAAAAGCAGAAATTATTGTTCAGGATTTTGCCAATACCTTGCCACAAATACGGCGCTTATTGGATGCAGATGTTTGCGCCGCCTATGAGGGCGATCCGGCTGCACATAGTGTAGATGAAGTCTTGCTGTGTTATCCGGGTATATTGGCGATTATTCATCATCGTCTGGCTCATCAGCTCTATCCGCATGTTCCTCTGTTATCAAGAATTATTTCCGAACTGGCACATTCTGCGACCGGCATTGATATTCATCCAGGAGCAAGCATAGGTTCAGGTTTCTTCATTGATCATGGCACTGGTATTGTCATTGGAGAAACGTGCGTTATTGGTCAAAATGTCAGAATTTATCAAGCGGTCACTTTAGGCGCTAAACGTTTTGAAACAGATGCAGATGGGACGCTTAAAAAAGATTATCAACGTCATCCGATCGTAGAAGATCAAGTGGTGATTTATGCAGGTGCAACGATACTGGGCAGAATCACGATTGGTCGAGGTTCGGTCATTGGCGGAAATGTCTGGCTGACACATAGCGTACCCGCTGGTAGCCAAATTTTGCAATCGCCTTCTGAGTCACATCACCAGCAAAAAACAGCTTAACATCCAATTGATTTTTAAAAATATGAGGTTTTTAATTAATAACATGGGTTGTAAAGAAAATTAAATCTCTTTTTTATAATATTTTCTCATAAATATATATTTATGAGGAATAAGTGAAATATTAGCAGGAGGTTATATTAATTTATTATTTTTAAAAACTTATAAAGCAACTTAGTCTGCTAAGAGAAATAAAAACTCAATATTTAACGATTTACCTTATAAATAACATGACTGTCATATCAGGAAACCTTATCCATGACAAAAAACACCGACAAAGCGCAACTTGCACTTGGGGATCATGCAGCTAGACAGCTCGCAAATGCCACTAAAACTGTTCCCCAACTTTCAACAATTACACCACGCTGGTTGACTCATCTCCTACAATGGATTCCTGTTGAGGCAGGTATCTATCGGGTCAACCGCGTCAGTAACACCGATGATATTCAGGTTGCCTGTACACAACGCGATGAAGCCACCCTCCCACAGACCTTTGTCGATTATGACCCTCAGCCAAGAGAATATTTTCTGAATGGCGTTTCTACTGTTCTGGATATTCATACCCGTGTCGCTGATCTTTATAGTAGTCCGCATGACCAGATTAAAGAACAACTGCGTTTAACGATTGAAACCATTAAAGAACGTCAAGAAAGCGAACTGATCAATAACCCTGAATACGGTTTATTGGCCAGTGTTTCAGATGAACAACGTATTTCAACACTGAATGGCCCCCCTACACCAGATGATCTGGACGATTTGCTGCGTAAAGTATGGAAAGAACCTGGATTCTTCCTTGCGCATCCAGATGCAATTGCAGCATTTGGTCGTGAATGTCCCCGCCGTGGTGTACCGCCACCAACCGTCAGCCTGTTTGGTTCACAGTTCATCACATGGCGCGGGATTCCACTGATTCCTTCAAATAAAATCCCAGTTGAAGACGGTAAAACCAAAATTTTACTGCTTCGGGTGGGTGAAAAGCGTCAAGGGATTGTGGGACTATTTCAGCCGGGTCTTGCGGGCGAACAATCCCCAGGCTTGTCCGTTCGCTTTATGGGAATTAACCGTAATGCGATTGCATCCTATCTGATTTCTCTGTACTGCTCACTTGCGGTATTAACCGAAGATGCTTTGGCTGTATTGGATGATGTGGAGGTCGATAAATATCATGACTACCCAGTTAACTACAAATAATATTGCGGGTAGTCCAAACAGTGAAGTGGCTGGAATCTCACCTCCAGCCCACTTTCCTGATGAAGCCACCCTTTCACGTCTGGCAAGCGAATTTTTTGCCGCATTGCCAAGTTCTGGTGGTCATTCATCAGGTCTCAATCTGGACTTACCCAATGTCGGTACGCCGCCCCATGCGCCACAGCCCATCGAACCTGTGGCGGCATTGAGTGGACGTGCACCTAATATTGCTTACCAGAAAAGCTTGAATCCAGAATATCCTGAGCATATCCCCAATTATCCGGATTATCCTGAACGGCGTGCGATCGCCTCTTCTCCTGTGATTGGAGGAGCTAATTTACCACGTCCACCGATTGAACCTCATTTTCCACAAGTGATTCATCAGGAGCCAAATGTTCCTTTGCTGAGCCCAAGTGCGCCATCAAACAATGAATCCTCTCCTTTTTATTTCTTAAATGATTTTTCTGCCCCAACCACCTCGAGTTCAGATTTTGATGTGACAAGTCATACCACACCACAATCATTTCAGTTGCCCCAAGGGGAAACACTCAACGTGCTGTTACGAGAGGACAGTCCAAAGGTTGCAGCGGGAAATCAACCACATACGCCGTCATCAGGATTTTACTTTCTTGATATTCCCAAAGTTGATCAGCCCTATCAAAACTATGTACCCTCTCAATCCACATTTCTGACCAATAGTGCTCAACCCCTCGATGTACAAGCGATACGCCGAGACTTCCCGATTCTTCAGGAACGGGTGAATGGGCGGCCTCTGGTCTGGTTTGATAATGCAGCCACGACTCAAAAGCCACAAGCAGTGATTGATCGGATTGCTTATTTTTATCAGCATGAAAATTCTAACATCCATCGCGCAGCGCATGAACTTGCGGCACGTGCAACAGATGCCTATGAACATGCCCGTAATGTCGTTGCCAGATTTATTGGCGCATCGTCTTCCAAGGAAATCATTTTTGTTCGTGGAACTACGGAAGGCATTAATTTAATTGCCAAAACCTGGGGTGAACAAAATATTGGTGAAGGTGATGAAATCATTGTGTCGCATCTGGAACACCATGCCAATATTGTGCCCTGGTATCAACTCACCAAAAAGACCGGAGCCAAATTACGGGTGATTCCTGTTGATGATAGCGGTCAGATCCTGCTTGAGGAGTTACCTAAACTCATCAATGAACGTACCAAACTCATCTCCATCACACAAGTTTCCAATGCCTTAGGAACAGTCACACCTGTTGCTGAAGTCATTAAAATTGCGCACAGCAAAGGGGTTCGTGTATTGGTCGATGGCGCACAGTCTGTTTCACATATGCCAACCAATGTTCAAGCCATTGATGCTGACTTCTTTGTATTTTCAGGTCATAAGGTATTTGGGCCAACGGGTGTGGGCGCTGTTTATGCCAAGCCTGAAATTCTGGAGAGCATGCCGGTCTGGGAAGGCGGTGGCAATATGATTGAGGATGTGACTTTTGAACAAGTGATCTATCAACCTGCGCCAAATAAGTTTGAAGCGGGTACAGGTAATATTGCAGATGCGGTGGGTCTTGGAGCTGCACTGGAGTATGTAGAACGCATTGGCATTCAGAATATTGCCCGTTACGAGCATGATTTACTTGAATATGGTCAACATGCCTTGAGTAGCGTAACTGGTTTACGCCCTATTGGAACAGCCAAAAACAAGGCCAGTGTGATGTCCTTTGTTCTGGATGGCTATTCTACGGAACAAGTGGGCAAAGCTCTGAATCAGCATGGCATCGCTGTGCGTTCTGGACACCACTGTGCACAGCCTATTTTACGCCGTTTTGGGGTTGAACAAACAGTCCGCCCATCGTTGGCTTTTTATAACACCACTGAAGAAATTGACTTAATGATCTCGGTTTTACATCAGCTTAGTCGAAACAAACGTGGTTACTAAATCTATGAAAGTTATAAGTTCAAAGCTGCTTTTGCAGCTTTTGACTTAACCCAAGTGCTGCTTAGAATCATTAGTTTGCTTGGGCCACTCAACTAATCGCTTTTGCTCTTTTTCATATCAATTTTTTATCTGTAATTCAAATTACAAGAGATGGTGGATAAGAGTGAATTATCAAGAGCTGACTAACATAGAACAGTGTGTATTTACGCAGGATTTGTATAGATAATAACTTGTTTTAGGAAAGTCAGTAATAAATCTCTGAATAGCCACTGATTTTGTAAACAGCATTAACTTAGATATGGACTGCCACAACTCTCCTAGACAAATTTCGTCTATTCTTTTTGCATAGGAGAAAACATTATGAGTGGGCAACGATATACCCCAGAATTTAAAGATAAAGCTGTAAATTGATTACCGAATGTGGATATTCTGTCACTGATGTTGCAGAACGTTTGGGCGTATCACAGCACAGCATTTATAAGTAGTTAGCCCCCTTCACCTCGTATTTCAAAATTAGCAATGTAATCATTCAGTTTGGAACATACCAATATTTTCTGATCATCATCAATCAAAAATAAATGGTAATTATTATCATTTATATTTAATATACGTATACCTTAGCAATTTTTCTATGCGAGGCTCTTAAATGAAAGAAGCCCATACATTTATTCAAGATCATAATGAATGTTTTAGTTGTCTCTATGCAGAAAACTATGCATGGTTGTCACGTTGGTTATATCGACATTTAACTTCTACACTATATTTAGAAGATATTCTTCAAGATACTTTTTTAAAGTTATTCATTTCTAAACAAGCACATCAAATTCGAGAACCCAAGGCATATCTGGCTTCTACTGCCCGCTGTATTGCAATTGATAAAGCACGTAGAGAGATTATCGAAAAAAAATATCTAGAATTCTTAAAAGATAATCCCAATACCACAATACAGGAATCACCTGAACAAACCCTGATCGTCATTGAATTATTACAGAGAATTACTTTAGCGATTAGTGACTTACCTGATCGACCAAGATTATGCTTATTATTGTATTATATAGAAGGACTTAAACAGGCTGATATTGCAAAACAGCTTAATCTGACCACACGCACTGTACAGCATGATTTAGCCAAGGCTATGGTACATTGTCATCAATGGATTCAAAAAAACACCTGATTATCTCTTATGAACCAGCATTCACAACAGTCCACAGATGAAGTATCTGATATTGAATTGATGGAACAGGTAGCGATCTGGCTATTGAAACTCGAAAGTGAAGATTGTACCGAGCAGGATCGTATTGATTTCATTCATTGGCAACAGCAAAATCCAAAACATGTTGAAATACTGAAACAAATGCAGAATACCTTTGAGCAATTCTCAGGCTTAAAAAAACAGTCTAAATCGATTCCCTATAAAGTGATTGAGCAGACCATTCAGCAATCAAAAACTAGATCTATTTTTAAATCCAATCCAATATTCATTGTTATCCTGACAACATTATTAACCAGTACTTTTTTATGGCAGATCCTACCCACTTCTTATTGGTTAGCAGACACTCGAAATAATTATAATCAATGGTCTGAACATACATTAACTGATCATTCAGATATTAAAATTAGTGGAAATTCTGCGTATAACATTTTATTTGATAAAGAAAACCGTATCATTGAATTGCTTAAAGGTAATATTCTGATCGATGTTGCAAAAGATACAAATCGTCCATTTATTATCAAAACAGAGTCTGCCCAGATTCGTGCATTAGGTACACGTTTTATTGTACAACATAACAAGCAGACCACTGTATTGACTATGCTGCACTCAACCACAGAAGTTACAGTCAAATTAGCAAATGGACAATCACAGGTACAACAGGTTCATGCTGGAGAACAGATTATCATTGATCAGGATGGGTTGCATCCTAAGCAAAATATTTCTGTTGAATTGACAGAAAAAGCATGGAATGAACAAATGCTGATGATTAATCTGATGCCACTTGATCAATTACTCAATATTTTACAAACCTACGAAAAACAAAAGCTTAAATATGATGCCGCAACCTTACATCCAATTGAAGTCACTGCCACATTACCTCTTGATGGAACTGGTTTAAAATTATTACAACGTAGTTTACCCATTACAGTCCAAACCGATATGTTTGGACGAAAAGTTATTCAAAAAAAATAAAATTCTTTTTAAATCAAAATTTAAAGAACAATATTAAAAAATATTTACCTTTTTATTTCGTGTTTTTGCTTCTCATCCGTCCTACATATGAAAAATGCAAAAGTTTAGGCTTTTTATCTGTCATTTCATTCTTTGTTCGGGGGACCAAAATGAAAGAAACCCATCATCGTTCCAGTTTTATCGTGAAACCCATTGTACTCTCCATTCATCTTGCTTTAAGCTCAGGCTTGATCTTATCTAGTCCATCGGCTTTAGCTAAAAGCAATCAGAATATCCGTTATAACATTCCAGCAGGAAAGTTAAATCAGGTTTTAAATCAGTTTGCAGCTGTTTCTGGCGTTGCTATTTCCATGAATGCTACTGAACTTTCCAAAATTCAGAGTCAGGGACTAAATGGAACATACACCATTGAACAGGGCTTTATTACCTTATTAGCAAACACATCTTTAAAAGCACATAAAACAGCTGATGGTTATATTCTAAAAGATCGAGTAGTTTCCAAAGATACAGCCCCGCCTACCTTCCGCTCCTCCTCCCAGCAGAATGAAGTATCTTTACCCATAATTACTGTGACTGCTGACCAGACCAATCCTTATTTGGCAAATAGTCCAAGTTCCGTCGCAACCAAAAGTGAATTAACTCCCAGGGAGACACCATTTACCATTAATCAGGTATCACAAGAACTGATTCAAGAACGTGGTGATCAGTCAATTTTTGAAACTCTAGAAAGTTTTGCAGGAATTACCAGTGCCAGTAATCCAGGTAACATCGGACAAGGTATGAATCGTAACCTGAGTGTGCGTGGTTTTGAAATGGGACAAACCCTACTCAATGGTCAACGCATGTACAGTACAACAGGAGATGCACAAAACACCGATAATTTAGAAAGAATTGAAGTATTGCGAGGACCTGCTGGATTGTATTACGGTTCTGCCGAACCTGGTGGTGTGATTAATTTAAGTTATAAAAAGCCTAAAGCAGAAGCTGCTTATCAATTCATTACCCGAACCGATAGTAAAGGATCTTACGGTGGTATGTTTGATGCTACAGGATCGCTTACATCCGATCAAAAATTACGTTATCGGGCAGTTGTTAGTTATAACCATCGTATTGATGATCAGGAACATACATGGTCAGAACCCCAAAGTGGTATGGTCGCATTAAGTTATTTACCTACTGACAATTTTGAAACTTCTTTGACCTATGAAAGACTAGAGACAAATTCTATTCCTGAACGGGAAAATAATTCGATTGATTACCGAACAGGAAAATTTTATGACATCCCGAGAGATTTTTTCTGGGGAAGTCTTGATGATCTTGCAACACAAACCACAGATAATATTTTGTGGGATATGAAATGGCAGCTTTCAGATGCCCTTAAAGTAAGTGCTAACTGGAATATTCAACAAACTACACAATTTTGGCAAATTACTCGTTCCGTTACAGGTAAAGGTGGAGCATCCGATTTAGAGGGTAATGTTGACCGTTTTGTGAATGCTCGTGATGCTAAAGGTCATAGCTATTCTGGAAATATTGATATCAGTGGCAAATTCAACCTCTGGAATTTTGAAAACCAATGGTTGGTTGGAGCTGGCTTAGGTTCAACTGATAGCAGTGCAAGTAGCGGAAGGGCTGTATCATCAGGTTCAAGAATTGGTCAAAAAGCTCATGTCGGCACAATCAACATTTATGACCCGATTTATCATGACTGGAATCACCGTGAACTGATTTATGCTGATGCCCGAACGCCTAGGGGTCAGCAGGAAGATAAAAACGTGTATTTACAAAATGTTCTCACTTTTCCTAATCAAAAAACTCGTCTGATGATAGGTGCGGGATGGACAGAATATAAAAGTACACCAGGTGTCGTAAGTACAACCGATCCAGTTAGAACTGAAAAAAAATGGACTCCTCGCATCGCAATAATGCATGACGTACTGCCAACTGCTACAGTCTATGCCAGTTATGGTGAAAATTTCACCCCAAATGACTTAGGCAAATATGATATGGCAGGGAAACAAATTACTGATGCTGTCCTTTCAAGCCAATTTGAAATCGGTTATAAGCAGGAACTTTTCAATCAACAAGCTTTGGTCAATTTGGCACTATTCAGACTGGATAAGGAAAATATCCTTTCCATGGTACAAAAAGATGGTGTGAGTTGTAATGCTGACCTAGAAACCATTCCTGATACGGCAGGGGGTTATGATCCAGTAAATTCAGATTGTCGTTATGCCTTGAATGGACTGGAACGTTCTCAAGGTGTGGAACTCAGTGTATCGGGTCAAATCAATGATTGGTGGTCAACTGATTTTTCATATGCCTACATCGACGCAAAATATAAAGAAGCAGATAATCCTATAAATGTGGGTCGCACCAAACCAAACATCCCTGAGCATAATTTTACACTTTGGAATAATTTCAAGCTCTATGACACTGACAGTTTTGGTCGTGTAAATGCAGGGATTGGTGTAAAAGCATGGAGTAAAGCCCACGATGCATGGGTACAGGACAGTTCAACTGAAGAAATTCGCAGCAATATTAACCCAGGTTACACCCTTGTCGATTTATCCCTATCATGGACAAAACAACTGACAGATAAACAGAAAGTTAATCTTGGATTTACTGTCAAAAATGCTTTGGACAAAACCTATTATGACCGCAGTCGTTTTGCTAATAGTGGCACGATTATCTGGGGTGATGAACGTCGTTATTTGCTTACTGCAAAGTATGATTTTTAAGTTAGGTGACGTTCATGCAATTCAAAAATTTTAATCTCCCCCTATTTCATCGATGGTCAAGTCTACCTGTACTGACTCGTTATCGTCTGGCCGTATTTTCTCGTTGTACAGCAGCAATCTTTGCAGGCTATTTACTTGCTGCATTATTCACAATGGTACTCAGTCTAACCTTACCGCTAGAGAAACCTGACATGGTACGGGTGGCAACCATGTTGTCATTTATCATTCACACCATCGCCATATTGTGGGTTTTTTTATGCCGTAATGCACTACAAGCTTGGTTGGGACTTTTAATTCCCAGTCTGTTCTGCTGGTTCATCTATTTAATTCTTCAGGTGGCATGACATGAGAATAGACAATAAAAAAGAAAGTGTACGTCAATCCATGTCATGGCTGCATACATGGTCAAGTCTGATATTAGGTTGGCTACTTTATGCAATTTTTGTGACAGGCACGTTAAGTTTTTTCCAGAATGAAATTAGTATCTGGATGAAACCTGAATTGCATCAGTCCCTCAATAATCATAACCCAGTACAACAAACAGAGCTTGCGCTTAATTATTTACAGGAACATGCACCTAATGCTGCTGCATGGACGATTAATTTACCTAATGATCGACAAACCACACTAGAACTGAGTTGGCCTAAACAAGGTAGTGGCGGAGAAAATCGTCGTGGTGGTGAAAGACGTACTTTAGATGCTGTCACAGGCGAAGAAATTCACGTCAGAAAAACTCAAGGCGGAAGTTTTTTATATCGTTTCCACTTTGAATTGTATGCCATGCCCCGTACATGGGCGAGATGGATTGTAGGCATCGCTACTATGTTTATGCTGGTTGCCATTATCAGTGGTATCATTACCCATAAAAAAATCTTTAAGGATTTTTTTACGTTTCGTCCAAAAAAAGGACAGCGGTCATGGCTAGATGCTCATAATGCTACAGCCGTAATTGCCCTACCTTTTCATATCATGATTACCTTTAGTGGATTACTGTTACTCATGTATATGCTGATGCCATGGGGTATCACTGCGGCCTATCAACAAAATCGGGATGGATTTATTGCTGATTTGCGTAGTCAGGGTAAGCCACCTCAAGCAGCAGTACGAAATGAAGACAGGCAAAGAAATCGTTCAAGAGAACATCGAAAAAGTGATCAGTCATCTCAGCCTTTGGCATTCACTCAAATAGAAGATATCACGCCTTTTATTCAAAAAGCCCGACAGGAATTCGAAGATATTCCTCTTAGTAGCATGACCATTAAAAACCCAAATACAAAGCGGGCTGAAATTGAGCTACGAGCAGCTTATTCACAAAGTTTACTAAAACGGGGCTCTGCTGAAACAGTCAGCTTTAATCTTAGTAGTGGTAAAGTAATTGAGCCAGAGTATCGAGCAACTACTGTGGCCCGAGAGGTTTATAGCGTTCTTACCACATTACATGTTGGGCGTGGAGCAGAAAGTTTATTGCGCTGGCTATTATTCTTGTCTGGAATCCTAGGTACAATCATGATTGCCACAGGATTAATTTTATGGGTGGTTAAACGCTTACCTGAACGGAAAAAATTAGGCAGTACACCTTTTGGTCATCGCTGTGTTGAGGTAACAAATATAGCAGCAATTGCTGGACTTCCTTTGGCAATTGGATGTTATTTCTGGATAAATCGCCTGCTACCATTACAGTTGGAAACTCGAACTTTGTGGGAAATCCGCTGTTTCTTTATTGTATGGCTATTGTCTTTTATCCATGCCGCCTTACGTCCTACTCGTCAGGCATGGCTTGAACAACTTTTCATTACCACGTTATTGTTTATCCTGATTCCAATTTTGAATCCATTGACTGGTGGGCGTGGGTTATGGAGTAGTATTTATCACGAACAATGGACTGTAGCCTCTTTTGACTTGATGTCACTGGCTCTGGCCGTTGTCTTCCTGATTTGTTTTATCAAAGTCAAAAATAAACCTGCTCCAATATCCAAACAGCAAGTTCAGGGAGGAACATGTCTATGATGTTCCTTATCCTAATATTTTTACAAATCATTGCGTTAAGCTTTATTGCTTTTAGCATAAGTAAACACCAAACTCAAATTTTTAATCGTAAGTTTTCAGATGTAGCCAATCGTACCTTATGGTGCATTGGATATTTACTCTTGTGTACAACAATGTATTTTGCATATTACATTTGGCAACTGAGTGTTGGCATCTGTATCTGGTTTGGCGGCTTAAGTTTTGCTGCTTTAGGCGTAGGTTTATTCATTACTTACTACCCTAAAAAGGAAATAGCCAATGACTAAATCAATGCAAGGTTTACTGTGACTAGGAAACTTGCATTTGACCTTGAAATCTTAAGAGAGTCAATTCAAAGCCTGCATCTACTGCTGCAATCCTTTTTTGAATATCTCGAACATTATTCAAGTTATGAGTCAACTGAGACTGTTCCCTTTTCGCTTCATCTGGGCATGATAGAATGGCGAGTTTGGATGTTTTACATGTCAACACGCCCTGATTTTAAAAAAAATTAAATTAGGGGCTGTACTAGATTAGCGTTGTTTTAATCTATGAAAATGAAGCTAACCAACTGTAAATTCAGCAAGAAAATACAACTTAAACTACTCGAGTTTTTTGTGCTTGAAGTGACAGCCAGATCAGCAGCAGATTTACTAGGGATTCACCCTAATTCTGCTGCTCTCTTTTATACCAAAACTCGTAAGATAATCGCCTATCATTTAGGGCTGGAAGCCCTCGAAGTGTTTGATGGTGAAATTGAACTGGATGAAAGTTATTTCGGTGGCACACGCAAGGGAAAACGGGGAAGAGGTGCTGCTGGAAAAGTGATTGTGTTTGGTTTGCTTAAACGAAATGGAAAGGTCTATACGGTTATTATCCCCGATACGAAATCAAGCACCTTAATGCCTGTAATTTCAGAGAAAATAACTCC
>NZ_JEZN01000018.1:0-55952 GCF_000581715.1 Acinetobacter sp. 479375 | reverse complement strand
TTGAAACGGCAAGCAAATGTAATTATCCCTCCTCGTTCCAATGCTGCTTTATGGGCAGAAAATGAAATTGGTAAAGCAAGAAATCATGCAGTACAAGGCTGTTGGGACAAGGGTCAAAAGCAGTGGAAACGAGATATTGGTTATCATCGACGATCCCGAATAGAGGCTAAAATGTTTGCCTTGAAACGACTTGGACAAGGTGTATCTAGTCGATGCTTTAATCGTCAGGTGGTTGACTTGCAAATAAGAGTCGATATTTTGAATAAATTTACTCAACTTGGTACAGCTAAAACGGTGGCTGTTGCATAAATATCTGAAGATTAGAACAACTCTACCTTTCGTCTATTTGTGCAACAAAGCCGATATTAAGCAATCTTGCTGTGCTGATGACCTAGAACGCTTTGAAGATAATCATCCAATAATGTCATATCAGCTTTACCAAATTTTAATCCCAGTTTACTACGCCGCCATAGAATATCATCTACTGATTGTGCCCATTCCACTTTAGTCAGGTAATCGACTTCAAGTTGATAGAGCCCGTGCCCAAAATATATGCCAAAGTCCTCTAAAGTATAGACTTCTCTGAGCAACTGCCATACACGAGTGCCATAACTACTCGCCCAACGTGTCGCAATTTCGATTGGAATATGTTTAATTCTGAGCTGAATCCCTCGAATTAATCCATCTAAACTTTTAAAATACTCCCCTCCTGGTAATGGCTCATATTCAGTCCACGCAGTCTGTAACTCAGGGAAAAAAGGGGTTAATTCATCCAGTGCAGATTCAGCAAGTTTTCGATAAGTGGTTAACTTACCCCCAAATACCGATAGCAACGGCACCGTCTCATTCAGCATCGTCATTGCCAAAGTATAATCTCGGGTCACTGCTGAGGGTTGATCTGACTCATCATCACATAAGGGTCGAACCCCAGAATAAGTTTCGATAATATCTGCTTGAGTAATCGTGCGTTCAAAGTGCAAGTTTACCACTGTCAATAAATATTCAATTTCATCCTGTGTGATTGCGACCTGCTGCAAGTCTCCCTGATAAATCCGATCCGTCGTTCCGATCAATGTATATTCATCTAAATAAGGAATGGTAAATACGATACGTCGATCTTCATTTTGTAAAATATAGGCATAGTCTCCCTCATAAAGTTTGGGAATAATCAAATGACTACCCTGAATGTGGCGAATTTTATAAGGAGAATCCAGTTTAAGCGTATCTTTTAGAAAACGTTCAACCCACGGCCCCGCTGCATTGACCAAGGCTTTTGCACGAATTTGATACTGTGTTTGTTGCTGCTTCAAAGTTAATAACCATGTACCATCAATTACTTCTGCGGCAACACACTCAGTTCGAGTTACCAGTTCTGCCCCTTTTTCTCTAGCTTGCATCGCATTTAAAATCACTAAGCGCGCATCATCTACTGCACAATCTGAATATTCAAAGCCCAATACAATATCCTGTTTTAAAGGACTTCGTTGATCCAAGACCAAACGCTTAGATGCAGGTAATTTTTCTCGTTTTCCCAAATAATCATATAGAAATAAGCCAGAACGGATCAACCATGCTGATCGTAAATGTGGACGATGTGGCAAGACAAAACGTAAAGGACGGATAATATGCGGAGCTTTCGCCATAAGAACTTCGCGTTCAGCAAGTGCTTCACGCACCAGACGAAATTCAAAATGCTCTAAATAGCGCAAACCACCATGAATCAATTTACTACTGGCAGATGAGGTATGACTCGCAAAGTCATCTTTTTCACAAAGAAAAACGGAGAGTCCCCGTCCAGCAGCATCATTGGCGATCCCTACCCCATTAATACCACCACCGATCACCGCAATATCATAAAGAGGAAGATCATTAAAATGAGATAACATGTGTGATTCCCCCTTTTTATTATTATCAATCTTTAATCAAGATCATTTGAAATTAGCAAATTTAAACACAAAGTGAAAGCTTTCCCCGCCATATACGGTACGTATTTTATTTGCCAAGCTGAATGGTTTTAAAGTTAATACAATTTTATGGTTTGTTTAGGTCCGTAAATGCTTAAAATATAAAAAATACATCTGCATATTTTCAACTACTGACTTAAATACGATTAGAAGGAACAACCTCATGAAAAAAAGCTTATTATTTTTAATTACAGGGAGTGTCATTGTATTAACTGCGTGTCAGAGTACCCCACGTCAATACAACGGCAACACAGGCTATCAGGTTGAAAATAAAACGGCATCTTCTGCAACACTGGCTTATACACTTGCTGGACGCTCTAACCAACAACTTGATGAACGAAAATTACAACGCGCCTGCCAACAAGTTTTAGGCACCACACAAACTTATAAATTATCTATTTTAAGTATTAATGAAATCGCCAATCCTGCGGCAAATCAATCAAGTCAGGATGGATTACAAGTCGGCAACTCACGTATGTCTGTGGGATTAATGGACTCTCCTAGTCTCAACAACAGTGAAGGCTATGCGACACGTCAAGCGTTAGACACTAAACCCAGCACACTTAAAGTTGTACGCTATACCTGCTCATAAGCTTTACTTAATCGCCTCCAAATAAAAAAAACGCTGTAATCTTACAGCGTTTTATAAAAACTCACGTTGCGAAACTCTTTTGCTTCATCCAGATCAGGCCATGTTGTGGCACTACGTTCATCAATCTTCATATATTGAGGATGACTAAAATTTTTGACCCGGCTGTCTGCCACCCACACTTCTGGGGCAAATTTTAAAAATTCATCTAAAAAGAAACGATTAGATTGATCATATAGCACATCGGCAGCAAGTAACACATCCACTTGTTCTGCCTTGTATAAATCATCCAGATATTCAAGCTCAACATCATTAAGCAATGCATTCTCACGACAGGCAGCCAAACTTACTTGGTCGATATCACAACAAATGACTCGCTTAGCCCCTGCCATTTTCGCTGCAATAGCGACAACACCAGAACCTGCACCAAAGTCTAAAACCACTTTATCTTTGACATGCTGTGGCTCTGCCAGCAACCACTGCGCCATCGCCAATCCAGAAGCCCAACAAAAAATCCAGTAAGGTGTGTCATTCCAAATCCGTCGAATCACTTCATCATCCAAACGATCGGATGGAAAGACAGGTGGAATTAACCAAAGTGAAATTGGCGTTTCTGGTAATTGCTGTGGTGATAATTCACACTGAGGAATCACGTGATGAAGCGCCTCAAGCAAATGTTGAGGCGCTTTTGAACACTGAAATGTAGAGTTCATATTAAACTAAAGCTTTTTCAGCCGCTTCAACAGTTTGACGAATCAAAGTCGTAATCGTCATTGGCCCAACACCACCTGGTACAGGCGTATAAGCCGATGCAATATCTTCAATTCCTTGTAATTGGATATCACCTACACCGCCGCCATCACGCGGATGAAAACCCGCATCGACCACGACTGCATCTTGTTTAATCCAGTCTTTTTGGATGAGTTCTGCTTTACCCACAGCACCCACAATAATATCTGCTTGTTTTACGAATTCAGCTAAATTCTGTGTACGTGAATGGCAAATCGTCACAGTCGCATTCGCTTCAAGTAACATCGCCGCCATTGGCTTGCCTAAAATCGCAGAGCGCCCAACCACAACCGCATGTTTACCCGCAATTTCAATGTTGTTTTCTTTTAAAATCGTCATGATCCCAGCAGGTGTAGCTGAACCATAAGCCGCTTCGCCCATGGCCATACGACCATAACCCAAACAAGTCACGCCATCGACATCTTTATTCAAAGAAATCGCATCAAAACAGGCACGCTCATCAATTTGAGCAGGTACTGGATGTTGTAACAAAATCCCGTGTACATCTGGATTGGCATTTAATTTTTCGATTTCAGCCAGAAGTTGCTCAGTGGTGGTTTCCTGTGGCAATTCAATTTTAACTGAATCCATGCCTACACGTTTACAGGCATTACCTTTCATACGTACATAGGTTGCAGATGCACCATCATCTCCGACCAAAATGGTAGCCAAAATTGGGGTACGACCTGATTTTGCTTTTAACGCTTCTACACGTGTAAGCAAGTCAGCTTCAATTTGTTTTGCCAATGCACGACCATCAAGAACCAATGCCACAGCACATCTCCAAAGTAGATATGAATTCGATTTTGCAAATGATACATGATAATTGAGTCAATTTTATTTTAGATGTTGTTTTTCTGTGCATATTCGCTGAAATCACTATTGTTTTTTTTCTGAAGCTTGCTAATATGTGCATCACCAAATGATGGCGGGGTGGCAGAGTGGTCATGCAGCGGACTGCAACTCCGTGTACGCCGGTTCGATTCCGACCTCCGCCTCCAAATTTGGTAAAAAGCCCGGGTGGTGAAATAGGTAGACACAGGGGATTTAAAATCCCCCGCCCACAAAGCGTGCCGGTTCGAGTCCGGCCCCGGGCACCATTTTAAATCAGTTAAAATGGTGCCAATAAAGAATCCAGCATAAGCTGGTTTTTTTATGTCTAAATGATCCTTTTTACCAATATTTAAACCAAAGCCATAATCTATTCAAACACCGACTCGCAGTATCAGGTGCAAAAAACCCCATCAATGTACACGTCAAACTGATGACTAAAATAATCGTTGAAGAACTAAAGCCTGTATCTAAGTATTTCGCCATAGATAGTGCAATCAGAAACCCGAAAACCAAACCTAATAATCCATAACATCCTGCGAATACAAATCGATCCGTCAAAGTCCACTGCTCCATTCTTTTTTTCATTATTATCACCCAATTAAAATATTTCGTATTGTTTTAAAGCGATGTTATCTTAAATAGCATTTGATTTTAAATTAACAATTTACTCCAGAAAAGCTGCCGTCATCTATGCCTAAAACTTTTGTACTCGCCCCAGATTCGTTTAAAGAAAGTATGACTGCACTTGAAGCTTGTCAAGCGATGCAAAGTGGGCTGCAAAAGGTATTTCCTGATGCTTATTTTATTTTGTACCCTATGGCAGACGGTGGTGAAGGTACAGTCGATACCATAATTAATGCTCAGCATGGACAAAAAATTGATATTGAAGTGATGGGGCCTTTACTTTCACAGCGAATCTCAACTTATTTTGGCTTAATCAATCAAGGCAAAACAGCAATCATTGAGATGGCAAAAGCCAACGGTATTCACCTTCTCTCTTCCGAACAGCGTGACCCTTTACTTACCTCAACTTATGGAACGGGTGAAATGATTCGCTTAGCACTGGATCACGGTGTTTCTCAAATCATTATAGGTTTAGGTGGAAGTGTGACCAATGACGCAGGCATGGGAATGGCGACTGCTTTAGGAGTTAAATTTCTAGACCAAGAGAAACAACCCGTTAGGTTAGGTGGTGGTTATCTCAATGACATTCAGTTCATAGATATTTCTGAAATAGATCAACGCCTGAATAACGTTGAAATTATCATTGCTAGCGACGTGAATAACCCTCTATTAGGACCAAATGGTGCAAGTCATGTATTCGGCCCACAGAAAGGTGCAAGTCCTGAAATAGTTATACAACTTGAATCAAACCTCACTCACTTTGCCAATTTAATTGAAAAGCAGCTCAATATAACAGTTCAAGATATTGCAGGTTCTGGTGCAGCGGGTGGATTAGCTGCTGGGCTTTTGGTGTTTACACAAGCCAAAATCCAGTCTGGCGTAGAAACAGTGATTAATCTGTTAGATATGCAACACACCATACAACAGGCCGATTATGTGTTTACAGGCGAAGGAGGAATTGATTTTCAAACCAAATTTGGAAAAACGCCCATCGGAGTAGCACGTCTTGCGCACACATATGATAAACCCGTTTTTGTTTGTGCAGGCTATATGGGTGAAGGAATCGAAAGTCTGTATGAGGAAGGCATTACTGCAATATTCGGAATACTTGATCAAAGCAGTGATCTCAAAACAGCACTGCAAAATGGCCCCAAAAATCTAAGTCGATGCTGCGAAAATATTGCCAGATTAATTCGCAGCATTGACGCAAGCACATTTAAAAACGAGTAGTTGATTGAAAAAACTACAAATAATTTCAGATATTCTTGCCAATATTGGGCAGTTCATCTATCATTGCCGACATGCCCGGGTGGTGAAATAGGTAGACACAGGGGATTTAAAATCCCCCGCCCACAAAGCGTGCCGGTTCGAGTCCGGCCCCGGGCACCATTTTAAACTGTTGAAATGGTGTAAAATAAAATTTCCAGCATAATGCTGGTTTTTTTATATCTAGTAAGATAATAATCTGATGAAAAAAACTGAACTGTTACCTATTATATTTAGTATCAGCATTAAACATGACGCCCCGTCATGCTCAAGATATTTTTCGAACCAGTAAAAATAAAAAAAAACAGAAGCTCTATTTAAAAAATCGCGCAGTGGCGGCAAATGAATATCTTATTCAAAGTAAAAAAGTTGAAGTAATAAAATAACTCGAAAAGTTCAAGCAAAATTATTCTCAATTTTGGCTACGTCTTTTAGCAACCGCTAAATATAATCATTCACAATTAAAATTAAACGTTGAAGACATTACAGATGTACATCCGAATCAAAGTTGCGACATAAACCAAATGTTGCTAGATTTATTCTTAGCCGATTCCCACACAAGCCAACAGAAATAACCTCAGACTTACAAGAGAAATTACCACTCTCTACTCGCGACCAATTCCTCTAAATCAATCTCAAGGTATCCCGCATCCTGCACCACCATCATCATAGCTTCAGCGATATAATCCGTGGCAGTATCATCAAGGCTTGAATCCAAATCTTCAAAATCAGCTTTCATTTCATTGATTTTCAGTAAAGTTGAATCTGCTAATTGATAAATTTCAGATTCAGTTTTAGGATTAGCTTGAATTTTTCTTGAAAAATCAATTAGGTCTTGCTTTATTTCAGCCACCAAGATTTGAGGATAATAACCATCATCAAACATAGGGAGAAGTAGATCATTTAACATGGATAAAGGCTTAACAACATTAAAAATTCGGTGATGCTTATAACATACCTTCAAATTAAATTCGACTAGTCACTAATCCCAGAGTTCAAAATTTAGTCGATGTTCTTCAAAAATCAACCAACCTGCAAGCAACAATAAGATCGCCATAAAGGCAAATAAGGTATTTGCAGTAAAAATTGCAACAAATAAAAAAAGGATGTCTAAAAGGATAGAAGCAATAAACACCACAAAAATGAATGGATGAAGCTGCATGATCACTTTACTCATCGATAACAACCAATTTATAAATTAACATGCGCTTCACTTTCAGCCTTATCTTCACATACCCAAAACTTCATCTTCTCAAACAATTCAGCAATTGAAGGATCTTTAGGCAAAATAAGATTGACGCTTTTAAGCTTGATTCATTGCCTGCCAAATTCGAATTGCATCCACAGTTGCCTTAACATCGTGTGCGCGCACCAGTGAAGCCCCCTGCTGGATACTCAACAAATGCGCTGCCACACTACCCACCGCACGTTGTTGCGCATCAGCACCGCCCAATGCCTCGCCGATAAAACGTTTACGTGATAATGCCGATAAAATCGGATAACCCAATTCATTCAACTTCCAAAACTCTTGCAAGAGCTTTAAATTTTGTTGCGCATTTTTAGCAAATCCAAATCCCGGATCAATCATAATATTTTCTGCTTTCACACCCGCAGCCAATGCTTCATCAATCCGAATCTTCAACTCATCGATGACGTCTCGTGTTACATCGCCATATTGAGCCAACTGATTCATGGTCGTTGGCTCACCGCGCATATGCATGACAATCACGGGAACGTTCAGCTCAGCAGCAGTCTCTAGCGCTTGAGGGCGAGTTAATGCTCGAACATCATTCCAGATATGTGCGCCAGCCTCGACAGCAGCCCTAATCACATGAGGTTGACTGCTATCAATTGATAAAATCACGTCTTGCTTTGCCAATAGTTCAACAACGGGCACTACTCGTCGAATTTCTTCCTCAACCTCCACAGGTGATGCCCCCGGTCGTGTAGACTCCCCACCAATATCAATAATGGAAGCGCCATCTGCAATCATTTGCATGGCATGCTCATAAGCCTGCTGTTTTTGATGATATTGCCCGCCATCACTGAATGAGTCAGGCGTTACATTTAAAATACCCATCACCTGAGGTTGAGATAAATCGAGTAGGTGCTGACCACACTTGAGTTGTCGCTGAGGTAAAGGCATTAAACGCATGAATTGACTCCTGTTGTTGAGGCGTATTTTAACAGTATGTTTTCTAATGCTAGTTGATTTAATTTCACATCAAGCTGAATAATATGCAAATAAAAAGAGCTGCCGAAGCAGCTCTTGTAACACTTAAATCATTAACCCATTGAAGGCAACGGTGGTGGTGTAGAAGGACCACTACTTGGCGGATCCAAATCTACCACAGGATTTTCAGCCACATAGACTTTTGGTGGACGTGGTTCACGACCTTCCATAATGTCACGTACCTGCTCACGATCAATCGTTTCCCAGTCCAGAAGCGCCTTAACCATCACATGCGCTTTATCCTTGTTATTTTCAAGAATATCCCAAGCAACTTTATATTGTTCATCCAGAATGCGACGAACTTCCTGATCGACCTGCTGCTGTGTTGCTTCTGAAATGGTACGACTGCCTACATTTCCAAAGAAACCATTCTGGTTCTCATCTTCATAGACCATCACGCCTAACTTATCGGACATACCATATTTGGTCACCATCGCACGCGCCATTTTAGTTGCACGCTCAAAGTCATTGGATGCACCGGTGGATTGCTGATTGATAAAAATCTCTTCGGCAATACGGCCACCAAATAAAATCGAAATTTCATTCAGCATTTTGTCTTTATAATGACTAATCTGGTCTTGTTCAGGCAATTGCCAAGTGACACCCAAGGCCCAACCACGCGGCATAATCGTCACTTTATGTACAGGATCAGTACCCGGCAACATCTCAGCAACAATCGCATGTCCAGACTCATGGTAAGCCGTTGCACGACGCTCTTCTTCACGAAGAATCATCGATTTACGCTCAGGTCCCATATAGATCTTGTCTTTAGCATCTTCAAAATCATGCATATCCACCGTATTTTTATTACGACGAGCTGCAAACAAAGCTGCTTCATTTACAAGGTTAGCCAACTGTGCACCAGAAAAACCCGGTGTACCACGTGCCAAAACTTTTAGATCTACACCAGTAACTGAAGGAAGTTTCTTCAAATGAACATTCAGGATTTGCTCACGACCATTAATATCAGGCAAACCAACCATCACTTGGCGGTCAAAACGACCTGGACGCAACAAAGCTTTATCCAGAACATCTGCACGGTTAGTTGCAGCAATGACAATTACCCCTTCATTACCTTCAAAACCGTCCATTTCAACCAACATTTGGTTCAAAGTCTGTTCGCGCTCATCATGCCCACCACCTGTACCTGAACCACGGTGACGACCGACCGCATCAATCTCATCAATGAAGATAATACATGGTGCATGGCGTTTCGCTTGCTCAAACATGTCACGGACACGGGACGCACCCACACCGACAAACATTTCAACAAAGTCAGAACCAGAGATACTAAAGAACGGAACTTTGGCTTCACCCGCAATGGCTTTGGCTAATAAAGTCTTACCCGTACCCGGTGGACCCACCATAAGCACACCACGTGGAATGGTTGCACCCAAACGCTTAAACTTTGCAGGATCTTTTAAGAAATCAACGATTTCAACGACTTCCTGCTTCGCTTCATCACAGCCAGCGACATCTTTAAATGTCACTTTAATCTGGTCTTCTGAAAGCATCTTGGCCTTAGA
Organism: Acinetobacter sp. 479375; assembly: GCF_000581715.1. Lineage (NCBI taxonomy): Bacteria > Pseudomonadati > Pseudomonadota > Gammaproteobacteria > Moraxellales > Moraxellaceae > Acinetobacter > Acinetobacter sp. 479375. Next base: position 46,127 of record NZ_JEZN01000018.1, on the reverse strand, counting down.
CTTACCAAAACTCATTGGTCCGTTTTTGCCACCAGCTCCCCCACCCATATTTCGCATAAAGAACATGAATAACAAAATGATGAGAAGTACAGGAAAACTAGCAATGAGAAGTTGCATCAACAAGCCCTGACGTTGTGGTGCAGTTCCTTCAACCACGACGTTATTTTTGTTTAGGCTTGGTAAAAGCTCGGTGTCTTCAACCTGCGGACGTACTGTCTCAAAATGAGAGCCGTTGGTTTTTTCACCACTAATATTTAAACCATCAATAGTGACTTGCTTAATTTGACCAGCATTCACCGCAGTAACGAATTCTGAATAATTCATTGCTGATGGCTTATTGCGGTCACTGATGTTACTGAAAATCAAAATCAGAACACCAAGTATTATTAGCCACAATACGGCATTCTTGAAGAGATCGCTCAAAGCTTTATTCCCATTATCAATCTAATTTGATCATGCCCATTACGGGGTAGACCCTAGTAAACAGCAAGTCTAATGCTTGCTACAAGTTGAAATTGTACAAAATGCACAATTTTTCTCGACTTGGCAAGTAAACTTTATCGCATTGCCTTTTTACGCCCCTGCCCGATCAAAAATACTTCTTTTGAACGCGCACGGGAAGCTTCAGGTTTTACAGTTTTCAACACATCAAAACTATCGACGACTTGCTTTCGAAACTCATCGAAACCAGCGCCCTGAAACACTTTTACCACAAATTGTCCATTGGGGCCGAGTACTTTCTGGGCAAAATCGAGAGCCAGTTCACATAAGTAAATCTGTCGAGGTTGATCGACAGCCCTATTACCTGATGTATTGGGGGCCATATCTGAAATTACAATATCTACAGTACGACCATTTAAAATATTTAACAATTTTTCGAAGACTTCCTCTTCGCGAAAGTCACCTTGTAGGAAGGTAACATCTGGAAGTGCATCCATAGCTAAAATATCAGATGCGATGACCAATCCTTTACTTCCCACCAGTTTTCCTGCAATTTGCGACCAACTGCCTGGGGCTGCACCTAGATCAACCACCGTCATACCCGGTTTGATCAGTTTGTATTTTTCCTGAATTTCAAGAAGTTTGTATGCAGCACGGGCACGGTAACCTTCTTTTTGTGCTCTTTTCACAAAAGGATCATCAAGGTGTTCCCGCATCCACGCACGACTACTCTTCGATAACTTCTGATTGGTAATGCGTGTCGCCATAACTCACTAAATTATAAAAAACTTCTGATCTGTTATTGTACGTGAAAAATACTGATTTTGCAGTATGCATATGTATCTAGAATTAACACTTTCATGATCTTTTTTTCAATGATCATGATCGAATATTTCGTATATTTATGCGTATTGGCTGCATGCTGAATCTATCTTAGATACGGGATGCAAGTTATACTAGGTCGTTTTTACATTCAGGTAGTTTTCATGGCGGCTTTATCTATTCAAGAGCGCAAACGTTTACGTCAGATCGGACATGCGCTAAATCCTGTGGTCATGATCGGTGGGCAAGGTTTAACTGAAAACGTGATCGAAGAAACCAACCGTGCTTTAAACGACCATGAACTGATTAAAGTAAAAGTTGCAGGTGAAGATCGCGAAGTTCGTGCACAAGTCATTGATGAGCTTGCTCAAGCCACAGGTGCAGAAGCAGTTCAGAAAATTGGCAAAATCGTATTACTCTACAAAAAAGCACCGAAACAAAATCCGAATTTATCCAATCTGGTTCGTCACGCTCATTTAGCCAAATAAATCGATTTTAATTATGGCAAGTTATGAATTGATGTCTTTCGATCGTTTTGAATCAATCTCATTGGTTGGAGCGATCGAACAACAATCTCCATTTACACTCAATGTTGGTTATTGGCTACGTGATCCTAATCATTTAATGCTTTGGCCAGAGCAAGTTGCAGCTCATCCACGCCGTGATTTTTTGTGGGAGCAAACCTGTTTTGAAATTTTCATTGGGGTGAAAAATCAGGATTTTTATCGCGAGATTAATTTATCCCCTTCTGAAGCATGGCAAGCCTATCAGTTTGAAGAGTATCGTTATCCTGAAAATATACCGCCAATCGCAGCTTACGACATTGAGTTAAATCAATTGAAACGAACCCATTATGGGATGAATGTAAGTGTGGACTTAACAGTGTTTATGCAAAAGCATCAACTGAAATGGTCTGATCTTTATGTAGGTTTAAGCGCCGTTTTAAACACATCACAAGGTATGCATTTTTATGCCATGCAACACAGCAGCCCATCAGCTGATTTTCATAATAAACGCGATTGGCTACATGAGTTTTAATACAATTATTTTGAGCTATTTAAACCAGTAAAAGTAGTTACTTTTACTGGTTTTTTTGTTTTTTAGTTCTCACGTACTTTATTCCATGCTTCAACAGCATGTTCTTTTGAGCGTTTGAGTACGTCAGTTAAAGTATCCTTGTGTTTTAAAGTAATTTGACCTAAATCATCTTTAATTTCACGACCGACTTTACCAAGATCTTCTACCAAAGTTCCAAACTCTTTTTTAATGACATCACCAAGTTCGGTTAAATCACCTTGAGAGTTATTAAATTGAGACTTAATAATGTCAACGCGCTGTAATACATCTTCTTTAAGATGCGAAAGTTGGGTTTGAATGGTTTGATTCAATTCTTTTGCTTCAGCTTCAATTTTTTCCTGTGTCTCAGTTAGAACATCTTTTACCTGAGCACTTGTTTCAGTATATAACTGTTCAACTTGTTGTTGGTGTTCTTCAACAACGGCCTTCAATGGTTTTTTTGCTGGCATGTGATGATCCTCTTTTTTTGAATTATGTCAGTTTTTATTTTAAATCGATCAACATTTACCCACCATACAAAATTGTTAGACAATACTTATTTTACAAACTGATCCCGATAAAAGGCCAACATCATTTGTATTACCTAAATAAGTCAGGATTTGCTTTAAAATGCGTAGACTTTCACAGACTTCATGCGTATAATGCGCTGTTAAGTTATAAGCGAGCAGACCAAGAAGGAGGGCGTGTTTTTTTAAGACAGCCGGCCTTTTTTTATGTCTACTCGCTTTTTTACAGCCCTATTTTTGTGGTTTTAATTCAGGAGCTTTGGTTTGAGCCCCCCCGCCATTTTAGCCCTTGCTGATGGAACGATCTTTAAAGGAACGTCTATTGGTGCAACGGGATCAACGACTGGTGAAGTCGTTTTTAACACAGCCATGACTGGCTATCAAGAAATTCTGACCGATCCAAGTTATGCACAACAACTGGTGACGTTAACTTATCCTCATATTGGTAACACTGGTTGCAATAGCGAAGATAATGAATCGGGTCGCATCCACAAAGTTTGGGCAAATGGCTTAATCATTCGTGATCTTCCATTACTGCATAGTAATTTCCGTGCAGAGCAATCCTTAGGCGACTACTTAGAACAAAATAATGTCGTAGCGATTGCCGATATTGACACCCGTAAATTGACACGTATTTTGCGTGATAAAGGTGCCCAAAATGGCTGTATCCTTGCGGGCGAAAATATTACAGAAGAAGAAGCACTTGCGAAAGCACGAGCATTTGGCGGCTTAAATGGTTTAGACCTTGCGAAAGAATGCTGTGACCCAGATGGCTTTGAATGGACTGAAGGTTCATGGGAGCTGGGTACAGGCTTTAGTCAACCTGAATTAAAATATCATGTGGTTGCATACGATTACGGTGTCAAAACCAACATCTTGCGTATGCTTGCAGACCGCGGCTGTAAATTGACTGTTGTTCCGGCTCAAACACCTGCTGAAAAAGTATTAGCGTTAAATCCAGATGGTGTGTTTTTATCTAATGGTCCAGGCGATCCAGCCGCGTGTGACTATGCCATTGAAGCGGTAAAAACGATTGTTGAAACCACGACGTTACCTGTATTTGGTATTTGTTTGGGACATCAAATTTTAGCACTTGCTTCAGGTGCCAAAACCATGAAAATGAATCATGGTCACCACGGTGCCAACCATCCTGTACAAAATCTTGAACAAGGTACAGTGATGATTACTTCTCAAAACCACGGCTTTGCTGTTGATGAACGTACCTTACCTACAAACTTAAAAGTGACACATCGCTCACTGTTTGATGGTACAAACCAAGGAATTCATCGTACTGACAAACCAGCATTTAGTTTTCAGGGTCATCCTGAAGCCAGCCCAGGTCCACATGACTGTGCCCCATTGTTCGATCATTTCATCGAACTTATTGAAGCCGCTAAGAAGTAATTAAGGAGCGAATAATGCCTAAACGTACGGACATAAAAAGCATCCTGATTATTGGTGCGGGTCCTATTGTGATTGGTCAGGCCTGTGAGTTTGACTATTCTGGTGCACAAGCCTGTAAAGCGCTTCGTGAAGAAGGTTATCGCGTGATTTTGGTGAACTCCAATCCTGCGACGATTATGACCGACCCTTCTATGGCGGATGCAACTTATATCGAGCCAATCACTTGGCAAACGGTTGCACAGATTATTGAAAAAGAACGTCCAGATGCGGTTCTCCCAACCATGGGTGGTCAAACGGCATTGAACTGTGCATTGGCACTGGATGAAAACGGCGTTTTAGAGAAATACAACGTTGAATTAATCGGTGCAAGCAAAGACGCAATTGAAAAAGCAGAAGATCGTAAACTGTTTGATATCGCAATGCGTAAAATCGGGTTGGAATGTCCAAAAGCCGCCATTGCAGAAAACATGCAGGAAGCTTTGGAAATTCAATCACGCTTTGGCTTCCCTGTCATTATTCGTCCATCGTTCACCATGGGTGGTTCAGGTGGCGGTATTGCATATAACCGCGAAGAATTCCTTGAAATCTGTGAACGTGGTTTCGATCTTTCTCCAACGCATCAGTTATTGATTGATGAATCATTGATAGGCTGGAAAGAGTACGAAATGGAAGTTGTTCGTGATAAAAACGACAACTGTATCATTGTCTGTGCCATCGAAAACTTTGACCCAATGGGTGTTCATACAGGTGACTCGATCACAGTTGCACCAGCCCAAACACTGACAGATAAAGAATATCAAATCATGCGTAATGCATCGATTGCCGTTCTTCGTGAAATTGGTGTTGAAACGGGTGGTTCTAACGTTCAGTTTGGTATCAATCCTCAAGACGGCCGTATGGTCGTGATCGAGATGAACCCACGTGTTTCTCGTTCATCTGCACTTGCCTCTAAAGCAACAGGCTTCCCGATTGCTAAAATTGCGGCAAAACTGGCAGTGGGTTATACCCTTGATGAGTTGAAAAATGACATTACAGGTGGAACCACACCTGCATCATTTGAACCATCGATCGACTATGTCGTAACCAAGATTCCTCGTTTTAACTTTGAGAAATTCCCACAAGCTGAACCTGTACTGACGACGCAGATGAAATCGGTCGGTGAAGTCATGGCGATTGGTCGTAACTTCCAGGAATCTGTACAAAAAGCACTTCGTGGCTTGGAAGTAGGTGTATCTGGTTTTGATGAAAAAATTGAAATTGGGACTGAAGGCGCACGCGAGAAAATCCAGCATGAACTGAATGTTCCTGGACCAGAGCGTATCTGGTATGTTGCAGATGCTTTCCGTCACGGTTTTAGCCTTGATGACGTATTCAATGCAACCAAGATTGATCGTTGGTTCCTGATCCAGATTCAAGACATCATCAAAACTGAAGAACAAGTGAAAACCTTGGGCTTTGGTGACTTGAATGCCGATAATATTCGTGCATTTAAACGTAAAGGTTTATCTGACCTGCGTATTGCTGACCTCATGGGTATTTCACAAAAACAATTCCGTAAACAACGCTGGAATTTAGGTGTCTATCCTGTTTACAAGCGCGTGGATACGTGTGCAGCCGAATTTGAATCTTCAACGGCTTACATGTACTCAACTTACGATGAAGAATGTGAAGCAAATCCATCAAACCGTGACAAAATCATGGTGATTGGTGGTGGTCCAAACCGTATTGGTCAAGGCATCGAGTTTGACTATTGCTGTGTACATGCGGCACTTGCAATGCGTGAAGATGGTTATGAAACCATCATGGTCAACTGTAACCCTGAAACAGTTTCAACCGACTACGATACTTCTGATCGTTTGTACTTTGAACCTGTTACCCTTGAAGATGTGCTTGAAATCGTACGTACCGAGAAGCCTAAAGGCGTAATCGTACAGTACGGTGGTCAAACACCTTTGAAATTGGCTCGTGCTTTAGAAGAAGCAGGTACGCCTATCATTGGTACATCTCCAGATGCCATTGACCGTGCAGAAGACCGTGAACGTTTCCAGCAAATGATTCAGCGCTTACAGCTTCGTCAACCGAACAACAGCATCGTCAAATCTGCTGAAGAAGGTATGGCAGAAGCATCTAAAGTAGGTTATCCGTTGGTCGTTCGTCCATCTTATGTATTGGGTGGTCGTGCCATGGAAATCGTCTACAATGATGAAGAACTGAAACGTTACTTACGTGATGCAGTTCAAGCATCCAATGAAGCACCTGTTTTGCTTGATCATTTCTTGGATGATGCGACTGAAGTTGATGTCGACTGCGTATCTGACGGTAAAGATGTGGTGATTGGCGGTATTATGCAACACATCGAACAAGCAGGGATTCACTCAGGTGACTCTGCATGTTCAATCCCACCTTATTCTCTTTCTGACACCATTCAGAATGAAATGCGTCGTCAAACTATCGCGATGGCAAAAGAACTGGGTGTAGTGGGCTTAATGAACGTTCAGTTTGCTGTAAAAGGTGATGACGTTTATGTGCTTGAAGTAAATCCACGTGCATCGCGTACGGTTCCATTCGTATCGAAATGTATTGGTGAATCTTTAGCTAAAGTTGCTGCACGTTGTATGGCAGGTCAAACGCTTGCTTCTCAGGGTTTTACTAAAGAAATCATTCCGACTCGCTTTGCTGTAAAAGAAGCAGTTTTCCCATTCGCGAAATTCCAAGGCGTTGATCCAATGCTTGGGCCTGAGATGAAATCGACAGGTGAAGTGATGGGTGTCGGTAAAACCTTTGGTGAAGCGTTCTATAAAGCAGTATTGGGTTCAAATGAACGCCTGCCTGGCTTACCGACTGAAGGTGAAATCAAGCATGCTTTCTTGTCTGTACGTGAGTCAGATAAAAAATATATTGCTGATATTGCTAAAAAACTCGTGGACTATGGTTTCAAACTGCTTGCTACAGGTGGAACTTATCAGGTACTTAAAGATGCAGGTTTGGCATGCGAACGTGTAAATAAAGTAACTGAAGGCCGTCCACATATTGTTGACCGCTTGAAAAATGGTGAAATACACCTTATTGTCAATACCACTGAAGGTAAACAAGCTCAGTATGACTCAGCCATGATTCGTCGTGCAGCCCTACAAGGCAAAGTGTATTATACGACGACTATTAATGGTGCTGAAGCAGTTTGCCAAGCTTTTGCAATTCAATTACCAATGGATGTATATCGCTTGCAAGATTTACAAACTGTAGGTTAATTCGTTACCGATAAGCCCGTCACTTTATCGGTGGCGGGTTTTTTGTTTTTTTAAAAAGGTCAACTCCCATTTCATTTAGAGGGACTAAAATGCAACGTTATCCAATGACTCCAGAGGGCAAAGAAGCTCTTGAGAAAGAATTACACCAGCTAAAGACTGTGGAACGTCCACGTATTACTCAGGCGATTGCTGAAGCACGTGAACACGGCGATTTGAAAGAAAATGCTGAATATCATGCTGCGCGTGAACAACAAGGCTTTTGTGAAGGTCGTATTCAGGACATCGAAGGCAAATTAGGTGCAGCTCAAGTCATTGATATTCATGAACTTGAAAAAAATGGTCGTGTGGTTTTTGGGGTAACGGTGACCATTGAAAATCTGGACACTGAAGAACGTAAGACCTATAAAATTGTAGGTGATGATGAAGCTGATTTCAAAATCAATAAAATCTCAGTGAACTCCCCTATTGCACGTGGCCTTTTGGGCAAAAATGAAGGCGATGAAGCCAAAATTGTCACCCCACAAGGTGAAGTCGAATATGAAGTGGTAAGTGTTGAGTATCTCTAAACATCTAGTTTAATGACTTAAAACCCACAAGACTCAAAAATTAATATCCAAATGCTACGCCTGCAAAGGTTTAGGTTTGGATATTTTTATTAGATTTAAATTGTTGGAATGTGCTATTTCTGCTAAAAATATCATTTAAGGTTTATTCTCTTTATCCACCTAATGCATACCTAAACTTAATATGAGACTATAAAATGAGCTATCAGCATATACTGGTTTGTGTAGATGATTCTGAACCTTCTATCAAGGCACTAGAACACGCCATACAATTAGCCAAGAGTTTAGGTAGTCAAGTGGCGGTCTTAGAGGTCTTGGAACTCGACCCGATGATTGCTGAGGACTATATAAATAAGGGGCAAAGTAACGTATTGATCGATCGAGCAAAGGATTATATCTTGGCTTCGCTAGAAAAGATTAAAGTCCAATATTCAGAAGATGGATTAAGCTTAAGCATTCAATATCGTGAAGGCCTCTCAATTGCCGAAACAATCATTCAGACCGCTATAGAGCTTGAAACTGATTTACTGGTGATGGGGTCACATGGTCGCACAGGTTTAAAGAAACTTGTATTAGGTAGTGTCGCTCAAACTGTATTGGCTCAAAGTCCAGTACCTGTTCTTATTGCTAAATAAATCTATTTTTCAAGAGATCAATTCCATTGGTATTTTTTTAGACTCACTTTCCCTGCAACTACCACAACATCTTCCTCAAGTAATTTCATTTGCTGGATATTTTCTCCACGTGCATTTAATCGACTGGTGCTGATTTTGCCTTGAGCATTAATCACACGATGCCACGGCAAATCACTTTCAGGATCAAGATGTTTTAAAACATATCCCACTAACCGCGCATGTTTAGGGAGCCCCGCCAATTGGGCAATTTGTCCATAACTGGCGACTTTGCCATAAGGAATCAGAGCCACTACTTCGAGTATCTGGATATAAAGTTCTTTGGTCATTTATATGCCACACATATCGTGATCGTCTTTGTTGAATAGGATTCTCAATCTGCTCGACTTTAGTGTAAGCATGATAAAGCTGCCGATTAATTATGCTATTTTATCACTGTATTGCATGTGATTAACTCAAAGTAATCCTCGAATATTCGTTCGGCTCAAACGACATATTTAAGGCACTATGATGATAACGTTGAAAATATATACACAATAACTTTTACAAACAATTTTTTATAATGAAAAGGAGTTTACCGATGTCATATCAACATATTTTAGTTCCTGTTGATGGTTCATCTACTGCCCTTGCTGCGGTTCATCAAGCGGCACAATTAGCAAAAACCTATAATAGTCAGGTGACCATTTTACTGGTCGTGACGATTGATCCTTTTATTGGGGTTGAATATGTCAATGCTGAAAGCCAAAAAGAAGATGCCATCAATCGTGGACGCGCCATGATCCAAGATATTTTGGAAGAAGCAAAACAAGTGTTTTCATCACAAGGCGTCGAAGCAAATACTAAAATAGTCGAAGGTCAGGAAATTTACAAAGAAATTGTGAATGCTGCAACAGAGGTAAATGCTGACCTTTTAGTGATGGGTTCACATGGCCGTACAGGGTTTAAAAAGTTAGTATTGGGTAGTGTGGCACAAAAAGTATTGGGAGAGATTTATATTCCAGTATTGATTGTTCGAAGTTAAGTATGAATGTTCAGACATAAAAAAAGAGAATCATTCGATTCTCTTTGGGTTCAGATTTAATTTACTTAAAAATTTCCAATAGAGTTTGCTGTGCATTATGAGGTTCCTCACCTTCAGCGAGTTGAGCACGCACCCATGTTCCATCCCCTTGCAGCAACCACGCTTGCTGGTTATCTTTTAAATAATTCACCAAACCTTGCTGATAAATTCGTTTCTTCAACACTGGATCTTCGATCGGGAAACACGCCTCAACACGATTGAATAGATTACGATCCATCCAGTCTGCGCTCGAACAATAAATCCGAGCATCGCCATTATTACTAAAATAATAAACGCGGGTATGTTCTAAAAAACGGCCGACAATGGATCGAACACGAATATTTTCAGATAGTCCAGGTAAACCAGGACGCAAACAGCAAATCGAACGAATGATCAAATCAATTTTAACGCCTGCCTGCGAAGCCTCATATAGTTTGTTAATCAACTGCATTTCAGTCAATGCATTGACCTTGACAATAATCTGGGCGGGCTTGCCTGCTTTGGCATTGGCAATTTCATCATCAATAAAATTAATCAATTGAGCGTGTAAGGTAAATGGTGCATGTAACAGCTTTTTCAGCTTTGCCATTTTACCCATTCCCGTCAATTCCTGAAAAATACGATGGACGTCATCGCATAATTCTTTCTCTGTGGTCAGCAAGCCGTAATCGGTATAAATACGGGCATTACCTGCATGGTAATTCCCTGTACCCAAATGTACATATCGAACCAATTTATTATTTTCACGGCGCACCACCATGATCATTTTGGCGTGAGTTTTATAACCCACAATACCATAGACCACGACTGCTCCCGCTTCTTGTAACAGGTTTGCCACTTCGATATTGGATTCTTCATCAAAACGTGCACGTAACTCAATAATAGCAGTCACTTCCTTACCATTACGCGCTGCTTCTGCTAAAACCTGAACAATCTCAGAATCCGCACCACTACGGTATAAGGTTTGCTTGATTGCAAGAACTTGTGGATCACGTGCTGCTTCACGCAGTAAATTGATGACAGGAGCAAAAGATTCAAACGGATGATGCAGTAAAATGTCCTGCTTCTGCATCGCTGCAAAAATATTTTCTGATTTTTTGAGTATTTTTGGAATGACAGGCGTATGCGAATCATAACGCAAATGCGGACGTTTAAAATTGGATAATAAACGTGCAAGATTGACGGGACCATCGACTTTATAAAGCTGTTCTTCGTCCAGATCGAACTCATCTAGTAAATATTCATAGATATGCTTTGGACAGTTTTCAGTAACTTCCAAACGCACTGCACGACCAAAACGGCGTGAACTTAATTCACCTTTTAAGGCTTTAGCCAAATCTTCAACGTCTTCATTTAAGGCCAAGTCTGCATTACGCGTCACACGGAACTGATAACAACCTGTCGCAGTCATTCCTGGGAACAGGTCAGAAATATGTTCATGAATAATCGCAGAAAGCATCACATGATGTTCTTTACCGCCAGTTAATTCATTGGGTAAACGTACTACACGTGGCAACGAACGTGGTGCAGGTACAACAGCCAAATCAATCTGACGACCAAAAGCATCTTTGCCTTCTAAAGTGACAATGAAGTTCAGGCTTTTATTGACCAAACGCGGAAATGGATGCGCAGGATCTAAACTAATCGGTGTTAATACAGGTGCAACTTGTTCCTGAAAATATTTTTTAATCCATGACGATTGGGCAGGTGTCAGCTCACCGCGACGTAAAAAGCAAATATCTTCTTCACGCAGCTTTGGCAAAATTTCTTCGTTTAATATCCGATATTGGCGTTCAATGGCGGCATGTGCGGTTTTAGAAATTTGATCTAGAACCTGTCGTGGGGTCAAACCATCTGGGCTACGACTTTCATTGCCCAAATACATTTGCTCCATGACACCAGCCACGCGGATTTCAAAAAACTCATCCAGATTACGCGAAAAAATCAGCAGGAAGTTCATCCGCTCTAACAGAGGATGTAATGGATCGACCGCTTGTTCCAAAACTCGCAAATGAAAATCGAGAATTGAAAGCTCGCGGTTAATATAGCGATCATTATAAGTATACTCTGCTTCTGTCGGCATAGTTTCAGACGGTGTTGTAATCGCGGTATTCATGCATTCAACCTGACATTATAAATTTTTGATGCCTAAACAAGGCTTTTAAATAGTATGCTGCAAAATTATGACAATTTCATAAAAAAAGCTCGTATTCACAAGCTTTTTTAAAAATTACCACATTCTAAAACCAGATATTTACGGAATCTGGCTATAGCGCATATATTTTAAGGTAAAACGCTGCTTAAACTTAAATTTTGGATCATTACGGTTGGCTTGATAACCTTTTGGATTTGGCAATAATGAAGCCAAAAATGCAGCTTGTTGATTGGTTAAGCTTCTCGCGCTTTTATGAAAATAATATTGAGAGGCGGCTTCCACGCCATAAATATTATCTCCGAGTTCAACCGAGTTCATATACACTTCCAAAATACGCTGCTTTGACCACATGCGTTCCATCATCCAAGTTGCAACAGCTTCCTGACCTTTGCGAATCAATGAGCGTTTATTATATAAAAATAAATTTTTTGCTAATTGTTGCGAAATAGTGGAACCACCATTGACGACTTCGCCTGATTTTTCATTTTTCTCAAGTGCATACTGAATACCATCCCAGTCAAAGCCATGATGTTGTAAAAACTTACCATCTTCTGCCGCGACAACTGCGCGTTTAAATGTATCGCTGATATGGTCATAGTCACGCCATTCATGATGCAACGGCTCAGAAGGATCTGACCAATAATCGATGCGCATAAACATCGTCGTTTCAACGGGATGCGTTCGCCACCAAGCCAAACTACAAAAAATCCATAACTGCACCAGAAGAATAAAACTGACAAGAATTAAAACAGCGCGAACAATAAATTTCTTCATGCCAGATGGGTTCTCCAGAAAATCACGTATTTCATGTTAAGCTTAAACTAAGCATTATTGATATATAACAAAAGCATATCATGTCTGAATATAGTCCTCCGCAAGTAAATCGTAAACTTGAAGTCAATCTGTGGTGGATCACCGCAGTTTTAATCGCCATGAATGTGGGTTTATATGGCTGGCAAGTGCTATCAGGTGTCGATGCCACCAGCCCGACAACAGCTGATGCCATCCGTTGGGGTGCAGACTTCTCGCCCCTGACTTTTCTGGAACAACCACAACGTTTATTTACCAGTATGTTCTTCCATTTTGGACTGGTACATCTGATGCTGAATATGTGGGCGCTGTATATTTTTGGCAGTATTGCAGAACAAATGCTCGGGCGTTTTTATTTTATCGGGTTGTATCTATTGGCAGGACTGATGGGTAGCTTGCTCAGCAGTTACGTCACTATTCGTGACAGCTATGCATTACTTGAGCATTTTGATCCTCTTGCGGGACTACAATCGTCCCTCATCCCTCATGTAGGCGCAGGTGCCTCTGGTGCGGTGATGGGACTTGGTGCAGCACTCACCATTTTGGCCTTGTTGCCTGCTTTACCCGATCAGCGTTTTATTTTAGATAAAAAATCTTTAGTGATGGTCATGGCAATTAACCTTGCCTTTGGTTTTATGGCAACAGGCATTAATAATGCGGCGCATATCGGTGGCATGATCATGGGCGCTTTATTGGCAATGACTTGGTATATCAGCCAAAAGATACATCAAGCAAATCTAGGCGCAGTAGTTGGATTGATCATCGGGGCAGTATTGTGTGCCTTATTTTATCAATACTGTGTCAGTCTGATTCCACCGATTGAGCCACTTTGGCAAGAAATTTTAGCGCAAATGAAAAGCCAGCTGGGTATATAGCTGGCTTTTTATAGTTTGATTTTACTTAAAGCTTAAGATTGGTTGATTTCTCTTAAACTTTGTAAAGGTGGAATATCACATAGATAACTGAGTCGATATCGTCCAATCAAGGCACAAATCAGCATCATGGCAACAGGTAAAATCAGCCAGATTTCAGGATGCCATTGTAGAGCAATGTTCATTTTATAGCTGGCAATGGCACTGATAATTTCAGCGAAGAAACAGGATACTACCCCTGCAATTAAACCGATAAATCCAATTTCCAAACTCAACATATGTTTAAGTTTTGACTTGGATAATCCAAAGGAACGCATCAATGCCACTTCTCGACGGCGTTCATCCATGAGTAGATTCAAACACGCCACTAAGACTAAAATTCCAGACAGCCCAACCAATATTGCCAATACCGTAATCACTTGAACCAATACGCTGACCAGTCTTTTAATTTCATCCAGTATCAAACTGACATCAATAAAGACAGTGTTAGAAAAACGTTGAATCACCTGAATCAATTGCGTCTTATCCTGTGGTGGAACATAAAAACTGCCTAAATAACTTCCTGCATTTTCATCCATGCTGTGCGGTGAAAAAATAAAGAAGAAATTCGGACTAAAGCTTTCCCACTCTACACTTCGTAAGTTGATGACCCGCGCAGATAACGTCCCTTCTGGCAAATTAAATGTCAGCTTGTCTCCGACTTGTATGCCTAATTCTTCAGCCAGTTTAGCCTCAACTGAGACTTGATTGACCTGATTAAATAAAGGTTGACCTTGTGTAATGACATTGTCCTTTGGCAAGGTTTCTGCCTGAGTCAGATTCAGCTCACGACGTAAAGAATTATTGTGTTGAATCAAGTCGGCTGCAAAGGGCTGATCATTTTTGGCAACTAACCTTCCTCGAATATTGGGATATAAAGGCGTACTATGCCAGCCATTTTTTTCAAGCTGTTGCTTAAACTCAGGCATATCAAAAGGCGGCAACCCATACACAAATTGATTTGGCGTTCCTTCTGGTAATTGTTGTTGCCAACGCTGCAATAGATCTGTGCGTAATACAGTTAATACAGTAATTAAACTCAAGCCCAAAGCCAGCGCCGTAATCTGTAAAGCCGTATGTGCAGGTGTCCGTATATATCCCGAAAACTGATTTTTGAGGCGCTTAAAGAATTTTAATAGGCTCCAGACAACCCCATATAGAATCGCGCTCAGTAAAAGTATCGCCGCCAGCATCAGACCACTCAGTTGAATATTTTCACTCAGCGCCATACTAAACACCGCTAAACTCAACACACCTGCTAAAAACATAAAAGCAAATGATCGTTTAGAACGTGTTTCCTGACGAATCACCCGAATTGGAGGCGTATTTAGTAACTCCCAGATACTCGGCAAGATAAATCCTGCCATCACTACGATACTGGTGAATATCGCAATCGGTAATGGGCCGAACAAAAATGCAATCACTGAGAAACTTAACTCGAGTTGCGGAATCAACTGCAACATCAGTTGTAATAAGCCATAGCCAAGTCCCACGCCTAATAATGAGCCAATCAAGATTGATATGAGACTGACTACAGCCAATAATCCAAGATATGCCCAGACGATCTGTACACGAGTCGCCCCGAGACAACGCATCAAGGCAATGTGATCCTGATTTTGTTGGACATAGCGCTGACTGGTTAAAGCAATGGCGATACCACACAGCAAAATCGTTAAAATATTGGCCAACTGTAAAAACGTATCCAGATTTTCAATTGGTTTCATCAAACGTGTATTGCCTTGCGCAGCATTACGCAGCCTTAAGCTCGATTCTGGATCAGCCTCTGTATCATCCTGAACATGATGTTGCGCTTTGAACTTTTTCTCAAAATTTTGAATATGTTCAGGCGTTCCAGCCATCAATAACCGATATTCAATCCGACTACCGACTTGAATCGCATTGGTTTTGGCAATATCTGATTGGTTAATCATGACAGTGGGAGAAAATCCAGAAAAGCCCAATTCCTGATTGGAATCATGCTTAATCACACCCGTAACTTTAAATGCACCATCTGCGATAAAGATCTGCTCACCCAACTTAACCTTAAGTAAATCCATCGCGCGTGGACTTAACCAGATTTCACCAGAGTTGATCTGCGTTGCTGGAGGTTCAATCTGTAATTTTCCACGTAACGGAAAGTGTGTATCAATTGCTTTAACATTGACCATGACAAATTGATCATTCGTTCGTGCCATTGAGCTAAAAACAGTGACATTAGATTGCTGAAAGTTTTCAGTAGTTGCTTGTTGCTTCCATGTATCTGCAATAGGTTCATTGTCAGAAAGCACTAAATCGGCTGCTAACATTTCAGCAGCTTGTAGAGTCACAGCATTTTGGATCTGATCATTACTAAATTTAAGGGCAGTGGTTGCACTGATGGCAAGTGACAAGGCAATGATGAGTAAATAAATACCGCCCGTCCGAAAGCTTTGGATAAATAAGGGTTTAAGCAATGCACTCATGTCCCATCCTCCATCTGATCAACTGGATGAGAGGATTCTTGGGCAGAGACTTGATCTTCAAATAATTTACCATCGATCAGTTGTAAGCGACGCTGACACATTGCTGCCAGCTTGGCATCATGCGTGACCAAAATCAGTGTCGTGCCTAATTCACGATTCAGTTCAAATAGCAGGCTCTCAATGTCTTGTGCAGTTTGACCATCCAGATTTCCTGTCGGTTCATCGGCAAAAATAATTTTGGGTGATGCAATCAAAGCACGTGCAATGGCTACACGTTGCTGCTCACCACCCGACAAAACTTTGGGGGTTTGCAATGCCTGACGTTCCAACCCGACTCGTTTTAACCAAGACAAGGCTTTTTCTTCAGCCTGCTGATAATCAAACTTTGGCTGCAAACGTAAAGGCAGCATCACATTTTCCAGCGCACTCAAATGTGGTAACAGTTGAAAAGACTGAAATACAAAACCGATATTTTCCAGGCGAACTTTTGCTCTTGCTTCTTCATTCAGTTGATGTACGGCTTGCTCACAAACCCATACCTCGCCTGAACTCGGCTGATCCAATGTGGCCAATATCCCTAAAAGAGTGGATTTTCCTGACCCCGAACGCCCAGTAATTGCAACTTGCTCACCTGCATAAATATCGAGATTGATATCATTTAAAATAGTTAATATTTTGTTATTAAATTGAATGGATTGTGTCAGTTGGTGGGCAGAAATAATCGGTTGTGGCATGATGGTCATTATCCTGTCTGATGCAATGATCGGTCATTTTTTAATATGCAAATTTTAAAACACTTGTTCAAACCCAAAACTGTAAAATACTACATGGTTGCTACGCTCAGTCTGATCCCTTTTGCCGTAGATGCAAAAACCATTCTGATTGTGGGAGATAGCATCAGTGCAGGTTATGGAATCAATCCTGAACAAGGCTGGGTTCAATTATTGCAAAAACGTCTTGCCCAACAGTATCCGAAACAGCATAAAGTGGTCAATGCAAGTGTGAGTGGTGAAACCACCAGCGGTGCGCTGGCCCGAATGCCAAAACTACTACAAAGCTATAAACCTGATGTGGTCGTCATCGAGTTGGGTGGTAATGATGCATTACGCGGCCAACCGCCTCAAATGATCCAAAAAAATTTGGGGCAACTGGTACAACAGAGTCAGCAAGCCAAAGCGAAAGTATTATTATTTGGTATGAAAATTCCGCCTAACTATGGAACGGCTTATAGCCAAGCCTTTGAAAATAACTATAAAGTGATCAGTCAACAATACAAAATCAAACTACTGCCTTTCTTTATGCAAGGCATCGCGGGACATAAAGATCTGATGCAAAATGACCAGATTCACCCGAATGCCAAAGCACAAAGTATTTTATTGAATAATGCCTACCCATATATTAAAGGCGCGTTATAACGCGCCTTTAACTCAATTAAACATCTATAGGATGCTTAAAAATCAAAAAAAGTCACTTCGCCCGTTTCCAGTGAATATTCAGCACCCACCACGATCATTTTGCCCTTTTCGATCAGGTGTTCAAGTACAGCAGAACCATGACGTAACTGATTCACCGAAGCAAATACATTGGAACGAACCGCATGCATACATAACTTTGCATGGTCATGTTTTAGATCAGTTTGCAGTAAAATTTCAACGGAAGGACGGACTCGATTGACAATTGACATCAAATTGTCAGACGGCGGATGATCTGGATTCATCAACGTATCGACTGTGGCCTGAATTGCCCCACAGTGACTATGACCCAACACCACAACCACGGCACAATCATAACGTTCAGCCGCAAACTCCACACTTCCCACTTGTGACGGTGCAACAATATTGCCTGCCACACGGATCACGAACAAATCACCTAGCCCTTGATCAAAGACAATTTCAGCAGGGACACGCGAATCAGAACATCCCAAAATAATGGCAAATGGATTTTGGTCTTGAGCCATATCGGTACGTTCTTGATGTGATAATAATTTGCGGTGAGTCACTTCACCTGTTGCAAATCTCTTATTACCCGCTTTAAGACGTTCAAGCGCTTCCTGAGCAGTGATCATTTGTTTTGCCATCAAATAATGAGTTCAAAATAGTGTAATAAGCTAAACTCTGAAAGTCACTGACAAAAACTAAACTATGACAATCTTTCTCCATTTTGATATTTTTTTAATCAATTTAAGATAATAACTTGTTGTCTATAAATTTATTTACATTTTATTTCGATAATAATACGACCTATTTAACATTTTTTGAGTCTAAGCAGTTGACCAAATTGACTATAATTCTCCTAGATTTTTTTTAGCAGCAAATGACGGATACAAAGCCTTTATTTCATAATATAAAGCCTCAAAACGTCAGCAACTTTCAAGGATGAAGTTAAATGACTTTCCGTATTCCTCACATTAACTTTTTCTATACATGGGCATTTGCTATGAGTATATGTATGGGACTATTTGTTGGGGGAAGTTTACAAAATGCTCAAGCCTCAGACTGTCATTTTAATTTACATGACGAACTGCAACAGCAACGTAACTGGGCTGGCTTAAAAACCAAAAGCTTAAAAGTAGATGATATTACTTGGGTCTATAGCGAAGGCGGTGCATCAAATAAACCAACGATTTTATTGATTCATGGTTTAGCAGGCAGCCGTGATAACTGGAATTCAATTGCCAAAGTATTAACCCCTTATTATCACGTGATCATTCCTGATCTGCCTATGGCGGGCGATACCATCGTTCCAAAGGATTTTGATTTATCTGTACCCAATGTCACTGAAAAACTTCGACGTTTTACCGAAGCTGCACATGTGTCCAATCAGATTAATATTGTCGGGCATTCGGTTGGCGGTTCAATTGCTTTGCTATATGCATCGCAATATGCGTTTGACACACAAAGTCTATTTCTCATCAGCAGTGCGGGCGTTTATCATTCCGCCAATACTATTTACCTGAAAGATCCAACTTATCTCAAACAATTGATTGTTTCCAAGAAAGGCGATCTGAATTATGTGCTGAATCAAGTCATGTATCATCAGCCATTTTTGTCCAATGATTATAAAAATGCGATGGAACAAAATTTAATCACCCATGCACAGGAAACCAGTAAAATTGTCGATCAACTGGTGGCGTTAAAACGACTTTACACTCCAGATACATTTTCAGTTTTAGCGCGCTCGATTGAAGCCCCTACCTTAATTTTATGGGGTGCAGACGATAAAATTGTTAATGTCGAAGCAGCGGGTGAATTAAAGAAAATGTTGAAACGTGCTGAAACGCCAATTATTTTAAATCATGTCGGACATATGCCAATACTGGAAGCGGATCAATTGGTTATTCAATACTACTTGCCTTTTTTGGAAAAAACCCAAAAACAAAAAAATCCACTAACCGACCCTTTGGTGTCCCTAGGTAGACATTCCGTTTCCGATTAAAATAACAGATGAATCACTAGACTTGTTTCATCATTGTTTAAACCCGCTTTATTTTTCTCCTACAGTGAGAAATAAAAGGGAGTTATGAAAAAAGTCTACTACACATTAAAAGTTAAACATGCAGAGATGATTTTTAAAGTAAAGTGTTTAAAACTCAGACATTTAATTTAGAGATATTATGAGCAACCCGATCATTGACCAATTAATAGAAGCACAGCTTGATTTTCTGGATCAGGAGTTTTCTCAAAAAACGACGATTCAATCTGAGTTTTCTGAATTTTATCATTGGTTTAGAAAGCAACAATTAAAAGATTTATGGTCATTTGAACAAATTTATCATTTGATTCAAACTCAAATTTTAGATACTGCTGCAAGTCCCTTTTTAATTGAGCAAATTACTGAGCATATTCGTTTTGCCTTGATCCATCCGAGCAATGATCAGACAACAATTGAAGATATTATCCCTGTGGTAACGATTGACCATATCGCCCAATATGTGGCAAGTAAAAGCGAACACCGTAAGGCACTGATTAAACGCATTACCAATAATCCTGCATTTTCAACCATGGTGACGCAGCTCATCCAACATTCTATTCAGGATTATCTGGATAATTCCCTCATGAATAAAAAAGTTCCTGGTGTTGGGCGTTTCATGAAAATGGGAAAATCTGTACTTGAATCTGTGACTGACTCCAATCTGGATGACACAGTCGCTAACTATTTACAAAAGAATATTATTAAGCTAAGTCAGCTGAGTGAAACAGTACTGAATCAGCATTTTAATGATGAAAAGCTTTATCAATTTCAGGCCAATTTATGGCATAAAATCAAAAAATTACCTGTAAATATTGTGCGTAATTATATTGAAGTCAATGACTTACCTAAAACCGTGGGAATGGGGCATGAAATCTGGGAACACATCCGCCAGACCGATTATTTAAAACAACAAGTGCATGATGGTGTCTATGCATGGTATGCACGCAATCAGGAACGTTCTTTTGATTTATTGTTACGCGATATAAATATCAATGAAGAACTGATTCAGAATCAACTCACCGAATTATTAACCCCCATTATTCAGGAAATGGTTCAATCCAAACATTTGCGTGAACGCGCACGACATTATTTGGAAAAGTTTTATTATTCTGAACAGGTTAAAAATATTCTTAAATGATTGATCTAAAAAGCCGCTGATGCGGCTTTTTAGATGGTAATGACAAGATTGGGTTGGGATGCAATGATTAGAAGTTGGCTACGAAACTAATGCCGTAACGACGACCATCAAGCAACTGGTCACCATCAGCATTTTCTGCTTTTTCATTTAACAGGTTATATACACCAAATTTACCTTTCAGATTTGAGGTAAATTGATAGTTAAAACCAACATCTAAAAACTCATAGCCAGGATTTGGATTAGACATTGATGTACGGCTTAAATATGCAGAAGTTTCGCCGCGATAATGCAAACGTGACCAGATATTTAAAGCATCATTAATGTCGTAATCAACCGTAATATTAAACATATGTTCAGGCATTTCGTTTAAAGGACGACCTTTAAATTCACCCGATTTAATTTCTGTATCTGTGAAAGTATAGTTTGCACTTACAGTCATATACTCGTTCACATCTGATTCTACAGTCGCTTCGATCCCTTTAAGTTCCGCTTTATCAACATTGATACGGTCACTAATAAAATAGAATGGTATCGCATTTTCGGCACATTTCCACGCAGCAACATTATTTCGGTTGGCTGTAGAGCCATCTGTATCTGTTTCACAAGTACGAACTTCGGTAATTTTATCTTTAAACTGAGTGATATACCCTGTTAGTGATGCTCGAAGATAATCATTTTTCCAGTTAAGTCCTAGCTCTGAAGATACACTACTTTCTGGATCAAGCTCTGGATTGGCACGAATGATACCGCGTCCTGTAGGTGTTGGAGAACCACCACCACCTGTGACGCTATAGAAACCTTCCGTTGCTGAACGAATGTCAGGTTGTTTATATCCCGTGGAAACGCCACCTTTTAATGTTAAGTTATCATTGAAGCTATACACACCATATAGGCGCGGCGAAAGATTTCCTTTGTAGTTTTCATCATAATCATAACGTAAACCACCTGTGAGATTAAAACGATCGGTCATACTCCAAGTATCTTCCAAAAATACAGCAGCAGACCAGCGTGTCAGTTCACTAAAAGTTGGAATGTTTGGATTACGGTTAGTCGCTTTGTCATTTAATGATTCATCTTTATAGTAAGCACCAAAAGATAAAACATGATCGGCTAAAGTCCAGTTCCATTGGTTATTGAACGTCCAAGTCTCTAGTTCTATACCTTTAGTGTCTAACGTAGTATTTTCACGGTCAGGGTTTTTAGAATTTTCGTATTGTAAATACGTCGTGCTATTCAGGCTGTCTGTGTAACGCCCATTATGTGTAATCGAATAAACATCGCGATAATTACGTGAAGATGAATCAGCTGC
The DNA here is from genome assembly GCF_000581715.1 of Acinetobacter sp. 479375. Lineage (NCBI taxonomy): Bacteria > Pseudomonadati > Pseudomonadota > Gammaproteobacteria > Moraxellales > Moraxellaceae > Acinetobacter > Acinetobacter sp. 479375. The sequence continues at coordinate 24,115 of NZ_JEZN01000018.1, read as the reverse complement.
ATTGGCTACAGCTTCCACTGTTTTTCCGACCGTCGATTTACTTTCTTGTTTAACAAAATTAGCATCTAAAGCAAGGTCATGATGATCATTTATCAAATAGGTTAAACGTGTATTTAAACTTTCTCGTTCATTACCACGAAAACCACCGACATATTGGTCTTCTTCACGCTCTTGTTTATTAACATTGAGTTGTAAACCTAATTTATTTGGAATAAGTGGTCCTGCAAGATAAACCGATCCATTCTTAATATCTCCAGCATCGCCTTGATCCTGAATGACCGTACCTAACTCAACTGTACCTGTCCACTCATCGCTTACTTTCTTAGTAATGATATTGATGACACCACCCATGGCATCCGTACCATACAACGTTGATGCAGGACCCCGAATAATTTCGATACGTTCAATTGCCGCTATTGGTGGCAAGATATTTTTTTCAAATCCATTATCATCCCCATTAGGGTTTACATCTTTAGAATATTGACGTTTACCATCGACCAAAAATAGCGTGTAGTTTGATGACATACCACGGATACTGACCGTCTGAGCAGAACCTGAACCTGAAATGACCACCCCTGGCGTATTTCTAAGCACATCAGTTATATCGTTATATTCACGTTTATCCAGCTCTTCACGGCTAATGACGGTCATAGATGCAGGTGCTTTAGAGACGTCCTGTTCGTAACCTGTAGCAGTAACAACGATGGTCTCAAGTTTTACCTGTTCCGTCGGTTTGTTACTGATCGCACCATCTTGATTAATTTCAGTATTTGCAATAGCAGACATACTTGACAAAATTGATGCCGCTAAAAGTGAACGCCGAATCATTTCCCACCCCTTATGATTTCTTAAAAACTTAAAATAAGCTTAAAACTCGCAGGCATTTTAGCAAACAAATTGTAAAATTCAATAAAAACGAGAATTATTATTATTCATATCTAAAATAAAAAAACTATTGTTCAGAATAAATTAACAATAAGAGTTGGTATAAAAAAAGACGCATTCAGCGTCTTTAATCAAACTTGAATCAATTAAAACGAATATTTTAATGAAGCATAATAAGCACGTCCTGGTTCGTTATAGGTCTGACTATCTGAGTTACTATCACGCAGAATCTGCTCATCAAAAATATTACTAATTCCCACTCGTGCTGAAATCGCTTTGGTGAATTTGTATCCCATATTGATACCTGCAATCCCGTAGCTACTTACCACTTCTGGATTAATACCTCCATTTAACTCAGTGTTACTTTTTGCAAATTTTCTAGGCTCTTGTCGGCCATATTGAGTATAAATAAAATTAACATCAAGTTGATCTGTAACGTCATAATCAAAGATTGAGTTAATGGTATATTTCGGAATAATAGATAAAGGATTACCTGTTGATTTATCTTTCGAATCAATCATATAGGTGAAATTATTTGTCCATGTAATATCACCATAGTTTAAACTAATACTTCCTTCCAACCCCTGTACCAAGGCTTCAGGAACATTTTGCCATTTGAGTACATTATAAGTCGTATTCCCCACTGTGATCTGACGAATTACATCTGTACCTGACGAAATTTTGTCTTTATAGTCATTACGGAACCAAGTTAAACTTGCGCTCACTTCATCTTTATCAAACTGAATTCCAAGTTCCTTATTTACAGAGGTTTCAGGTTTCAGGTCTTCATTTCCTTGTAAATAACAGTTACTTAAACGCGTACCATTGGCTTGAATTGGACAACCATTACCACGTGTATTTAGTAGGTATCCTTCAGCGTTTTGAAACATGTTTGGAGTCTTATAGGCTTTAGCAATCCCACCTTTCAAAGTAAAGTAATCACCAAGTTTCTGAGTAATATTTAATCCTGGACTCCAGTTACTACCAGACTTGTCATGATCATCGAAACGGACACTTAAAACCACATCGGTTTGATCCGTTATTTTAAGATTATCTTCAATATAAGCTGAATAAGTTCGGGAAGTCATTCGCGCTCGATTTCCTGAAGCCAGTTGCCCTGTTGAGTCAGTGTTACGCGTTGAAGCTGGGTCATTAAAACGATCCTCAACCCATTCTGTACCTAAAGTTAGATTCTGTGGTACACCAATTTCCAGAGGAATATTCACCTCCCCATTGAAACGAGTCGTTTTTAATTTAGAAGTCATTTTATCAGTAAGTGTGTTAATTGACCCTTCCCCACTTCCTGCTAACCCCTCAAGGAAACGTTTGTTCTTGGTTTGATCATATTGTGCAAGAAGCTTGGATTTTCCCCAGTCCCAGTTTCCTTCATGTGTTAAAGCATAACTATCTCGATACATGGTATTGGTTTCACTACCATAAAGTTGCGCTAAAATTGGGTTTGCAGACGCATCACTACTATATTGCGTATCGCCTGCAAAAATATTTCCTTGTCTTCCCACAGAAGTGTCTAGCATTAAAAGTTGATTATCTGTCATCTGCCACGCTAGTCGCCCAGAAATATCTTTATTTTTTACGCCTTCACGACCTGCTGCCGTACTTTCAATCGAGTTATTGATATCGATGGCATCTGCATCAGTTTTGTTATAGTTACCATATAAACGATAAGATAAAATATCTTTAATAATTGGACCGCTAACATTAAAACTAACTCGACTTGAGTCTCCTTCTTTATTATTTTCAGGCTGACTTGTGTAAGTCTCAATGGAACCATGTAATTCATTGGTCACTTTTTTAGTAATGATATTGACCACACCACCCGCAGCACCTGAACCATATCGCGCAGCTGCTGGTCCACGCAATACTTCAATTGATTCAATTGCATCAGCAGGAACCCAGTTTGAGTCACCTCGTGTATCTCGTTCACCACCCCAACCATATCGTACAGAATTACGCGAACTTACTGGTTTACCATCAATCAGAATAAGTGTATTTTCTGGCCCCATTCCACGGATATCAATCTGTCTATTATTCCCACGTACACCTGAAGCACTATTGCCTGTCAAGTTAACCCCTGGCATACGGCGAACATATTCAGAAATATCATTTCTTACTGGTGTTTTTTCTAGATCTTCTGCTGTAATGATTGATGCACCTAAAGATTGTTTAACTTGCTCCTCTGCGGTTAAAACAATTTTTTCTAACTTTGTTGAATCACTACGTGTTGTATTTTGTTCAGCATTTACAGTGTCATCTTCTGCTGCATGAACCATTGAAAAAAGTGTCGCTGCAATTGCAGCCGAGAGAACTGTACGTAATATAGGTTGAGACATTTTCATCCCCTATTTTAAGAAATATTAAAAGAAGCTTAAAAAAACGATTGCATTGTAACAATTCGTATATAAAAAACAATACTAATGATAATAATTATCATTATTTTAATCTGTTTTATTTATAAATCCGATTTTAGACCAAAAAAAACCTCTAACGAATTAGAGGTTTTCTACATATTTCAAAACATTATTTGAAATATGCGCCTTCCGACTGTGAATGGTCAGTTTGGTCTACGACACGCTGTAACTCAGGTATATGTTGACGTAAAGTAGTTTCAACACCTTGTTTAAGAGTCACATCAATTGCTGAACAGCCCTGACAACCGCCACCAAATTTAAGTACAGCAGTTAAACCTTTTTCAGGATCATTTTGTACTTCTACTAAAGCACAATTACCCCCATGTCCTTCCAAACCAGGATTAATCTCTGACTGAAGGATATAAGTAATACGCTCTTCAATCGATGCATCAGGCCCGACACGTGGCACTTTTGAGTTAGGCGCACGAAAAGTCAATTGACCACCAAAACGGTCTTTGTTGTAGTCAATCACAGCATCTAATAAATAAGGAATAGATGGCTGGTCAATATAAGCAGGAAATGCAGCATAATCTTGTTTGTAGTCAGTCGGCACCACTTCATCAGGCGCACTATATGCCATACAACATTCAGCACGTGGAGTACCTGGATGCTCAACAAAAATACGAACGCCAATCCCTGGAGTATTTTGTTTGTCCAACAAGTCACTTAAATACTCTTGTGCAGTTGGAGTAATCAAAAGGTTGGGAATTTCTTCTGCAACCACAGTGTTGGTGTTCTCAGTCGACATAATCATGATCCTCAAGCTGAAGCGCTTATTTTAACTGAAGATGCGGGAGAATTAAAAAAAATCAACCAAAATTGTCGGATTTATTCATAGGAAAATATGTGCTCTGTTGTTTTTTAATGGCATTATGGCAGTTAACGTTAATATTATTTATAAATTTCACTATGTTTCATTTGCCTTTTAATCATACGATTACGCTTATCGCGATTACCGTGATTATCTCCCTCATGGCCTTTTCCAACCAGAATATCATGAATCGTCTGATTTTCTGGCCGCCAGCCATGCAGCGTGGACAATATGACCGCTTTATTACCCATGGCTTTGTACATGCCGATGGCACGCATTTATTGTTTAATATGATTACCCTATTTTTCTTTGGCAGTGTGATTGAAAGTTTTTATCGTCAGTTTTTTTACGATCTTGGCTTTGTGCTGTTTTATCTGGGCGGTCTGATTTTTGCGATTTTGCCAAGTTATTTAAAACATAAAAATGATACTAATTGGGCAAGTTTAGGGGCATCTGGTGCGGTTTCAGCAGTACTTTTTGCCTATATCTTGTTTGAACCCTGGAAATTGATTTTGGTATTTTTCATTCCTGTGCCTGCGATTATTTTTGCAGTTTTATATGTGGGATATAGTGTCTGGTCAGGTAAACGCGGCAACAGTAATATCAATCACAGCGCGCATTTGTGGGGAGCGGCTTACGGTGTAGTGATGACCATCATCTTAGAACCTCGTCTGATTCAGCACTTCTTAAATAAGCTGACTCAATTGCCTTTTTGATTTGCTTTCTCTTTTTTTAATTTGATTTCTATCTTTTAAAGCCCTTCGGGGCTTTTTCACAATCAGGAATGTAGTTATATCAAAAAATGTTCAGCATTATTTATGCAGACGTTTCCCGAACTAATTATTTAAAAAATCAAAATGGTATGGTTAAGCTTAGTTGAATTTTACAATAACGCTTTAATCATGAAAAAACAACCACTTGTATTAAGCTTAAGTTTTATCTTTTTAAGTTTATCTTTGAGTGCGTGTCACGATAACAATGACACATCTGCGACATCTACGCCTGTGGTAGAAGCAAAAAAGCCAAACGTTTTGTTCATTATGGCAGATGATCTGGGTTATTCAGATATAGGGGCTTTTGGCGGAGAAATTCACACTCCGAATCTGGATGCCCTCGCCAATGAAGGCCGTTTATTGAGTGATTATCACACTGCTCCAACTTGTTCTCCAACTCGATCACAGCTAATTTCAGGCACAGATCACCATTTGGCAGGTATTGGAGCCATGGCCGAACTTACACCTAGTCATCTTAAAGGGCAGCCAGGTTATGAAGGTTACTTAAATGAACGTTCACTATCGATTGCCGAAGTACTACGAGACAATGGTTATCGAACATATATCAGTGGAAAGTGGCATTTGGGGTTAACGCCTGAAACCAATGCACAAGCGCGCGGTTTTGATCACTCATTTACCTTGTTACAAGGTTTTGACTTGCACTTTAAGCGTACCCCAACAGGCTATAATCGCAATGCAACCTACACCGAAGATGGTCAAGTCATACCATTGTCTTCTTTACCAGATAATTTCTTTTCAACCAACTATTACACTGACAAACTCATTGAATACTTAGACTCAGGCAAAAACTCTGGTAAACCATTTTTTGCCTATGCAGCATATACAGCACCTCACTGGCCGATCCAAGCGCCAGCAGAATATCGTAATAAATATAAAGGGGTCTATGATGTAGGTTATGACGCCATTCGCAATGCACGCATCGCAAAACAAAAACAGTTAGGCATCATTCCAGCCAATTTTGTTCCCGCCGAGCCTATTGCAACAGCAAATGCGCCTGCACAGTCTGGTCGATGGAATGAACTCAGCCCAGAACGTAAGGCGCTTGAAGCGCGTAATATGGAAATCTATGCAGGCATGGTCGAAAATCTGGATGCAAATATTGGACGCCTGATTCAATATTTAAAAGCCAATGGTTTATACGACAATACCTTGATTTTCTTTGTGTCTGATAATGGTGCAGAAGGATCAACAGGTAGCGCAAATGCAGGCGCTCTGGTAGATAATTCATTGACTGGTTTGGGTACAGATAATTCTTATACCTTTATTGGTCCTCGCTGGGCTGAAGTCAGTGCTGCCCCGTTTCATCTTTGGAAAAATACCGCAGGTGAAGGTGCAACCACCGCTCCTGCTATCGTAAAACTTCCGCACCAAAATAAGGTACAACCGATTCATAACAGCTTTGCATCGGTCTTGGATGTATTCCCGACTGTTCTGGATTATGCCAATATCAATATTCCACAAGGTCAATATAAAGGTCGTAATATCAATACGCCAAGCGGACGTTCGTGGAAAGCGGTTCTGGAAAATAAAGCAACAACGATTCGCCCTGAAGGATTCAGCTTTGCAGATGAACTACATGGTAATAAATATGCGAAACAAGGAGACTGGAAAATCGCATTACAAGGCAAAGTCAATCTTGGTACTGGAACATGGGAACTATATAACCTGAAACAGGATCGTGGTGAGAATCAAAATCTGGCAAATACCTATCCAGATAAAGTTCAGGAATTGATTAAAGTCTATCAACAATACACGCAACAAAATGGTGTAAAGGAATACTTTGTTCAATGAAAGCGGTATTCCTTTCAATTTTAGGCTACAGCTTGTTACTGGCTGGCTGTAGCCAAACATCTCAACCTGTATTTCCTAATAAAAAAGATGACCCTACACCAGCCTTATTAGCACTTGGCTCACTCTCAACCTGCAAAAATTATTCAGGATTGCCAGATCAATGGCGAAAGAATAATCATGCAGGTATGGTTTGGGTCGACTCGGGTACAGTCAATCTGGGTTCGAATCTGGCTTATCCCGATGAAATTAATTTTGGAGAAAAACAGCGGCAAGTGGCTGGCTTCTGGATCGATCAGACTGAAGTCACAGTGGCACAGTTCGCAAGCTTTGTTCAAGCAACAGGCTATATCACTGATGCTGAACGACAAAAACAAGCCGCAGTATTTTTACCTGATGCTGATCATCCACAACAATGGTGGCAGCTTAAATCTGGCTACACTTGGCAAAGGCCAAATGGACCACAAGCAGAAAAAGCATTACCCAACGAACCTGTCCGTTTTGTCACGAAAAATGATGCCGAACATTATGCTGTCTGGCTAGGTCGAGATTTACCTTCTGAAATAGAGTGGGAATATGCCGCCAAAGCAGGACAAACTCAAGATACCCCCTTGCACCAAGCCCCCATGGATCATCATCAACATCCCCAAGCCAATTATTGGCAGGGTGAGTTCCCATTTCACAATACAAAGCAAGATCAATTTGAGGATGTCGCACCCGTTGGATGCTTTGCAGCAAATGCTTTTCAACTCTATGACACGATCGGCAATGTATGGGAATGGACATCTTCAGTTTATCAAGGCGCACACGATGAACATATGGGGGATTATCAACATCTGCGCCAAACCAATATACCTAGCCAGAACTTCGTGATTAAAGGCGGCTCATATTTATGTGCAGATAAGTATTGCGCACGTTTTCGTAATAGTAGTCGCCATCCTCAAGAGTTTGATTTAGCCACCAGTCATGTCGGATTTCGTACCATCATGAGAGAATAATACAAAACCTCAGTATCTTAATTTACGAGTAGACACCAGATTTAACGCTTTCTTGCAATTTTGGTAGTTAATGCCAACCCTGAAAGTAAGTTGGCATAGATAATGTTTACATCTGTATATTAATGCCATTTAAAGTGAGTTTTTTTTGCATGTCCAGTCCAATTGAAGGTTTGCAGTTCCCAGTCAATCCTGCAACTCAGAAGCCAAGTACTTCACAAACAGGCAAGGCAATTATCTCGGAAGCATTGTCTTTAGTGGATCATAAAATTTCTCAACAGGCTGCAAAAGAAAAAGACTGGCGTAAAAATTATCCGACCTATTTTAATGCTTTGGTCAAGCTGGGTATCGAAAAAACAGTCAACCCAATTACCATTGCAAAACAAGGCTTGCATAAAGCACATCATAGTTTTGAATTTTATCGAAATGGTGAGCAATACTTACTCAAAGATGTACCACGGATACCTGATATTGCAGAATTTAATACAGTGATCATTAAAGGTGAAAGTCAGGAAAAACCTGAATGGTATGTGCCTTATCATGGTCAAAAACTACAAGGACAAGCACTGCTTGATCAAATTTCAAATTGGGAACAGCGTGGAATCATTGAACCGAGTCATGCCACAGCATTAAGAGAAGTTCATGCACATCCTGAATGGTTCGATTTGTCTGATCGTACTATGGTACTTTTTGGGGCGGCATCTGAAGCGGGCCCACTAACATGGCTTGCCAAATGGAAAGCGAATATTGTCGCGGTTGATTTACCCAATGCCAAAGTTTGGGAAAAAATATTAACCACCATCCAAAAAGGCAATGCCACTCTCATTGCACCAAGTCTGAACCCTATCCATGATACAACCCCGTCTTATGACCTTAAGGACAAACTGGGTGCAAACCTACTGACGCAATTACCTGAAATTGCTGAATGGCTAATCAAATTTGAACAAAGTCTGGATTTAGCGGCCATTGCCTATCTGGATGGTGAAAAACATGTCCGTGTTTCGATAGCAATGGATACGATTATGAGCTTAGTGAGTGAACGCAAAGCCAACACCAGTCTGATGTTTATGTGCACACCGACTGATGTCTATGCGGTACCTAAAGAGGTTGTTGCGGCAGCACAGCAAAAATCTCTGGATCGCTCTAGCCTGCAAAAGTTACTGACCAAAGGGATTTCGACACTTTCACTCAAACATTTCTTTAAAACCAACGATTCAAGTCTGATCGCTTCTGATAATGGGAAAAAATATGGAATTGCAGATTGTTTAGTGCTTGAACAAGGACCAAACTATGCCTTGGCAAAGCGGATCCAGCAATGGCGAGCAACATTGGCGCGCCACCAAGGACAACGCGTGAGCATCAATATTGCACCCTCTACTACCACCCATTCAGTTACCAAGAATCCGTTGTTAAAAGCTGCATTTAATGGCGCTGATTTGTTTGATGTCGAAGCCTTTAGTCCAGAAACCACCAATGCAATTATGGCTGCACTTTGGGTTCACGACTTAAGAAATGATCAGGCTTTTGCCAACCCAGAAACACCACTTGAGCATCCTCTAGAGTTGATGATGCAAGGTGCTAATCATGGTGGATTGTGGCGCGTGGCTTATCTGGCAAGAACCGCTCTACCTTTTGCTGTAATTTATGGTTTTGTCAGTGATAAAATCCCTTTGAAAAAAGGATAAACAACACTGTTTTAAATGCCAATATTTATCGGATCAGACTTGATAAATTAGGCTTTAAGCATGGCAAATATGATTATTCCTAAACGTAAGTTTAATCAATTGCCATGTTTAAAGTTGATTTTATTTATACGGTTTTAGTCTGATGAATCATGTCCAAAAAGTAGTCGTTATTTTGGCGACAATTATGATCGGTATCTCCCCTACTTTTGCTGCACAAAATTGTGAAATTAAAAAACAAGAACTCAGCAATCAACTTCGTTATGCTGAAAAATATGCGAGTAGCTATCGGGTTGCAGGCTTAAAACGAGCCATTCAAAATGTTGATCGTTATTGCCAAGACGACACTCCTACTCAAATTAAAAAGCAGCTACAAACTGAGTATAAAATTGAAAAACTAAAGGCCGAACTTTATAAAGCCCAACAAAATCAGGATACCCAGAAAGCATTAAAGAAACAACAAGAGTTAAATCAAGCGCTGTTTGAACTTGAGCAAATACAAACCACCAGTTAATACGGTGATTTGACTGCTTGATTTGAATAAATCCGAGCTTAATACCTCGTCAATGAAGACATCCGTGTACGTACTAAGTTAGCAGGCTTTGACTCTGAAGCAGATATCTTTGCATTTCATCGGGTGGCACCATCCCTCCACCTGTTGCCCAAATGATATGCGTGGCATTGGCTAATTGAGATGGCGTAAACTGATGTAATTGCTGATAAGATGTTTGGACAGTTGTGTGATAGCCACCCATGAATCCTGCCGCAGCAGAGAGTTCAAGTTGAATCTGTTCTGATTGATTAAGTTGCCCAATCAACGCATATAAACTTTGATCAGAAAGAGTGTAATAACCATCAATCAGTCCTTGCATGGCACGGCCAACAAAACCAGAAGCGCGTCCAACGGCAAGACCATCTGCGGCGGTCTGATTATCCAGCCCAATATCATTGACACTAATTCGATCGTGTAAACCCGTATAAACACCAAGTAGCATGCATGGCGAATGGGTGGGTTCTGCAAAGATACAATGTACGTGCTCACCAAAAGCCTGTTTAAGACCAAAGCTGACTCCCCCAGGCCCACCACCCACGCCACAAGGCAAATACACAAATAATGGATGTGCGGCATCGACCACTTGATGACGCTCAAATAATTGCTGTTTGAGTCTTAACCCTGCTACTGCATAACCTAGAAATAAAGTTTTGGAATTTTCATCATCGATAAAAAAGCAGTTTGGATCAGCCTCAGCAGCTTTACGCCCCTGTTCAACGGCGACACCATAATCACTGGCATATTCAACGACATTAACCCCTAAAGAGCGCAGTTTATCTTTTTTCCATTGTCTTGCATCAGCAGACATATGCACCGAAACCCGAAAACCCAGTTTGGCACTCATGATCCCAATTGAAAGTCCCAGATTTCCTGTCGAGCCAACAGCGATCTGATAATTGTGAAAAAAGGCTCTAAACTCATCCGAATCAAATTTTCGATAATTATCTTCTAAAGAAATTAGCCCAGCAGCCAAAGCTAACTTTTCAGCATGAGCAAGCACTTCATAAATACCTCCACGCGCTTTAATCGAACCAGATATAGGTAAATGACTATCTTGTTTCAGCCACCATTGTCCCTGTAATGGAATTTTCCATTGTTCTGAAAGCAGCTGTTGCATCTGTGCAATACGAACCAAATCGGATTCAATGATACCTTGCTGTTTTTGAGTTTCAGGAAAAACTTGAGCAATAAATGGAGCAAAACGTTGTAAGCGAGCTTCTGCATCCTCAATATCGGCTCGGGTTAGACCCACATGCTGTAGCGCTTGTTTTAATGGTATCGTTTCAGGTGGAAACCAAAACACAGGTTGGTATTGCTGTAAAATCTGAATCAATGGGTCTTGTTGTAATTGATCTAAATTTAAAGCAGTCATTTTGATGGGTTTCAACATGGGTTTTCATCACAAAGTAGCAAACATTCGCTAAAAAGAAAGCGATCTTCACATAAAAATTTTAGAGAATAAAAAAGGTCACTGATGTGACCTTTTCAACTCTATAAATTCGATTGTACAAACTCGGGATTTATCCAACAAATTGTAGGAACAACCAGTACAGACCACCCGATAAACAAATGGTTGCAGGTAAGGTAAAGACCCAAGCCGATAAAATGGTTTTCACCGTATTAAAGTTTAAGCCAGATTTATTGGCAACCATTGTCCCTGCCACTGCACTATTCAGTACATGCGTAGTAGAGACAGGCATACCAAGACCATCCGCTGCTGCAATGGTACTCATCGCCACCAACTCAGCAGACATGCCTTGACCATAAGTCATATGGTGTTTACCAATACGCTCACCAACAGTCACCACAATTCGTTTCCAACCCACCATGGTTCCCAGACCCAGTGCCAATGCCACAGCAACTTTGACCCAAGTTGGAATATATTGTAGGAAAGAGTCCAGACTATCGCGGTACTGTTTCACTACTTTTTGCTGATCGGCTGTCATTGCAGGAAGTGCTTCAGCTTTATCCAGACGCTTAAATGTAGTGGTACTTAAGTACATGTCATTACGGATATTACCAATCGCATCTTCAGGAATATCTTTCAAACTTCCATAACTACCGACACGTTGACCCAAATGATCGGTCAAACTGGCTAATGCAGGAACCACATCAGGAGTTTGCTGTTTGGTTTGAATATACTTGGTCAAAATGACACGTGCTTTTTCATCTTGCATATCTGTATGCTGAGTATAAAGAACAGAAGAAGTCTGACCAGATAATTGTTCAAAGGTTTGCAATTGCTGTGCATCTAGACTCTTATTTAATGAATAAGCCATCGGCACCAAGCCAATCAACACCAGCATGATTAAGCCCATTCCTTTTTGACCATCATTAGAACCATGCGCAAAGCTCACGCCTGTACAGGTAAAAATCAAAATGGCACGAATGATAGGTGGTGGTGGCTTATTGCCTTCAGGTGGCTGAAACAGTTCAAGTTGGCGTTTAAATACTTTTTTCACCAGTAGGAATAAAATAGCAGCAAAAGCAAAACCGATTAGTGGCGAAAATAGTAAAGCTTTACCCACTTTAATCACCTGATCCATATCGATGCCACTGGTACTACCCGTTGCAGCATTAATCAGATGGTTCATAATGCCCACACCCAAAATCGAACCGATCAAGGTATGTGAACTTGATGCAGGAATCCCTAAAAACCAGGTTCCCAAATTCCAGATAATCGCAGCAATCAGCAAAGCAAAAACCATGGCAAAGCCAGCACCACTGCTGACATTCATAATTAATTCAACAGGTAATAATGCAATAATACCGTAGGCCACTGCCCCGCTTGCGACCATAACACCCAGAAAATTACAAAAACCTGCCCACATTACGGCGACAGGTGCAGGCAATGCGTTAGTGTAAATGACCGTTGCCACAGCATTGGCTGTGTCATGAAAACCGTTTACAAACTCAAATCCCAAAGCAATAAAAAGTGCTGTTGCCAGCAAGATCACGGAATATAAACTAAGTGCAGGCACATGCGCCAAATCAGCATTCACCTGTACAGCGATGTAAATCAGGGTTGCAATAATAACCGTAAAAAACACCGGCATAAAAAACTTCGGTGTGGGTACATGTACATTCGTCGATTGAACATGTCCAGCTTCGACATGATTTGAATCCGAAACGGGAGGAAGATTTGAATTCATGTAGACGGTTCAAGAGGATCGTTAAAATCCCCATATTCTTAAATTAAATTATGACAATTATATGACAAATAGGGGTCTAATGAAGTCATTTTTTAAACACTTGACCTCATAAAAGGCATTTTTTAGTTTAATTTTATGCCAACACAATCAATAAAAACAAATAAATACAAAAACTTAAAACACAAAAACCATCATGACATTCAATTGTTGTATTTTGAAGCAAATATGATGAAATTATGACAGCTGGTCACATTTCCGATGTTACATTTCATACAAAGCTATTTTGAAACAGGAATATTGCATTTTGATGAAATCGTCACCATCTCAATTCTGAATGTTATGAATCTGTGTTTGACCGTCTCGGCGATCAATCAAAGCCACTTATTGTGAGGGATTCTGTTACAATAACGCGCCTTTTAAATCTATCTGGGGTTCTTATGTCCACGCTTGCCACCCTGAAATCACTTCTTGCCCAACGTATCCTGATTATTGATGGTGCGATGGGAACGATGATTCAACGCCATAAACTCGAAGAAGAAGATTATCGTGGGGAACGTTTTGCAGACTGGGCATCTGACCTTAAAGGCAATAACGATTTACTGGTACTCACTCAGCCGCACATTATTCAGGGCATACATGAAGCCTATCTGGATGCAGGCGCAGACATAATTGAAACCAATAGCTTTAATGGCACTCGTGTTTCCATGTCGGATTATCACATGGAAGATCTGGTTCCAGAGATTAACCGTGAAGCAGCGCGTTTGGCACGTGCAGCCTGTGACAAATACTCCACCCCAGAAAAACCGCGTTTTGTGGCGGGTGTACTTGGACCAACATCTCGTACCTGTTCAATTTCGCCGAATGTCAACGATCCTGCATTTCGTAACATCACTTTTGATGAACTGAAAGAAAATTATATTGAAGCGACGCATGCACTCATCGAAGGTGGTGCAGATATTCTTTTGATCGAAACGGTGTTCGATACCTTAAACTGTAAAGCTGCGATTTTTGCGGTCAAAGAAGTGTTTAAGCAGATTGGCCGTGAATTACCCTTGATGATTTCAGGCACCATTACCGATGCATCAGGTCGTACTTTAACTGGTCAAACAGCCGAAGCCTTTTGGAACTCGGTGCGTCATGGTGACCTACTCTCAATTGGTTTTAACTGTGCCTTGGGTGCAGATGCAATGCGTCCACACGTCAAAACCATTAGTGATGTGGCAGATACTTTTGTTTCAGCGCATCCAAATGCGGGCTTACCCAATGCCTTTGGTGAATATGATGAAACGCCAGAGCAAACTGCAGCATTTTTAAAAGAATTTGCTGAAAGTGGTCTGATCAATATTACAGGTGGTTGTTGTGGTACTACCCCCGATCATATCCGTGCGATTGCCAATGCGGTTAAAGATATTCCACCACGTCAAATTCCTGAAACAAGACCTGCTTGCCGCTTAAGTGGTTTAGAACCCTTTAACATTTATGATGATTCACTATTCGTCAATGTCGGTGAACGTACCAACGTCACAGGCTCAAAAAAATTCCTGCGCTTAATCCGTGAAGAAAACTTTGCCGAAGCTTTGGAAGTCGCTCAACAACAAGTCGAAGCTGGCGCGCAGATCATTGACATCAACATGGATGAAGGGATGCTCGATTCGCAAAATGCGATGGTGCATTTTTTGAATCTGGTGGCGTCTGAACCTGATATTTCTCGCGTACCGATCATGATTGACTCATCGAAATGGGACATCATTGAAGCGGGCTTGAAATGCGTACAGGGTAAACCTGTGGTCAATTCGATTTCCCTAAAAGAAGGTTATGACGAGTTTGTCGAAAAAGCACGTTTATGCCGCCAGTATGGTGCTGCAATTATTGTCATGGCTTTTGATGAAACAGGTCAGGCCGATACCGCTGCACGTAAACGTGAAATTTGTAAACGTTCTTATGACATTTTGGTCAATGAAGTGGGCTACCCTGCTGAAGATATTATTTTTGATCCGAACGTATTTGCGGTGGCAACAGGGATCGAAGAACATAATAACTACGGCGTAGACTTTATTGAAGCGACGGGCTGGATCAAACAGAACTTGCCGCATGCCATGATTTCGGGCGGTGTCTCTAACGTATCGTTCTCGTTCCGTGGTAATGAACCTGTGCGTGAAGCGATCCACTCGGTATTCCTTTATCATGCCATCAAACAAGGCATGACTATGGGGATCGTCAATGCGGGTCAAATGGCGATTTATGATGATATTCCCAAAGAACTGAAAGAAGCGGTTGAAGATGTTGTTCTGAATCAGAACCAAGGTGAGTCTGGTCAAAACGCCACAGAGAAACTGCTTGAAGTGGCAGAGAAGTTCCGTGGTCATAGTGGCGCACAACGCGAAGCTGAAAACCTTGAATGGCGCAATGAATCGGTTGAAAAACGTCTTGAATATGCGTTGGTAAAAGGAATCACCACATATATTGATGAAGATACTGAAGAAGCACGTTTAAAAGCTAAACGCCCACTCGATGTGATTGAAGGTGCGTTGATGGATGGCATGAACGTGGTGGGTGACTTGTTTGGTTCAGGAAAAATGTTCCTGCCGCAAGTGGTCAAATCTGCACGTGTCATGAAACAAGCGGTAGCTTGGTTGAACCCATACATCGAAGCTGAAAAAGGTAATGCACAGTCTAAAGGTCGTGTTTTAATGGCGACTGTAAAAGGTGACGTACATGATATTGGTAAAAATATCGTAGGCGTGGTTTTAGGCTGTAATGGTTATGATATTGTCGATTTGGGCGTGATGGTGCCTGCGGAAAAAATCTTGCAAACTGCAATTGATGAAAAATGTGACATTATCGGTTTGTCAGGTTTGATTACACCAAGTCTGGATGAAATGGTATTTGTTGCTAAAGAAATGCAGCGTAAAGGCTTTACCATTCCATTATTGATTGGCGGTGCAACCACATCTAAAGCGCATACCGCAGTGAAGATTGATCCACAATATTCAAATGATGCCGTGATTTATGTGGCTGATGCCTCTCGTGCGGTCGGTGTTGCAACCACCCTATTATCAAAAGAAATGCGTGGCGACTTTATTACTGAACATCGTGCTGAATATGCCAAGATTCGTGAGCGTCTTGCCAATAAGCAACCGAAAGCAGCCAAGCTTTCTTATGCCGAATCGGTTGAGAATGGCTTTAAAATTGATGATCACTATGTGCCACCAAAGCCAAATGCTTTAGGTACGCAAGTCATTAAAAATTATCCACTTGAAACTTTAGTTCCTTATTTTGACTGGACACCGTTCTTTATCTCTTGGAGCTTGGCGGGTAAATTCCCGAAAATCTTAGAAGATGAAGTGGTCGGCGAAGCCGCAACGGATTTGTATAACCAAGCGCAAGCGATGCTGAAAGATATTATCGAGAATCATCGTTTTGATGCTCGTGCGGTGTTTGGTTTATACCCTGCACAACGTACAGCTGCGGATACGGTGAGTGTGTTTGATGAAAATGGTCAAAGTGTCACTCATACTTTCGAGCATGTTCGTCAGCAATCTGACAAAGTCACAGGTAAACCGAATTTATCTTTAGCCGACTTTATTAGCACCTCAAAAGACAATACCGATTATCTCGGTGGTTTTACCGTGTCGATCTTTGGTGCGGAAGAACTCGCCAATGAATACAAAGCCAAAGGCGATGATTACTCAGCGATCTTAGTTCAGTCTTTGGCTGATCGATTTGCCGAAGCCTTTGCCGAGCATTTGCATGAACGTATTCGTAAAGAGTTCTGGGGCTATGTCGCCGATGAGACTTTGGACAATGAAGCACTAATTAAAGAAAAGTATGTCGGTATTCGTCCTGCGCCTGGCTATCCTGCTTGCCCAGAACATTCTGAAAAAGCAGTGTTGTTTGATTGGTTAGGTTCTGAAGAGAAAATTGGTACTAAGTTGACTGAACACTTTGCGATGATGCCGCCATCTTCTGTGAGTGGTTTCTATTATTCGCATCCTGAAACTGAGTACTTTAATGTCGGCAAGATTGCTCAGGATCAGCTTGAGGATTATGCCAAGCGTAAAGGTTGGACACTGGATGAAGCGAAACGTTGGTTAGCACCGAATTTAGATGATTCGATTAATACTTAAAGGATTAAGAAATTATGCCAATCTTTGATATTAAAGATACGAATTTAACTGCTGTTGAACAGATTAACTTTGCTTTAGAAAAAGATTTACAAACTTTGGTTGAAAAAAATCTGGAAACTGTCTTTAATTGCAGGTTTATAGCGAGTGAATTTTCTACTGGTTCATATCATGCAGGTAGAATAGATACTCTTGCTCTATCGGAAGATAATAATCCTGTAATTATTGAGTATAAGAAAGTTGAGTCTTCTGAGCTAATCAATCAAAGTCTTTTTTATCTCTATTGGATACAAGACCATAAAGGTGACTTTGAAATTGCTGTACAAAATAAATTAGGTAAGTCTATTTCTATTGATTGGTCAGATATTCGTGTCATCTGTATCGCACCTAATTATAAAAAATATGACTTACATGCAGCACAAGTCATGGGTGCAAATATTGAACTATGGAAGTATCATTTATATTCAAACAATACGTTCTACCTAGAACGTGTTTTAAATACAAATAAAACGATACAATCTTTAACTGATACAAATCAAAAACTTAAAAATCCTATTATGGTAGAAGCTGGTAAAAAAGCTGCCATAGCTAGACAAAATAATACATATACATTTGATGAGCGACTTCATGGAAAAAGTCAAAGTATTATTAATCTTGCTGAAAATATTAGAGAATTTATATTAAGTATTGATGATATCATTGAAGAAATCCCAAAAAAATATTATATAGCTTATAAAGTATCACAAAATATTGTTTGTATGGAAGTTCAAGCAAAATTAATCAAATTATTCTTAAAACTTAGTCCAAGCGATATTGCTGAAAATATTCCTTATTATCGAAATGTTAGTCAAATTGGTCATTACGGTACGGGAAATGTTGAGATGACATTATCAAGCCAACAAGACTTTGAGCATATAAAAAAATATATTGAACTAGCATACAATAAAGTTGGGGGTTAGTTTTAGGCGTAATTACACAAATGTCCGTTTATATTTTTCATGATTTTCGATATTGGTGAGTTCATCTTTTTCATCCCAAACTTGTAACTCCCACGGGAAATAAAAATTTGATTTATTCTTAAAATAGATGTGTATCCCTCGATAACCATCTTTATCTCGAAAATACCAGTTTTTTAAACCAAATTTTTCCTGCCATCCATCTAGCAATTCACTAATTTCTTCAACTTCTTGCGTATTTAAAATAATTCTTGCGCCAAAAATATCATTTAACCAATTATTGACTGGATATTGGTCACTATGACTTGAGAATCTTGAAATTTTATCATCAATACTTTCTAAAGTTTTGACACGATAATAATACTGTAATAAAAAACCTTTTTTATTCTTAATTAAATAGTCATTAATGCTTTCATGTAAATTTAACCGATATTTTGCAATATGTTGATAAGGTACACGGGAAATCGTTTTAGACAGATTGAACTTTTCAATGCGCCCAGTTTCAAAATAATCCTGAGAAAAATCAGCATGAATTTTGTTAATCGTTTCAATCATTAATTCAACTTTATCCAAAACATCTTTGCTCATATTTTTCTCAATATCTAAACGATTTCAAAATTATCAAGTTACCTCACTTTTTTGTAGATTTAGTCCATCTACTTCCTAAAACTATCCAACAAGGCATTGGTAATTGACTTGTTATTTTCCACAGCTCTTGTTTTTTTAGCTTTGGCAGATTGGTCGATGACTCTTTCAATTTTTACCGCTTTATATTTACCGTTATTTTCAACAACCATAAATTTCACGCGTTCATTGCGTTTAGGCTCGCCACCTTCAAGCGGGAAATCCGAAATATGAAAGAAAATATCCTGCTCTAAACCACCAATAAATCCAAAACCTTTTGATGCATCGTATTGTTTGATTTTTCCCTGATAAATTTCAGATTTCATGATTTAACCTATAATGTTACGCAATCATCAAATTATACATGAATCTGCTGAAACCAAGAAAAATCTAGGAACATAGAATGATTCTAAATGAGTCGTGACATATTTTTCTAATTTTACAGAATTAAATTATCCCCTTTTGCAGAGGATAATTTGAAAAATGACTTCTATTTCACATGGGTTTTAGGTAAAAAGAACGTTGCCAAACCCAGTAATGGCAAATATGAACATAGTTTAAACACCCATTCGATTCCATTAAGATCGGCCAAATGTCCAAGTCCTGCTGCGGCAATCCCACTGACACCAAACATTAAACCAAACATCAGTCCTGAGATCATGCCTACTCGTCCTGGAACAGCTTCTTGAGCATAAACCACCATAGCAGCAAAAGCCGAAGACAACACCAAACCTGCAATTACGGAAAGAATCGTTGTCCAGAATAAATCTGCATACGGCATCATTAAAGCAAATGGCGCCATGCCAACAAAAGACACCCAAATCACCGCTTTACGTCCAATCTTGTCACCAATTGGTCCACCTGCAAATGTTCCCACGGCAACCGCAGCCAAGAAAGCAAATAGATGCAGTTGTGCAGTGGCTAAACTGACATGAAATTTATGAATCAAGTAAAAAGTAAAATAGTTGCTAATACTGGCGATATAAGTAAATTTAGCAAACATCAACACGCAAATCGTGCCAATTGCCAAGGTTAATTGGCGACCATACAATTTACTACTGGCATTGACAATACGTGAAACCGCCTGCGTTTTGGCATGACGAATCGTCCATTGACTGACGCGAGTTAATATCCAGATGGCTAATAATGCAAAAACCACTAAGCAAGCAACTGCATGTTGTCCAAATGGCACAATAATCAATGCCGCCAATAGAGGGCCAATTGCCGTTCCCGTATTCCCACCCACCTGAAAAGTAGATTGTGCTGTACCAAACCGCCCGCCTGATGCCATACGTGCAACACGTGAAGCCTCTGGGTGGAAGGTCGATGAACCTACACCAATCAAAGCTGAAGCAATTAATAACACGGTAAAAGTAGGCGAAAATGCAAGCAGTAAAATCCCCAAAAAGGTTACACACATGCCCAGCGGCAATAAATATGGTTGGGGGTGTTTATCGGTATACAGCCCAATCCACGGTTGCAATAAGGATGCAGTCACCTGATAGACCAATGAAATCAATCCGACCTGCGTAAAACTTAAGGCAAAGTTGGCTTTGAGCATGGGATAAATGGCAGGCAGTACCGCCTGAATCAAATCGTTGAGTAGATGTGCAATCGCGACAGCACCGACCACTTTAACGATCATCACTTGTGGCTGTGCATTAATATTTGTATTTTCCATGATATTTTCTTTCAACGGTATTGAAGACGTCATCCCAAGAAACTCCAATCATTGTTTAACTGAGCTTGCTATTGTAATCTGTCGTTTACACAGCTATCTTCCAATAATCATTGTATAAGTGACAATTTCAGTCTCATCATGACGCCATCTCATCCACAACCTGAATTAATGATCGGTCTTTCCTCTGAGCATCGTTATCGAGAAGTGACCTATGCCCATGCACACGTGCAGGCACAATTGCTGTATGCATCTAAAGGAACTATTCAGGTTTTAACCCATGATCAAGTCTGGATTATGCCACCCATGTGTGCATTATGGATTCCTCCACGGGTTGAACACAGTGTGATTTCTTTAAGTCATGTACAGTTAAACACTGCCTTGGTGGAACAAAATGCCGCTCAAACAATGGGTCAAACTTGTTTTTTGATTCGGGTCAGTAATTTATTACATGAATTACTCATTCGTTTTAATGAACTAGATCAGCTTAGAAAAAATGATTCTGCTAGCTTTCAAGCGCTTTCCCAAGCCTTGCAACTTATCATTTTTGATGAAATCCAGAGAGCCCATTCTTTAGCAGTACAAATTCCGTGGCCAAATGACAAACGCCTGATCAAGATTTGCGAGAGTTTGCTGCAATCACCCGATCAATTAAAAGATTTAAATACTTGGGCAGATGAAATTGGCACCAGTTCCCGCACACTCATGCGAATGTTCCAAAAAGAAACAGGACTTTCATATCGGGCATGGATTCAACAAATGCACATTGCTTTAGCTTTAAGTAAAATTGCAGATGGCTTATCCATAAGCCAGATTTCAGAATCTTTGGGATATACCAATGCCAGTGCATTTAGCGCGATGTTCAAGCGGCATTTAGGCAAAACACCGCAACACTTTAAAACTGAAACGATATCAAGTTCATTGATTTAATTGTGAAGACCTTTTTTTTGTTCAAGTAAATCATCTAAATCCTGATACACATGTAATACCCGATCCTTATGTGTGCGGGCGTGATCCAAGCGTTGTTCAGGGTCGACCAAAAGCAAGCTATGACCATCATCAATCAAACGATCAACGCCTTCTAAAAACATACGTTTACCGACATCATGGATCAATGAAATCTGGGTTAAATCGATAATAATCGTACTTTGATCAACAGGTTCACGCTGAAAAATACGCAATAACATTTCAGCTTCAGTAAACTTCAAGACTCCGCGTAATACATAAACACTCAGTGATGCATCTTGTCCAGTCCGATAATGACTCTGGACAATGGTTTGCGCTGAAGGTGTCCCTTCCATCAGGTGCAGCCCCATATCACGGCTCAACCTTTCCATCATATCAATCCCACGGACACTATTACCATGTTCATCCAGTTTGGGTGAAAAGGCTGCAATACTCACCTGACCGGGCAATACACCTAAAATTCCCCCTGCCACGCCACTTTTAGCAGGAATACCAACTGTTGTCAGCCAGTCACCTGCGGCATCATACATACCACAACTCATCATCACACTAAGAACTTGGCGCACCACTGAACGGTTCAATAACCGTTTTCCAGTCTGAGCATCCACGCCACCATTGGCGAGTACGCTGCCCATGCGCACCAAATCTTTTACCGTCACTAAGATTGAACATTGGCGAATATAACCATTCACAATATCCACAGGATCTGTTTCCAGAATTCCAACGGTTCTAAGCATATAACCAATCGAAAGATTACGATAAGCCGTTTTAATTTCTGAATGATATACGGAATCATCAAAACATAATTCACGTCCTGCCAGTTCGCTCATAAACTGGCGTAAAATTTCTGCACTAGATATATTGTCTTTAATTGGAATCAGAGAGTGCGTAGTGATTGCACCCGAATTAATCATTGGATTTTTAGGACGGCCATCTTTTCCCAGTGAAATTTCATTAAAAGCCTCTCCAGAGGGTTCAACACCGACTTTTTCTAATACCTCATCAATACCCAGTTGTTGTAATACATAAGCATAAGTAAAAGGTTTAGACATCGACTGGATGGTAAACTCAACGTCATCATCACCGACTGAATAAATCTCACCATCGACGGTCGACATGGCTAAGGCCAAACGATGTGGACTGGCATTCGCCAACTCTGGAATATAATCAGCCAGATGTCCACTATCATCACCATCACATTCATCAAGTACATGTTCCAGATAATCTGGTAAAGGAGTTTTCATACAAACAACCTATTCTATTCATTATTTTGCATTTAATTTTGATGGTACAGGGTATTGATAATCTTAAATTTATATCTTTTGTAATGATTTTTAGTTCTATCCTATTTATTCGATTCACTGTGTAATGTAGTGGTAAATCATTCCACTATCTAAATATCATCATAACGCTCAATGTCAGTGATATTTTAAAATGAATCAAATCAACAATGCGTACACCAGATCAGTTTAAGCGTTCCACAAATAAGACCCCATTTAAATGATCTACTTCGTGTTGCACAATGCGAGCAGGAAAACCTTCAAAAGCGGTTTCGATGACTTCACCATACAACGACTGATAACGCACTCGAATAGAATAAGCTCGTTCGACCTCACCTCGTTCATTTGGCACACTTAAACAGCCTTCTTCACCTAAACACGTATTTGGGGATAATTCCAAAATTTCAGGATTCACCATGACCACAGCATCCATTTCAGGTGCATCGGGATAACGTGGGTTCGGACGCGAAGCCACAATAATAATTCGTTTGGAAATATATACCTGTGGTGCTGCAATACCTACACCATGGCGCTCAAGCATGGTCGTCTGCATGGCAGCAGCTAATTGTAATAGCCACTCACTATTAAACTCGGATTGGGCCACAGGTGCAGCCTGAAGTTTCAAGATTGCTTCACCGCGCTGGGCAATAGGTAAAACGGTAGCCATTTAAATAGACCTATGATCATGTCATGTTTATTTTGCGTTTGAAATTTCGTTGTGACAAGTCAAATGATCACCTCAATCAGTCCATGCTTTGTCTGACATGTTTTTTCAATCCATCTTTAAATCAGTTGAGACTTAAATTCAGCCAATGGATCATTTCAAAATGATGAGCCATTCTTTTGCAAAAATTGTTCAGTTTTTTTGTAGCGCTGCAATGATGAGTTTTGTAGTACAGCATCAATGACTTCTAATACACCTTGCTGTTCGTTACTTGGGGCAAAATATTGTGCAGTTTGTTTGAGTTCTGGTACAGCATTCGCCATAGCAAAACCATATCCCGCCATTTCAATCATTTCTTGATCATTGTAATTATCCCCTATTGCCAAAACCTCCTGATGATCAATGCCCCATTTTTGTTGTAAAAACGGCTTTGTTGCATAAATAAATTTCATCCCCATACATGTTAGATGAATACAGAATCAAAAAGCCGATACAAAACAACGAACTGGTCTGAGTACAATCAGGCTTTACGTCAACGGGGTGCTTTCACCATTTGGTTTGATCCCCAAATGCAATGGTCTGCAACACCTACTGGAAAAAAAGGACGTCAACCTACCTACACTGATATAGCAATTCAATTTGCCCTGACGATACGAAACCTGTTCCAACTGGCTTTACGCCAAACACAAGGTTTCATTCAAAGCCTTTTTCAAATGGCTCACCTCGACTGGAAT
>NZ_JEZN01000017.1:0-58334 GCF_000581715.1 Acinetobacter sp. 479375 | reverse complement strand
AAGATGTAATTTCAGCCATTGACGATGTTGGTTTACGCCATGTTTTTTACGCACCCATTCCCCATCACCTGTAACTTTGATCCCTGTGCTATCAACTAAAATATGCAAGTCTTCCTGTGGATTTTTTGCTGATTTATGTAGAAGTGGCTGCAGCTTATCTGCTCGCCGACTCAATGTTGAGAAGTCTGGAACATTCCAGTCGAGGTGAGCCATTTGAAAAAGGCTTTGAATGAAACCTTGTGTTTGGCGTAAAGCCAGTTGGAACAGGTTTCGTATCGTCAGGGCAAATTGAATTGCTATATCAGTGTAGGTAGGTTGACGTCCTTTTTTTCCAGTAGGTGTTGCAGACCATTGCATTTGGGGATCAAACCAAATGGTGAAAGCACCCCGTTGACGTAAAGCCTGATTGTACTCAGACCAGTTCGTTGTTTTGTATCGGCTTTTTGATTCTGTATTCATCTAACATGTATGGGGATGAAATTTATTTATGCAACAAAGCCCTTAATATCAATAAAAGCTACATAAAGTCGATTTATGCAGCTATAAAACAATTGATCGACGTTTAGATTTCCTTACCTCCTAAACTTTGACAATCTACATTCGGTGTATTCCATCTGACTGCTGTCCCTGTTGCTACAGGACGAACGATCCGCCATGGCCAAAAGCCAAAACGTTGACTCGCATTATAATCCACAATCGCATTGGCATTCAGTTTTTGCGCAGCATTGCCTAATTTTGGATAGAGTTCTTCAACACTTCCATAGGTGCCTTTTGCAACTTTTACACGTTTAACGACCACATATTGCTGTGATGGAACACCACTAATAAGGCATACCCCGAAATGATTCTTCGCTTTTTCATTTGCTGTTACCTCATTTGCATGGGTGGTGTTGCAAAGAGCAAGTAAAGACAAAGTACAAAGAACAAGTTTTTTCATTGTTTGTTTCTCTTTGGTTGTAAAAAAATAAAATTTATCAGTATATTAAAGATTATTTGCCGATATTGCTTAGCATATTGCACATAATAAAACAGGCCATTTAAATGGCCTGTTTTATGATCCGATTAAATGATTTAGTGGTTTTTAACCGCATTTAATAACGCTTCTTGGCGTTCTTTTAATGCTTGTGGTAAACGATCACCAAGTTTGTTAAACAATTCTGTGTGACTTTCGATTTCAGTAATCCACTGATCTTTGTCTTGTGCAGTGATCAGATCAAATTCTTCTTTAGAAAAATCTGTACCTGCCCAGTTAAGATCGTCATAAGTTGGAACATAACCAATTGGTGTTTCAACTGCATTGGCACGACCTTCAACACGGTCAATCATCCACTCAAGCACACGCATGTTTTGACCAAAACCAGGCCATACAAAGTTACCTTCAGCATCACGACGGAACCAGTTGACGTTGAAGATTTTTGGTAATTTATTGCCCGCAGCTTCAGCTTTTTCACCGACTTGCTGACCCACTTCTAACCAGTGTTGGAAGTAGTCCGCCATGTTGTAACCAGTAAATGGCAACATAGCAAATGGGTCACGACGTACTACGCCTTGTTGACCAACAGCCGCCGCAGTAGTTTCAGAACCCATGGTTGCTGCTTTATAAACACCATCAACCCAGTCAAATGCTTCAGAAACTAAAGGAACCGTATCGGCACGACGACCACCGAAGATAAATGCAGAAATTGGAACACCTGCTGGATTTTCCCAGTCAGCATCAATAGAAGGGCATTGGCCTGCTGAAACAGTAAAACGCGCATTTGGATGTGCTGCTTTTTCACCATTTACATGAGGTTGACCTTTCCAGTTGGTCAAGTTTGCTGGAACTTCTTTAGATAGACCTTCCCACCATACTTCACCATTATCAGTCACAGCAACGTTAGTATAAATCACGTCTTTGTGTAGGGTTGCCATACAGTTCGGGTTGGTTTTGGTGTTTGTACCAGGCGCAACACCGAAGAAACCAGCTTCAGGGTTGATTGCATACAGACGACCATCTTCACCTGGTTTGATCCAAGCGATATCATCACCAACAGTTTCAATTTTCCAGCCTTCATAACCTACTGGTGGAATCAACATTGCAAAGTTGGTTTTACCACAAGCAGATGGGAATGCTGCTGCGATGTAGTGCTTTTCACCTTGAGGGTTAGTGACACCTAAGATCAGCATGTGTTCAGCGAGCCAGCCTTGTTCACGGCCCATTGCAGACGCGATACGAAGTGCTAAACATTTTTTACCGAGCAATGCGTTGCCGCCATAACCTGAACCGTAAGACCAGATTTCACGCGTTTCTGGGTAGTGAACAATATATTTTTCAGGATTGCATGGCCATGCAACATCTTTTTCGCCTTCAGCAAGAGGCGCGCCAACCGTGTGAACACAGGGTACAAATTCGCCATCAGTGCCAAGAACGTCATAAACCGCTTTGCCCATGCGTGCCATTTTACGCATGCTGACAGCAACGTATGGAGAATCAGTTAATTCGATACCAATCTGTGCAATGTGGCTGCCCAAAGGACCCATTGAGAATGGAACCACATACATGGTACGACCTTGCATTGCGCCATCAAACAAACCGTTGAGTTTTGCGCGCATCGCTGCTGGCGCTTCCCAGTTGTTTGTCGCACCCGCATCTTCCTGTTTTTCAGAACAGATGAACGTACGATCTTCAACACGCGCAACGTCAGAAGGGTCAGAGTTTGCAAGATAAGAACCTGGATGTTTTTCTTGGTTGAGTGTTTGCATTGTGCCGTTGGCGATCATCAAGTCAATTAGACGTTGATATTCTTCTTCGCTACCGTCACACCACTCGATTTTTGCAGGTTTGGTTAATTTTGCAATTTCTTCAACCCATGCAATAAGCTTAGGATGACGAACGAATTCTGGTGCGTTCACTTGGGTCATGGTGAGGCCTATTTAAAAAACGTACTAAAGTACAAATCTAGATGCTGAGATACAGCAAGTAGATGAAGTAAAAAAAAGTGGCGCTATTAAAGCATAAAATGACAAAAAAAATAAGACTAAAGACTAAATTAGAGTAGTAGGTCCAAAAATAGTTTAACTCTATATAAATCATTAATTTAATATAATTATGAAGCACTAAATATATGTATTAAGATATGTAATATATGTTATTTTTTAATTAAATGTTTATAAAAAACAAAGTCTTGATTCTAAAATAAATTTGAGAACAATTATCGATTAAATAAATGATCATCATTTAAATTTTACATAAAGCGTATTTTATTTGTCTAATTCTTGGACAAAAATAGGATAAATCATCAGCTTAGAACGATAAATATGCCAACACTTCGACCTTTATCCCTTATTTATAATGAAAAATCTGGATTCCATGCATCCAATAAAGAAGGCGTATATGAGCAAATCATGACGATTTTTACCCAGCATGATTTTGAGATTCAGGTCTTTGAATTGAGTGTTGAGGATAATTTCGACGATTTTATGCAGCAAGTTCTTGTGCGTCATCATGGCGATGATCATGGTGTGGTGGTTGCAGCAGGTGGGGATGGGACATTAAATGCAGTGGCTTCTAAGCTCAAATACACAGATATTCCGATGGGGATTTTGCCCTTAGGCACGTTTAACTATGTGGCGCGTGTTTTAAATATCCCTCAAGATTTGCTTCAAGCGGCTGAGGTGATTGCAACGGGAACACCTAAAAATGTTCACTTGGGAACGATCAACGACAGAATTTATTTAAATAATGCCAGCTTGGGTCTCTATCCTTTATTTATTCAAAAACGTGAGCAATATAATCAACGTTTGGGTCGACATACTTTAAATGCATATACATCTGGGCTTGATGTCTTAATTCGTGATCATAAAGAATTAAAACTTTCATTAACTGTTGATGGGCAAGTTTATCCTGTTAAAACATCGCTGGTCTTTTTTGGCAATAATAAATTGCAATTACAAGAAATGAATCTGAATATTGCTGAATGTGCTGAAGAAGGTCATGTTGCAGGCATTGTGGTCGCCAAAAGTGATAAATTGAGTTTATTTCGCATGTTATTTCAATTGATCAAAGGGGATCTCGAACATGCCAAAGATGTCTATAGTTTTGCTGCCGATCAGGTAGTGGTCGATTCAAAAAGTAAAACTTTAACGGTTGCTGTAGATGGCGAAATCGAAGAATTGAAGACGCCTTTGACACTTGCTGTGGCAAAAAATGCATTAAGTATCATGGTGCCTGTCGATGCTACTTCATCTGTCTGATTTGCATTTTGGTACGGAAAAGCCAGAATGTCTAATTGCAATCGAAAAATTTTGTCAGGAGCATCGTCCAGAACTCATTGTGGTGAGTGGGGACTTAACACAACGTGCAAAATTTATTCAGTTTTATAATTGTCGGCAGTTTTTGGATTCTCTTAAAATTCCCTATATTGTGGTGCCAGGGAATCATGATATTTCTTTGTATAATTTATGGAATCGTTTTTTTTCTCCATTTGCGCGTTATCAATTCTTTTTTGGTGAATTAGAGCCAACTTTACAAACTGAACATTTTTTTATTGTTGGGGTGAATAGTATTCGTCGGCGTTACCATACGCGGGGATATATTTCACTTGAGCAAATTCAGAGAACCAATGAAACCTTAAAACACGCGCCTGATGATAAGTTAAAACTGGTGGTATTACATCAACCTTTTTACACTTCTCCAGATGATCCACATGGAATAAAAGATTGTCCAGTGCTAGGGAGAATGGCACTTGAGAACTGGAGTCGAAGTGGTCTATTTGGGGTATTACATGGGCATTTACATAAAACTGCGGTGTATAACTTAACTCAAATTTATGATTTGAAAATTGATCATCCTGTTTATGATATTCATGCGGGTACAGCAACCTCTTATCGTTTACATAAAGGCTTGCCGAATAGTTTTAATACAATTTCAAATGATGGACTGATTCAGCACTTTTGGTTCGATGAAAGGACAAAATCCTTTGTTTTGCACAATTAATCTGAAGCTAAAAACAAGCAAAGTGTTTGAGTGTTTAAAAAAAACACAAAAAATAGCATTTTTTTTGATTTTTCCCCTTGAAGCGTTTTTTTCCATCCCCACAAAAGTGTCATCAAATTCATTTTGGTGCTTGCTAAAGCAATAATCATGGTAAGCATCATTTATCAAATCATAGACTTAGTCTGATGGAGTTATTTATGAGCAACATTCGTCCATTACATGACCGTGTAGTAATTCGTCGTGTTGAAGAAGAAACAAAAACGGCTGGCGGAATTTTATTGCCAGGTTCTGCTGCTGAAAAGCCTGCTCAAGGTGAAGTAATTGCAGTAGGTAATGGTCAAATCACTGACAACGGCGTTCGTGCATTAGACGTTAAAGTGGGTGATAAAGTGTTATTTGGTACTTATGCAGGCACTACTGTCAAAGTAAATGGTGATGAATTCTTAATCATGAAAGAATCTGACATTTTAGCTGTACTTGAAGGCTAAATTTTTACTTAACTCATTGATAAATCAGATCAAGCATATATAAAATTTGGAGTAAATAATGTCAGCTAAAGACGTTAAATTCGGTGATTCAGCGCGTTCAAAAATGATCGCAGGTGTCAATGTTCTTGCAGATGCAGTGAAAGTGACTTTAGGCCCTAAAGGTCGTAATGTCGTGATAGATCGTTCTTTTGGTGCACCGCATATCACTAAAGATGGTGTGACGGTTGCTAAAGAAATCACGCTAAAAGATAAGTTTGAAAACATGGGTGCGCAGCTTGTACGTGAAGTATCAAGCAAAACCAATGATATTGCGGGTGACGGTACAACCACTGCGACTGTACTGGCTCAAGCGATCCTTAACGAAGGGATCAAATCAGTGACTGCTGGTATGAACCCAATGGATCTTAAACGTGGTATCGATATCGCGGTGAAAGCAGTTGTAGAAAATATTCGTGCAACAGCGAAACCTGCTGATGACTTTAAAGCGATTGAACAAGTTGGTTCAATTTCTGCAAACTCTGACGAAACTGTGGGTAAATTGATCGCTCAAGCAATGGAACGCGTGGGTAAAGAAGGCGTGATTACCGTTGAAGAGGGTTCAGGCTTTGAAGATGCGCTTGATGTTGTAGAAGGTATGCAGTTTGACCGCGGTTATATCTCACCATATTTCGCAAACAAGCAAGATACTTTAACTGCTGAACTTGAAAATCCGTTCATTCTTCTTGTTGATAAAAAAATCAGCAATATCCGTGAATTGATTACAGTTTTAGAAGCGGTTGCAAAAACTGGTAAGCCACTTCTTATTATTGCTGAAGATGTTGAAGGTGAAGCGCTTGCTACACTTGTTGTGAACAACATGCGCGGTATCATCAAAGTATGTGCAGTTAAAGCACCTGGTTTTGGTGATCGTCGTAAAGCAATGCTTCAAGACATCGCGATCTTGACTGGTGCGACAGTGATTTCAGAAGAAGTGGGCATGTCGCTTGAACAAGCTTCTCTTCAAGATTTAGGTACAGCGCATAAAATCACAGTTTCTAAAGAAAATACTGTGATTGTAGATGGTGCAGGTGATGCCAATGCGATTGCTGAGCGTGTTCAACAGATCCGTGCTCAAATTGAAGAGTCAACTTCTGAATACGACAAAGAAAAACTTCAAGAGCGCGTTGCTAAATTAGCAGGCGGTGTTGCAGTCATCAAAATTGGTGCAGCAACTGAAGTTGAAATGAAAGAGAAGAAAGACCGTGTTGACGATGCGCTTCATGCAACGCGTGCTGCGGTTGAAGAAGGCGTTGTTGCTGGTGGTGGTGTTGCACTGGTTCGTGCTGTAAATGCACTTGACGGTTTAACAGGCGCCAATGATGACCAAACTGTGGGTATCAATATTTTACGCCGTGCAATCGAAGCACCACTTCGTCAAATCGTATCGAACGCAGGTGATGAACCTTCAGTCGTGATCAATGCTGTGAAAGCGGGCGAAGGTAACTATGGTTACAACGCTGCGACAGGTGTATATGGCGACATGCTTGAAATGGGTATTCTTGATCCAGCGAAAGTAACACGTTCTGCGCTTGAGCATGCAGCTTCTGTTGCAGGTTTAATGTTGACCACTGAAGCGATGATTACTGATATCCCAGAAGACAAACCAGCTATGCCAGATATGGGCGGCATGGGTGGTATGGGTGGTATGATGTAAGCTGCTCAACCGTAATTTAAACTTACTCAAATTTGAGTTTGTTAAAAAAGGTCACAAATTTTGTTTGTGACCTTTTTAATTTTATAGACCTACTAGATCTCTTAAAAACTAAAGTCATCATATTAGATAAGAATTTAACGATTGGATGAATGAAAATATTGAAAAAATACGCCTGAGAAAAATCAGGCGTTTTTGATTTAGAACAACAGCTATTTCATTCTGAGGTAAGAATGGAGTTTTCCTCATGAATAATACAGGAAAGGACATAGCTATTAAGCCAATAATTTTTACGTCCATCTTTGATTGGTCTTGCCACGCGACCAGTTTTAATTGCAAAATATCTATCAACCTGACCACTCATGCTCTTTTGATCTGACCAGCCAAAATCTTTTTAACCTGACCATTTTTACATACATAAAATAAAGGAGACATTTTCAGCCTTTCTAAAAATTAGTTTGTATTTTTACCTTGTCTTTTCCTCATAGATTCTCCCTGTAACTCTATAAGATGAGCTTTGTGTACGATTCGATCTAAAACTGCATCTCCTAGCGTGGGATCCTCAAATCGACTATGCCATACGGATGTGGGATATTGACTTGTTAAAAGTAATGATCCATTAACTGCCTGTAGGTCAATGATATCCAGAAATATAGATGCTAAATGCGAATCTATGCTTCCCAAGCCAAAGTCATCAATAATTAATAGATTAGTATTAATCAACTTACGTCTTAACTGCGGTAGCGTTCGATCTGCTACAGCAAGAGCTAGTGCTTCAAACAGAGTATTAGTATTGAAATACAAAACGATATAATGATGGCGACAAGCATGTGTTGCAAAGGCACAACCTAACCAACTTTTTCCTGTTCCAGTTGCACCAAGAATAATTAAATTTTGACGATGCTGAATCCATTTATTATCAAATAATGTTGAAACTTGGCGTCTATGAATACCTCTTTCTGCGTGATAGTCAATATTATCTATTGATACTCGCGGGTACCTCAGACTTGCATTTTTTAACAGTCGACTAATTTTTCTATTGGCACGATCTGAAATTTCAGCATCGGCAATATGAGTGAGTTGTTGCTCAAACGTTAATTCTAAGAATTTTGGGTCAACCAAATGTAAATCTAAGACTTTGACCATAGCTGATAATCTGAGTTGAACCAATTTATTGCTTAAATCAGGTGATAACATCATTTATCTCCTAATTTATTGATATAAAAATAATCGGCACCTCGGATATTGTGATGCAAAGTGAGTTTAGTAGTAGGAGTCTCTCTTGGGCTACCATATACTTATTTTTGGATAATGGATTTTATTCTGTCAAAAGTTAAAGCATTAATTTTTATTGCATATTGAAAAGCAGACTCTAAATCTTCATTTGTGTATCCTGATTGATTAGACCATTGCTTTAATCGTTGTACTGTACGGATACCGTTCGCAAAATCACGTCTCTCCGAAATTTTCTTTTGAACAAATTCAGTCGTATATGGGTCTGTTTTTCTGCCCATTCGATAAGATAAGGTAAAGTTAATTCTTTATAAGCTCGTTGTGTCTCAGTCATATGCTCGGATGAAATCGTATGGCCACCAGTTTGATCATTTAATAAATGTTGAGCAATAAATTGACGCTGATGTGTAATTTCAATCATCTGTTGTGTCACTTTAAGATCAACTAGGCAATGTACATGTTGATGAGGTACTGAATAAAAATGCTTATTCCACTCAATCAGACCAAATTCATTAACACGTACATTATACTTATGTTCACATATCTCAAATGGCAGTTCTGGTAATGGTGATAGTGCAACCTTGTCAGTGTGTAAAAGTAGCTGTGTCTTCCCCATAGGAAAGGTCTTAGTTTATTTTCATTGATTTTTTGGTTATGTATATAAAGTTCTTTATTCAATTCAGTCAATGAATAAAAACGCTGATTTCTTAGTCTAGCGAGAATCTGAGTTTGAATGATTTGAACACCTTTCTCAGCTAATGCTTTATCTTGTGGTTCTCGTGAGCGAGCAGGATAAACAATGAAATTATAATGTTCAGCGAACTCATTAAAATCCTTTTGGATAATAATTTCAGAACGAGTATGTTTTATGACAGCAGCTTTTAAGTTGTCTGGCATAATATATTGCGGAACACCTCCTAATTGCTTAAATGCTTCAATATGGCATTCAATCCAAGATTTAATCTTTTGATCTGGAACTGCATGTATAACGTTATAAGAATAGTTACACATCACACCAACGAAAATTTGTGCTTTAAATTTTTCCATATTCGTTTTGGCATCATAAATTGGAATGGTTTGTCCACAAAAGTCCACAAATAAAAATTCACCAGCATTATAAAATTGCTTCATGCTCTTTTTTTGAACTTTACACCATTGATTGAATAATTTAACAAACCACGAGTACGAATAACCATTAAAGCCGAATTCTTCTCTGTATTCTTGCCAAAGAAGTTCTAAAGTCATATTTTTACGTGATAGTTCCTGTGGTAATCCCCCCTAAAAATAATAGGAACTAAAAGTAGAATTTTCTCTTAAGATACAAGCAGGAGATTCCGCATGAAAACATCTAAATTTACTGACAGTCAGATCATGTTCATTTTGAAACAGGCGGAATCTGGTACACCTGTAACTACTCTTTGCCGTGAACATGGCATGAGCAATACTACATTCTATAAATGGCGTGCTAAATATGGCGGTAGTGCTGGAATCACAAGCGGGTTTACCGCATTTACTGTGAGTTGGCACTGAATCTGCGTATTAAACCGAGAAGAAGACTAAAACGGCATGCACCTGAACCACTGAAAGAACCAATCCGAGAAAATCAATTTTGGTCACTGGATTTTATGCACGATCAGCTTTCCGATGGTCGCAAGTTTCGATTATTGAATGTAATTGATGATTACCGCCGCGAAGGCTTAGCCATTGAAGTGGGGTTTTCATTAGCTGCAATACGAGTTATTCGAGCACTCAATCAGTTGTTAGAATATCGAGAAAAGCCTTTAGTGATTAGATGCGACAATGGACCTGAGTTTATCAGTCATGAATTCGTACGCTGGGCAACTGAACACGGTATTCGTATTGAATATATTCAACCAGGTAAACCACAGCAAAATGCATATATTGAACGTTATAATCGAACCATACGTTATAGTTGCCTGAGCAAACATTTATTTGATACTTTGGATGAAGTACAAGATTATACAACAAACTGGCTGTGGCATTACAATCATGAAAGACCGCACCAAGCCAACAAAGAAAGGCGGCTGCTTAACCTCTACTTTTAACTTCGGTTATTTATGGGAGGATTCCCATATAGCTGCGATTCGCATAAAGTTTTGCTTCTAAACCATCAACTAAATGCTCATCTATTTTTATGTCAGCCACGTGTCCATTAGATAGGGCTAAACAAACGATTTCGACAAGTTGAGTCATCGCAACATGTAATTTACAGCCATAGAACCAGCCCATTTAGCGTTTACCGCGAGACGAGATTTTAGCTAATGATTTATGGTGTCGAATCTGTTGATTTTTACAGACAGGTAAAGTGGTAGAATCGATCCATAAATATTGGCTATTTTGACCTTTCGTTGGAGCTACATATAAAGCATGTAATGCCAATTAGTGTATATTGATGAGATGGATCATTCGTTGGTAACAGGGCAAGCGTTTGAATAAATATCTTTTATCTTGCTTCAACCATGTGAAAAATGCTTTGAAATTGTTGAAATGAGAGCATTTATACCAAATGGAAATAAAAGTAATTTCTGAAATACTCAAGTGTGCTGTTGGGATTCTTGAGAAACGATGGCTTTGCTTAAGGCTTAAGGAATTGCCAATAAGTTGCTTCAAATTTAAGAAAGAAATCATCAATTATGCAAAATAATTCGGTACTATCGAACATCAGGACTAGAGTTGCGAGTTTGGTGTGGTAACACAACTGATGGCTCTAGTCCTCTTATTTTTCAAGTCAATTTCTTATCCGCGATTCGGGTTAATTAAGTTAGTTTAGTATAGCAATATTTTAAATTAATAGTAACGAGAATTTTATGCCAGCAAATGGTTGTATTTATATTCAAAGAGATGAAGTGGATTTACGAGAAGTTTTTGATCATGTAGAACGTGATAAAGACCTAGGAGAAAATGCTTCTTATTATGATGTTGTATTGGGTAAGGATACTGTACGTTTTTATGTAATGCCTTCTCAAGAAATTCCAAATCATTTACAATGTTTTCAGCGTTATATAGCTTCTCTAGATCAAGATCAAAAACGCAAGGATGATACTTCTTACGTAATTAGTCATACAAAGGTAGTATTAGGACTTGTTACTGATAAAGAATTTGATGAGAACCCTGCTATTTGGCAAAGTTTATTTGAGATAGCAGATAAATATGATGGCCTTATTTTTACATATGATAGTGTTTTACTCCCAAGTGGTACAATTCTTGTTGGTTCGCTATTAAATAATAAATAAAATAGCTATTTAAGTATCATAAAACATTTTCCATAACTAATAAAAAAAGCCTGGCATCCAGTCGAGTTTTTTTTCGTATTTCGTTACTAGGTATAACTCCTTGTCGTACCTTACATCCTGATGCTTAAACTTATTATTGTTGTTTTATGTTCTGGAATATTCTGTTCCTGTATAAGTTTATTTTAAGAAAATGACTAAGATATCTAATTCGCTAAATCCCTAAAATTTACAAGGAAAAACCCTACACATTTCATACTTCACCTTTCCGCCACCACCACTCGTCAGAAAGGTCAATAAATAATCAAAACTATCACGCTATAGTATATGAACCATTTCTAAAATCTATGGAGAGCAAAAATGGTTACTGCTGGCGAAAAACCTGGAACAGGCTTCTATTTTTGTATTCAATGCGGACATCGCGTTTATTTAGAAATTGGTACTGATCGTTTACCTCCGTGTACCAAATGCCTTGGCAAGCAATTTAACAGTAAGCTTGCTTAAGCTGCACACATCAAACAGTTATCCGCTGTTTTGAATGAAAGCCCTGTCCATCGACAGGGCTTTTTATTATTCTCGCTTATAAAAATAGGTGGGTAAAATTTAAGTCTCAATATCTCGACTAAATTTCCAACATACAACAGCGCCGAAACTCACTAAACACGTTCCAATCCAAAACGTCCCTTCTGGAACTGTTCGTAGCAATACACTGGCAAATATACTTGATAGAACAGGGGTAAAATAAGTCGCCATTAATAACAATTGAATCTGTCCAAACTGTAAACTTTGATTCCAGTTTTTATAGGCAATCCCAATTAAGGTTCCCATGACAATGATCACAAGCCACAGTTTTAAAGAAGGCATTTGCCACGACTGATGTGTCATAAAAAACAAAATCCACAGTGCGATAGCCGTAAAACAAAAAAATAAAGGAACGCCATTATGACCTTGTGCCAATTTTCGAGTCAGCACACAATATAACGACCATAAAATTGCCGCCACAAAAGCCAATAAATAGGCGACAGGATTTTTAGAAATAGTATCTAAAAATAAAGACAAATGAAAAAGTTGAGGGTTAATGACAATCCCTAACCCTACGACAGAAATAGCAATGCCTAAAAATGCAGGGAGTTGAAAAGAAAGCTGTCGATAGAGATAAGCAAACAATAAAGTCAAACTTGGCCATAAATAGTTAATCATCGCCAAGATCAAAGCTTCTTCACGTGTATGAGATAGACCAATTGAAGTTAAAAACAAAATTTCATAAAGAACAAAAAAGCTGCCGCAATAGACTAAATATTTTGGTGGTAAGGCTATTTTTAAGGCTTTGGGGTTGGATAACACAATACTGAATGCACTGACGCTATAAAGTAGTGCAATACCAAGCATAGGGGTTAATTGCTCGGTCACCAGTTTGACGCCACCCACGATACTCGCCCAAATCAAAATGGAAGAAAATCCAAGAAAATTGGCAATCATGGGTTTCATCTAACATTACCAGTGCAAACAATTTGTCCATTTTAAACAAAATAAGAATAATGAGGATATTTTAATTTCAAAGTTATGCACCGCATTAAGACAAAAAAATGAAAACGCACCAATATGGTTCATAAATTTAACAGTTAAATTGCGCTAAAATGAAAATGTTTGAATATGGTGCAATTAAAATTGCAAGCAGTATAATAGCAATGGGATAAACAGGTCTTTTTTAATATTCTGCTAAAGAATTCAATAAATTAGAATAGTCTCAAAAAGTTGGTATGGGAATTGCTTTATAATAGCCAACGACTAACACGCACTTCACAAGTGCAATAATACTTCATTGGAGCATACAGAGCATGGCGAACAAGGTCCTCGAACTCATCAAAGAAAGTGGCGCTAAATGGGTCGATTTTCGCTTTACGGATACTAAAGGTAAAGAGCAACACGTTACTTATCCAGCAGATTCAATTGATGAAGATACATTTGAAGACGGTAAAATGTTCGACGGTTCTTCAATTGCAGGTTGGAAAGGCATTGAAGCTTCTGACATGATTTTACGTCCGGATGCAGAAACTGGTTTTATCGACCCGTTCTTTGCTGAACCTACAGTGGTTGTAACTTGTGACGTTATTGAACCTTCAACTGGTCAAGGCTATGAACGTGACCCACGCTCGATCGCTCGTCGTGCAGAAGAATATTTAAAATCAACTGGTATTGGTGATACGGCATTCTTTGGTCCAGAGCCAGAATTCTTTGTATTTGACGAAGTAAAATGGGACATCGATATGTCTGGCGCTCGTCATACATTGATCGCTGAAGAAGCTGCATGGTCGACTGGTAAAGACTATGAATCTGGTAACTCTGGTCACCGTCCACGTGTTAAAGGTGGTTATTTCCCAGTTCCACCAGTGGATTCTTCACAAGATATGCGTGCAGAAATGTGTGCAAAAATTGAAGATATCATGGGTCCAGGTCGTGTAGAAGTACATCACCATGAAGTTGCATCTTGCCAGTTAGAAATTGGTGTGAGCTTCAATACACTTGTTCGTAAAGCTGATGAAGTACAACAATTCAAATATGCAGTGTGGAACGTTGCGCATCAATATGCAAAAACAGCAACCTTTATGCCTAAACCAATGGTAGGTGATAATGGTTCTGGTATGCACGTTCACATGTCGATCTCTAAAGATGGCAAGAACTTGTTTGCTGGTGATGAATATGCTGGTTTGTCAGAAATGGCACTTTACTTCATCGGTGGTGTCATCAAGCACGCTCGTGCATTGAATGCAATCACAAACCCGTCTACAAACTCTTATAAGCGTTTGGTTCCTCACTTCGAAGCACCAATTATGCTTGCTTACTCTGCACGTAACCGTTCAGCGTCTATCCGTATTCCTTACGTGTCTAGCCCGAAAGGCAAGCGTATCGAAGCTCGTTTCCCAGATCCAATGATGAACCCGTACTTGGGCTTTGCAGCATTGTTAATGGCGGGGATTGATGGGATTCAAAACAAAATCCATCCGGGCGAAGCGGCTGACAAAAACTTGTATGATCTTCCTCCTGAAGAAGAAGCAAAAATCCCAACAGTGGCTCACAGCCTAGATATGGCGCTTGAAGCACTTCAAAATGACCACGAATTCCTTCTTAAAGGTGGTGTGTTCACGAAAGAAATGTTGGATGCTTATATCGAACTTAAAACTGAAGATGTACGTCGTTTAAATACAACGACTCATCCAGTTGAATTTGATATGTACTACAGCTTGTAATCCATATCGATTTAAGAAAGCTCGCTTAATGCGGGCTTTTTTTATACTTTAAATTTTATGCTATATTGATGGAATCAAGAAAATAGAATAATAGTGAAGACTTAAATCATAAATTTCAGGCATAAAAAAACCCGCTTTAATGCTGCGGGCTTTTTTGTATTTGGCTCTCCCACCTGGGCTCGAACCAGGGACCTGCGGATTAACAGTCCGTCGCTCTACCGACTGAGCTATGGGAGAATCTGAAAGCGATTATAAGGGGATTTTAAATACGGTCAAGTCCAATCTGTCATGTTTCTTTCATTTTCCGTGTGTATGATGTTTATTTGAACAAATACTATATCTGACATAAAAATACTTGTGCTTTGAGTTGTAGATTGCTATGTTTGACAGCGTAAGAGTGTTTGAATGGACATTCAAACTGTGTGGATTTAACCCAACTTGCCAGCACTAAATGGCTAAATCGGAGGGCAGTATTATGCCAATTCTTCATATTCAAGATATCTTCTCTCAATTTAAATTTTATCAAGCTCAATATCTGGATATTGTGCGTGATCCCGTTTTGTATTATCAGCCTGTTGAAGATGCTCACATTCATTTTTCTATCGTGAGTGAAGAAAAAATCTATCTAGGTGATTTGTTACAATTATGGTTTGGGGATAAATGGACTGAGCATCAGGTAAAAGTTCTAAATGATGTCAATCATGGACTATGGACGCAATTGAGCGAATGCTGGTACAACTCTCTATTTCTTTTTGCAATTGAGCGTAAAGGTTTATTTGCCAAAACTTCTGCGCTGGCTTGGAGTACAGAAGAACAGCAGATTAAAGAAATTACCCTAGATCAAACCTTGCCTTATTATTGTCATTATTTAAGTCTGGAACGACCTAAACGTTATAGTTAATTTTAATCAATTGAACGAGTTTCCTTACTTATAAAATAAAAAAATCTATCCGAAGATAGATTTTTTTATTTGCAAAAGTGGATTAAGCTTTTTTCTCAGCTTCAATAGAGGCAATCGCAGCATCGATGCCATCAATAGATTCAGCTGCTTTTTTGATACGCGCTAAAGCATCGACTAAAACTTCATCTGCTGTCGCATAAGAAATACGCATAAAGCCACCCAGACCAAAAGCATCACCCGGTACAACAGCAACACCTGTTTCTTCAAGTAACCATTCAGAAAACTCGGTGCAAGATTTTAAACCTTTGGCACGAATGAGTGGACGAATATTGGCATAAGCGTAGAAAGCGCCATCGGCTGGTAAGCAACTAATACCATGAATTTCGTTTAAGCCATTTACAACTAAATCATGACGGCGTTTAAATGCCTCAATCATTGGCTCAAGTACATCTTGTGGGCCATTCAATGCAGCTTCAGCAGCAACTTGTGAAATCGAAGTTGGGTTTGAAGTGGATTGAGACTGAATTTTTTTCATCGCGCCGATGAGCTTTGCTGGACCTGCTGCATAACCAATACGCCAGCCTGTCATGGCATAGGCTTTAGATACACCATTTAAAACAATAGTGCGGTCATACAAATCTGGAGCAACAGTCGCGATATTGTAGAACTCATCTTCCCAACGAATCGGTTCATACATATCGTCAGAAGCGATATAAACCTGTGGGTGTTTGCGTAAAACTTCAGCCAATGCTTCAAGTTCAGCTTTGGTATAAATCATGCCTGTTGGGTTAGAAGGGCTATTTAGTACCAATAAACGAGTATTTGGTGTAATCGCTGCTTCTAATTGTGCTGGCGTAATTTTAAAACGTTGGTCTTCACCACATTTTACAATCACAGGTGTCCCTTCAGCGATAATCACCATATCTGGATAACTTACCCAGTAAGGTGCAGGGATAATGACTTCGTCACCTTTATTTAACAATGCCAATGCAAGGTTAAAAAATGATTGTTTACCGCCACACGATACCAAAATCTGGTTCGCTTGATAATCAAGATTATTGTCGCGTTTAAATTTTGCAATGATTGCTTTTTTTAGGCCTGGCGTACCATCAACCGCTGTATATTTAGTAAAACCATTATTAATGGCTTCAATAGCAGCATCTTTGATG
Source organism: Acinetobacter sp. 479375 (assembly GCF_000581715.1). Lineage (NCBI taxonomy): Bacteria > Pseudomonadati > Pseudomonadota > Gammaproteobacteria > Moraxellales > Moraxellaceae > Acinetobacter > Acinetobacter sp. 479375. Next base: position 41,379 of record NZ_JEZN01000017.1, on the reverse strand, counting down.
TGTTGCGGGGTATCAAAATCTGGTTCACCTGCGCCCAAACCAATCACATTTTTACCTGCTGCTTTAAGTTCAGCAGCTTTGTTGGTAACAGCAAGAGTAGGGGACGGTTTGATGGCATTCACACGATCAGACAGACGTACGTCCACGGCAGCATTCCTTCTTATGGGATTAAAAAAATAAAAGCATACTATCTTAGCCCAAAATTGTTGAGACGTGTTTTATTATCAAAACAAATTTATAAAAAACATGACACGAGTGTAATTCAAATAAACGAATAGACATTTACTTTGTTATTTTTAGCGGCATCTTAGGTGAAAATCATTTAAAATAACCAAAGGTCACCCAAAATTTAAGTGAACATCATGAGTGAACAAAAGCCCAAAGCGAAAAAGGCTTTAGTGAAATTACCTTTTCCAATGCCTCAAGCGGCAGATTGCGATGACGAAGATGCTGTGCATAATCAGGTTCGCCCAAAACCTGAACAATATGCAGATCGTACTTGGATGCCGCCACGTGGTACGCGTAGATCAATGGGAAAACGCTAATTTTAAGCTATTTTCTTTACGCTAAATCAAAAGCCTTTCATGTAACCATGAAAGGCTTTTTTACGACTATAAACATTGTGACTTGACGCAAGATGATGTTTTAGATTAATGTTATATTATAACATATCTATTATTGGGTCTTATATATGCAAGTTCTATCATCTCTTAAAAGTGCAAAAAAGCGTTCGCCAGATTGTCAAATTGTTCGTCGTCGTGGCAAGCTGTATGTGATTTGCAAATCCAATCCACGTTTTAAGGCACGTCAAGGATAAAAACAGGACTTTGCCTGTTTTTTTAACTCGCCTCTTTATCCTGATAAAAATGCTTTTTGCGCTGATACATTTGTTGATCGGCGCGTTTAAGCATGGCTTCAATACTTTCATTTTCAAGTGTGGTCGCAGACCCAAATGACATACTAATCGGCTGGCTTGAATAGTATTGATTGTCAATATTAAACAGTTCCTGAATGGTTTGTAGCATCACCAAAACTGCGGTTTCATCTGTTCCTGGCATCAGGATGACAAATTCATCTCCCCCAATACGTGACGCTGTATAGGTTGTATTTTGAATTGCTTGAGTTAAGACACTGCCAACACGACGTAATAGACCATCGCCCACGTCATGCCCTAGTTGATCATTGACTTCTTTTAAGCCATTCATATCCAGAAAAATACAGGAAACAGGTCGCAAGATACTACGTTCCAGACGATTAAGTTCTTCCGTAAAGAACGAGCGATTATATAGTTTGGTCAGCACATCATGTTTGCCCAAATATTCCAGATAATTTTCTGCTTTTTTCCGTGCAGTGATGTCGGTTAAAGCAACTTGAACCAGCCCCCAATCCTTTTCATAGCCCGGAAAAACAGTAAACTGCAACAACACATTACGAATACTGCCATCTAGTGCATAATTCACCGCTTCGCGTTGATGATGAATATTACCTTTCCATAACTCAATCAGTTGCTCGCGGAAGGTGCCTAGCATCTCATTTGAAAAAACTTTATGGATATTTTTGAGCAGGATTTGTTTATCAGGGGCTTGAAATAAATCGAGTGTCGCCTGATTGACATCGAGGATTAAAATATCCTCAATACATTGATTAACAAACTCAGGATGTACATCTAAAAAAGTTCGAAAATCATCAATTCCAATCTGTTTTAATTGATCAATTCGAACTTTGACCCGACTGAAATCTTCAACCCAAAGAGAAGCAGGTGAATATACAAATCTTGCTTCAGCCAATCTGCGATTTTTTTCTTCTAATCTACGTGCGTTTTGATAAGAAGTCACATCTTCAGTAGTAATGAGTAACCGTTCAAAAGATTGTTCGTATCCAGGAAGGATTGACCCACGTAGTTGAATGTCCAGACGTTTTCCAGACAGAGTGTAATTGACTGCTACACTCGAAAAATGAGTTTTACCATTCCATAAATCAATTAATTCATAAATATGAGATTTGAACATATCTTCCTGAAAGATACGATCTAGATTGCTACATAAATGTTCCTGTGAATTTGCTTCAAATAAATCCAGTGTTTGTTGATTGACCGAGATGATTTTTATTTTATGAGCGCATTGGCGTACCCGATCAAGATCTTCGCTTAAAAATGCGTGTAAATCTTCGACCCCCTGAGCGCGCCATGCATCAAACTGGATTTTTATATCGCTATAATCCTCCAGCCACATTGGAATCGGTGCAAGGTCAAAAATAGATGAATCTAAAGTCTGCATTCAGGAAATTCCAATGAATTATTTATTTTTCATGGAGTATAAAACCAACAGTTACACTTGGAAATAGTAAGGTGTAAAAAATAGACAATTTATGTGAAGTAGGTGAGCAAAAGTATCCATAGTTTTGCTGTGAAAGAGTCAGCATAAGATTTCTTTCATCACGTATTCAATTTTATTTATTCTTCTTTGCAAGGCAGAGATAAAAAAAGACGGAATAAGAGAAATCTATAAAGCTCTTTTATAAAGGAATAAAAGAGCAGGGAATACAATATCTTATGATTTTATTCGATTAATGGGATGTTGAATGGTGATGTCACCACGCCAGAGTTTAATGAAGTCTTGTTCATCGATATCATAAAGTTCCATCAATGCCACAATCACCCCGACAAAAATCATCGCACCTTCGCGATTATCATGAAAATTAAAAATCTTGCCATTGAGTTTGCTTAAAATATCTTCAAGCTCACTTTCGCGGCCACGGCCATAGCGGTCGCGCGGGTAGATATCTTCATTTAAAACAATGAGTGCAATCGATTTTTCAGCATCACTCAAATCAGTTTTATCTAAGGCTTCTTCAAAAGAGTCGCTACCATGATCAAAATAAAAAATCACATCGTCGTTAATAAAGGACTGTACGGTATGCGAAGTCAAATCTGGAAATTGTGAAATGGCATTTTCATCAATATAGGGTTTAAACGACTCAGGCAAGATTACATTATTGTGAATACCTTTAAATAAAGGTGCAATCTCAGAGACTTTATAACCTGCAATGCCACAACCCAAAGCGGTGATGAAATATTTCATTTTGGGATGATGTTGGGCATAGACTTTAAAATCATCTATATAGTGTTCAATTTGCGATAATGGCATCCGCTGCAAATGTTCATTTAAAGTGGGAATGGCAAAGCTTTGACCTGCCCAACCACGACCAACATGATTCACCGCACCAAAATGCTGTGCAGCGACACGTGCTGCACCATGTGTGTGTTGTCCAGCCATATTACTGCCAAAGACAAAAACCGTATCTTCAGGAAGTTCTGTGATGATGCTTTCGTCGTGATAATGGTATGCCATGTTGTTTCAATTCTGATCCTGATATGTTCCATGTTGCAGACGAAACGCAGATGGGTCAAGTACAAAATATAGAAATTAAATTTACAGGAAAAGCCTTTAAATTGAGGGTGAATTACCCCATAAAGGGCTTAGTGAAATGAAATTTTGAAAAGAAGAGAGCAGCCGAGTGAGCGATATGCAACCCTTTGAATTAGTCACCAGTTACCAACCCGCAGGTGATCAGCCTCAAGCGATTGAAAAACTGGTGCATGGTGTTGAAAGTGGCTATCGCAATCAGTTGCTATTGGGGGTTACGGGGTCGGGTAAAACCTATACCATGGCTAATGTCATTGCTCAGACTCAACGCCCCACGATTGTCATGGCGCATAATAAAACCTTAGCAGCGCAGCTTTATGGTGAGTTTAAGGCTTTTTTCCCTAATAACGCGGTGGAATATTTCGTTAGTTACTACGATTACTATCAGCCAGAAGCCTACGTACCCTCGTCAGATACTTTTATTGAAAAAGATGCCGCGATTAATGATCATATTGATCAGATGCGTCTTTCGGCGACACGAGCTTTATTAGAACGTCGTGATGCAATTATTGTGGCCTCGGTTTCTGCTATTTATGGTTTGGGTGATCCTGAAGCCTATATGAAAATGTTGCTGCATGTGGTCGAAGGTGATCGTGTCAATCGTGATGATTTGATTCGCCGTCTGGTTGAAATGCAATATACCCGTAATGAACTGGAATTTTTACGGGGTACTTACCGTATTCGGGGTGAAATTTTAGATGTATTTCCTGCCGAATCGGATCAAAATGCGATCCGTATCGAGTTGTTTGATGACGAAGTTGAATCAATTCGCTGGTTTGATCCTTTAACAGGTAAAATGTTGCGTCAAGTGCCGCGTGTAACCATTTATCCGAAAAGCCATTATGTGACGCCAAAAGACAATTTATCGCGCGCGATTGATACTATTAAAGTTGAATTACAGGATCAGCTTAAATTTTTCCGTGAACATGACAAATTGATCGAAGCACAGCGCATCGAGCAACGGACGCGTTACGATCTGGAAATGATGCAGCAATTAGGCTACACCAATGGCATCGAAAACTATTCACGTCATTTATCAGGTCGTCCATCGGGTGAAGCACCACCGACTTTATTTGATTATATACCTGATGATGCATTACTGATTATCGATGAATCGCATGTCACTGTTCCACAAATTGGCGCAATGTATAAGGGTGACCGTTCACGCAAAGAAAATCTGGTGAATTATGGTTTTCGTTTGCCAAGTGCACTGGACAATCGCCCGATGAAATTTGAAGAATGGGAGCGTATTGTTCCGACTACAATTTATGTCAGTGCAACACCTGCCAAGTACGAATTAGAACGATCAGATCAGATTGTAGAGCAAGTGGTACGTCCGACAGGTCTAGTCGATCCTGAAATTGAAATTCGTCCAGTGTTGACACAAGTTGACGATGTATTGTCTGAAATTAATCTGCGCAAAGATCTGGATGAACGGGTTTTGGTGACGACATTAACCAAACGTATGGCAGAAGATTTGACCTCTTATTTAAAAGAATATGGGGTGAAAGTCGCCTATTTGCATTCTGATATCGATACGGTTGAACGGGTCAAAATTATTCATGAACTCCGCACAGGCGTTTATGATGTGCTAGTGGGTATTAACTTGCTCCGTGAGGGATTGGATATGCCAGAAGTGTCTTTGGTTGCGATTTTGGATGCAGACAAAGAAGGCTTTTTACGTTCCGAACGTTCATTGATTCAAACGATTGGTCGTGCTGCACGTAACCTGAAAGGTAAAGCGATTTTGTATGCAGATCGTGTAACCGATTCCATGCAGAAAGCCATCGATGAAACAGATCGTCGTCGTAATAAGCAAATTGAGTTTAATCAGGAACATGGGATTACCCCGCGTAGTGCAGTACGTCAGAAAATTAAAGAAATTAATACTGGCGAAGTCTTTAATGATGACGAGATTGATGCCAAAATTTCTGATCAGGCGAAGGCGCTTTCAGCAGACGAACGACATATTCTGGCTGATCCAAAACTCTTTACCAAGCATATTGGTAAATTAGAGAAGGAAATGATCAAGGCATCGAAAGAGTTGCAATTTGAGCAAGCAGCGCGTTTACGCGATGAAATTGTGCGTTTAAAAGCGCAGATGTTGCAATAAATCTGGACACCATTCTCTGTGTAAATTGCTACATATTTATACATTATTTGCATATAAAACAAGCTAATGTGAGTAATCTTGAATAAATCGATGCCGATTAAATCAGGCAATGAGCAGGGGAATACAAATGTCATTAAAACAGAATCTCCCAAAAGCCAGTTGGACACTGACTAAAATTGCAGTGGGCGGGATTGTATTAACAGGTTTAGCGGTTGCAACGGTTGCTTATGCGCAAAGTAAGCCCTTGCCAACGGTAGAGCGGGTTGAGTTAGACAAATACTTGGGTGTTTGGTATGAAATTGCACGTAAACCAATGTATTTTGAGAAACAATGTGCCAAGGACATTACCGCAACTTACACCTTGAATGAAAATGGCAACGTGACTGTTGATAATCGTTGTTACAGCAAAGATGGTGTGCTTAAACAATCGGTTGGTGAGGCTTTTGTCGAAAATCCTCCTTTTAATACCAAATTAAAAGTGAGCTTTTTGCCTGAAGCAATACGTTGGGTTCCTGTTGCGCGGGGAGATTATTGGATTCTTAAACTTGATGAAAATTATCAAACTGTATTGGTCGGAGAACCTTCCCGTAAATACTTATGGGTACTGTCTAGAACGCCTGAACTGTCTGAAGATGTATTGAATGAGTATTTGAGTTATGCAAAATCTTTAGGTTATGACCTGAATGATATTATTCGCCCTCAACATACTCTAAAATAATGGTTATGATGATAAGATCAAGCCATGCGAATGCATGGTTTTTTTATTTTTTAATCGGTTGATATTTTAGATATTTTTCGCGTGTTAATATAAGAGGTCAGGATGTTTAAGGGCATAATATTGTCGGTTATCGCATCGGTGACCTTTGGTGTATTGTATTTTTATACCCAGTTATTAACAGGTTTGGACAGTGAACAAACTTTTGGTTGGCGCATGTTGGCAACCTTGCCTTTTTTAACGCTGCTGATGTGGTTGTTGGGGGATTTGCCGCATATTAAAAGCATTTATCAACGCGTGCTTGCAAACCCAGCTTTCCTTTTATTAATGATTCTATCTTCGTTACTGACTTCAGTTCAGCTTTGGTTATTTTTATGGGGACCCATGAATGGACGAGGTTTACAGGTTTCACTGGGGTATTTTTTATTGCCGTTGGTTCTGGTGTTGAGCGGTAGCTTATTTTATGGCGAAAAACTGTCTAAATTTCAAATCGCTGCTGTGATTCTTGCGGTTATAGGCGTTAGTCACGAAATTTTTCGTTTAGGGTCTATTGCTTGGGAAACGGCACTGGTTGCTTTTGGTTACTCGGCTTATTTTTTATTGCGTAAAAAAATGGGGACGGATAATCTCGGTGGTTTTTGGTGGGATATTGTCATTATCTTACCTATTGCTGTGTATTTTATTCAAAGTGGGGCGGGAGGTCTGGCGATATTACAACAGCAACCTTTCATGTGGTTGGTTGTGCTTGGACTAGGTTTATTAAGCGCAGTGGGTTTGGGGAGTTATATTTTAGCAAGCCGTTTTTTACCGATGATTTTATTTGGTCTGCTTAGCTATTTAGAGCCTATTTTATTAGCATTGGCATCTTTGGCATTAGGTGAAAAAATTAGTCCTCAAGAATGGTACACTTACATTCCCATTTGGTGTGCGGTGTCATTGTTGGTGGTTGAGGGCAGTTGGCATCTTTATCAACAACATAAAAATAAACGGGCACTTGAGCGAAATGTTGCGCATTATCAAAAACGCTTAAACGAGGAAATCTGAGATAATTTTAATCAAATTTCAACACTTTAGACTTGAGTAACATTTGATATGATCAAAAAAAATACGACGAAATTTAAATTTCGACTCGCTTTTAAAAAAATAATGTAAAAATTAAAATAAAAAATTATAAGTATTTTATAAATTTATAGTGAATATCACTGAAAATATCATCGACATTCACAGCTTTTGATTCAATCTTGATGATAATTCCTTTACAATTATGGGGTTTTGAAATTCACGCCTAAAATTATTCATTAGAGGACGTATTTGTGAGCAAAGACACTATCATCGCCCTACACGCGGAACACCAAGGTCGCTGGGAAAACCGCGAAGAAATTGCGGAACATATGATCGCGTTAATCGGTCAGTTATACCGTGAAAAAAATATTGTCGTTTCTGTTTACGGTCGTTCTTTAATTAACCGCTCTGTGATTCAGATTTTAAAAACGCATCGTCGTACTCGCGTGGTTGATGTTGAGCTTTCTGTTGTTAATACTTTCCCAATTTTAGAAGCATTGGCTAAAATTGAGAATATCGGTTCTGCTGAAGTGGATATTGGTAAACTTGCTGTTGAATATAAAGAAAAAGGCGGCGATATCGATGCTTTTGTTGCTCAAGCTGTTGAGTCAATTAAAGGTAATGCAACTTCTGAACAACCTAAAGATGTCGTGTTGTACGGTTTTGGTCGTATCGGTCGTATCTTGGCGCGTTTAATCATCAGTCAATCTGGCTTGGGTCGCGGTTTAAGCCTTAAAGCAATCGTAGTACGCAAATCTTCTGATGGTGATTTGGCAAAACGTGCGTCTTTGTTACGTCGTGACTCAATTCACGGTACTTTCGCAGGAACCATTGCTGTTGATGAGGAAAACGAAGCGATCATCGCAAACGGTAACTACATCAAAGTCATCTATGCATCTAGTCCAAGTGAAGTGGATTATACCCAGTATGGTATTAACAATGCGCTTCTGATTGATAATACGGGTAAATGGCGCGATGCTGAAGGTCTAAGCCAACACTTGAAATGTGCGGGTATTGCACGTGTCGTGTTGACGGCACCAAGTAAAGGCGAAATGAAAAACGTCGTATACGGTGTAAATAACGCAGATATCTTGGATGAAGACAAGATCATTTCTGCTGCAAGCTGTACTACCAATGCAATTACACCAATCCTAAAAGTATTGGATGAGAAATATCACGTGTTAAATGGTCACGTTGAAACTGTTCATTCATTTACCAATGACCAAAACTTGATTGATAACTATCATAAAGCGGATCGTCGTGGTCGTGCGGCAACTTTGAACATGGTCATTACTGAAACTGGTGCAGCGAAAGCAGTTGCGAAAGCATTGCCACAGCTTAAAGGTAAATTAACAGGTAACTCGGTTCGTGTACCAACACCAAACGTTTCACTTGCGATCTTGAATTTGACATTAGATAAAGAAGTAGATCGTGACGAAGTGAATGAATATATTCGTCAGATTTCAATTAACTCGAATCTACAAGGTCAAATTGGTTATACCAATTCAACTGAAGTGGTTTCAAGTGACTTTATTGGTTCACGTACTGCGGGCGTATTTGATGCTCAGGCAACGATTACTTCGGGTAATCGCTTAACTGCTTATGTTTGGTATGACAATGAAGTCGGTTATAGCTGTCAGGTATTACGTATCGCTGAGCAAATGTGCGGCGTAAGCTATCCAAAAGTTCCTGCTGGAACCGATGCTTAAGCGTTTTTCTGATCAAGATTTCCAAAAGCTCAGTTTCGACTGAGCTTTTTTACATAAGATACAAAACCAAAGCTGAATATTTTACAAATTATGTGAACACTATTCACGAAGGAAAAAACAGATTAAGGATAGATCGTTGCAATTCAGACAAGCGTTGGGTGCATTGGCATTTATTGTATTGGCAGCTTTGATTGGTGTTGCTATTGCTATATGGGTATTTAAAAACTTTAATATTTATATCCCATTGAAAAATCAAGCTGTTGATATTGATTTACAAGAACCTTTACAGGCCAAAGTTAAAATTCAGGATGCTTTGGATGTGGATGTGACGGGGAGAGTCAATGCCTCTATTCCCATTCGTGAAGATCTGAATATCCCTTTAACTCAGACATTGACCCCACGTGTTTATTTCGATAACCAGGTTCCAATTAAAACTTCGATTCCAGTCAAAGAAACCTTAAAAGTGAATCAGGATTTACCCATCGACACTAAAGTTCAGGTCAAAGTCTTGGGTAAAGATATTACTTTACCTTTGAAAGGAACGATTCCAATCAAACTGGATGTACCGATTGATATACAAGTTCCGCTTGAACAAAGTGTGCATCTTAAGTTTGATGCGCCTGTACGCACAGTGTTAAAAGAAAATTTAAATATTCCACTGGATACGACGCTTAAAACCAATATTCCAATTAATGGACATTTGAATGTCCCGATTGAAACAGCTTTAGCTGCTTCGGTAGATGTGCAAAATACTTTGCCGATTAAAATCAGACAGGGCGAGTTAAAAATTCCATTATCGAGTATCCGGATTCAAAAGGCTGGCGATTTACAGCCTGCGCCACAGAACAAGGACTCTGTTGCTGTACAGCATAAGGAGCGGTAATCGATGTGGATTTTTGCTTCTGTTAAACGGAGTTTATTGATTTTTATTAGTATCGTGATGTTGGTCGCGATTTTATTCTGGTTGTATTTGAATATTCAGACCTCTGTTTCAGTTTCTTCTCATCATGCCCAGATTCATTTACCAGAATCACTTCCGACTAAAATCCATGTCGGAAATTATCTACAAACTCGATCGGTAGGTAAACTAGATACGACGATTGATATCAATCGTCAGTTAGATTTACCGTTACGTGGTAAATATTTGGCCGATTTAAGTTTTGAAGTAGAAACGCCAATCACAGTCAATATCGATTATTCTACGATGCTGAAAGTTGATGAAACGATGCCACTTGAAACCACAACAGATCTGATCTATCAAAATAAATTATTACCCAAGTTTCCTTTAAAGTTAGATATTCCGATTCAACTGGATGTACCTTTTCAGCTCAAACGCAGTTATACCTTGCCTGTTAAAATTTCATTTAGTGGACCTGTCTATTTTGAGTTTAATGAACCAGTACATTTAAATGTACAACATCAGTTCAAACCGACTTTGAATATTAATGATCCAATGACCCTGCGTAAGATTGCGACTTTTAATGCCATTATGTATAACTCCGTACAAACGACTCAGGCGAATCTGGATATGCAGATGCAGTTACCATTGAAGAATATAAGACCATAAAATTTTATTGTGAATAGAGAAGTTTTTAGTTGTTTTTAAAGTTGTATGCTGCTGATTATTCAATGTAATTAAAGTGAGGTAATAAGAATGAAATTATTTTTTTGGACTTTGTTACTCGGCATTGTTGTTGTTCCTAGTTATGCAAAAGCAGTAGTGTATGATCTCAAGCAAGTTATGCAGGATCGCTATGAAAAAGATTGTACCATTCGGGATGGTTATGATTTATATGAATTTCCAGACATTGATAAAGTGCTTAAAGCACATGTGATTAAAAATAAATTTGTAGAGGAACAAGTTTACGTAAGTAATATATTCTTTTTAAAAAATGTTGAATATGAAGGTGTTCCAATTCAGAAAATTGAGTTTTCATATGGAAATATTGCGAAGCAAATGAATCAAACACTTTACTTTGATTTATCCACGTCCAAAGCGAGGGAAAGCTTTGCCAAAATTAAATTCAATTTCAATCAACCTAAGAAATATGCTGGGCTTAATGTTGAAAAAAAAGGAAAATTAGCATTAGTACAATGCTACTGGTCCGATGTTGACTTTATAACAAATGAGTAATAAACCAAAAAAATCAGTTTGTTGATTTTTCTATTCGAGAAATCTATTAAAATATGGCAGAATAGGCGGTTTTTAGAGATTTCAGAGGATTGGCACATGCGCTTTGTTGATGAAGCAGTCATTACCGTAGAGGCTGGCGACGGTGGCAATGGCGTAGCCAGTTTTCGCCGTGAAAAATTTGTACCGTTTGGTGGGCCAGATGGCGGCGACGGTGGTCGTGGTGGTAGTGTATATATCCAAGCGGATGATGATACCAGTACACTAGTGGACTATCGTTATACGCGTAAATTCCGCGCAGAACGTGGAAAAAATGGTTCAGGTGCGAACTGCTCAGGTCGTGGCGGTGAAGATGTTATTTTAAAAGTTCCTGTGGGAACAACTATTGTTGATACTGACTCAGGCGATATTATTGGCGATTTGGTCAAAGACGGTCAGCGTGTTTTGGTTGCTCATGGTGGCGATGGTGGTTTGGGAAATACTCATTTTAAATCATCAACCAACCGTGCACCGCGCAAATTTACTTCTGGAGTCAAAGGCGAATTTCGTGAAATTCGTTTAGAGCTCAAAGTATTAGCAGATGTTGGTTTGCTCGGTATGCCAAATGCGGGTAAATCTACTTTTATTCGTGCAGTCAGTGCGGCGAAACCGAAAGTTGCAGATTATCCATTTACCACGATGGTGCCAAATCTGGGTGTGGTCGATGCCGATCGTCATCGCTCATTTGTGATGGCGGATATTCCAGGGTTGATTGAAGGTGCAGCAGAAGGTGCAGGGCTTGGGATTCGCTTCCTGAAACATTTGGCGCGGACTCGTATTTTATTACATATCGTGGATGTGCAACCGATTGATGGTTCAGATCCTGCGCATAATGCTAGAGCGATTGTGGCGGAACTGGAAAAATTCTCTCCGACCTTGGCGAAACTGCCGATTGTATTGGTTTTAAATAAACTTGATCAGTTGGATGAAGACAGCCGTGATGAATGGTGTCAACACATCATTGATGAATTGCAATGGACAGGACCAGTGTTTAAGACTTCTGGTTTGTTAGAGGAAGGCACTAAACCTGTGGTGTATTACCTCATGGATCAGATTGAACAACAACGCGAACGTGAAGTTGAAGATCCAGAATACGCAGCAGAAGTGAAAGCATTCCGTGAGCAGCTTGAAGCTGAAACGCGAGAACAAACCATCGCAGCCAAAGAAGCATATCGTGCTATGCGCCGCGCACAACGTCTGGAAGGCTTACTGGCTGGGGAAGATGATGATGACTTCGATGACGAAGATGATGATAACGATGTCGAAAGTATTTATGTACGTGACTAGAGTTCGCAATTTGGCTTTTTAAAAAACCTTTAATTCTCCCTGAGAAGCACTCGTCTCTGTTTCGCAAGGGGAAAATAATTTGAGGAAAACATGATAGAAGTGGTGGATGGGCAACGTCAGCTCAATGCGTGTAAACGAATCGTTGTTAAAATCGGATCATCGCTACTCACAGCAAACGGGCAAGGTTTAGATTTAGATGCAATCTCGCATTGGGCAATGCAAATTGCCGATCTACACACTGCTGGACACGAAATTATTTTGGTTTCGTCTGGTGCTGTAGCTGAAGGGATGGTACGCATGAAACTGACCAGCCGACCCACCGATCTACCCAGCCTGCAAGCCTGTGCGGCTATTGGTCAAATGGGCTTGATCCATACTTGGTCAAGTGTACTTGAAAAGCATCATATTCAGACTGCGCAAGTGCTTTTGACACATGATGATCTGGCGGATCGTCGTCGTTACTTGAACTCTTGTGATGCCTTGCAAAACTTGATTGACTGGCGCGTGATTCCTGTCATTAATGAAAATGATACGGTATCTACCGACGAAATTCGTTTTGGTGATAACGATACCTTGGCGGCGATGGTGGCAGGGCAAGTGCATGCAGATTTATTAATCATTCTGACCGATCAACAAGGCATGTTTGACTCAGACCCTCGTAGCAATCCAGATGCCAAACTTTTGACTGAAGTCCGTGCTTTAGATGACAGTTTGTTTGAAATGGCGGGTGGTGGTGGTGTACTTGGACGTGGTGGTATGGTCACTAAAGTCCGTGCAGCTCGTTTAGCCGCAAAATCAGGCTGTCCAACGCTAATCGCCAGTGGTGAAAGTGATCGAGTATTATCGCGATTAATGTCTGGTGAAATGCTCGGGACTTTATTTAGTACCGATAAAGACCGTATGACCGCGCATCAGCAATGGTTAGCTGCACATTTACAAACTGCAGGTCGTTTAATTATTGATGATGGTGCGGTGGAAGCGATTAAGGAGCGTCATCGAAGTTTGTTACCTGTGGGTGTGAAAGCGGTCGAAGGACATTTTGATCGCGGTGATGTGGTGGAATGTGTAGACAAATCGGGTAAACGTATTGCTGTTGGACGGGTCAACTTTAGCTCACAATCTGCTGATATTATTAAAGGATTGGCTTCGGACAAAGTCTATCAAGTGCTAGGTGAAGCGCGTTCACTGGAAATGATCCATCGTAACCACATGGCGATTTACTAAATTTTAAAAATAAAACAACTCGCTTAGGCGAGTTTTTTTATATCTGCCAGTTTGGGAAGGTGTTGATCTTCTCCGACCATATAACAACTATCTGCTAGACTAAACATCTGTAAATCTTCATAGCTATTGCCATACGCATAAACATGCGCGTAATCATTGAGATGATAAGCCTCATGAACCCGAATCTTTTTCTGCTCAGAACTACAGTCGGGTGTAGAATATTGACCTGTAATGAATCCATTATGGATTTCAACTTGTGTACAGATCAGATCGATATTGAGGAGTTCACACACTGGTTTCAGATACAAATCGATTGAAGCAGAAACCAGTACCACTTTATCGCCTTGCGCCTGATGTTGTAATAGGCGTTGAAATAGCTGAGTGTCCAGATTTTTCACTAAAGTTTGCGCGTATTCTTGACCCAGTTGCTGTAGTTGTTTTGCTGAATTTCCTTTAAACATCGTACTAAAAAGCTTGGCGCGCATAGCATCAGCGGGATAAAGTTTTAAATAATAAGCCTGAATCCATGGAAGAATTCTCAGGCCTTTACGCATGATATGTCTTTTAGACAAAGTATAAAAAATAAAGCCAGTGAAACTATCTTTCGTACAGAGTGTTCCGTCAAAATCAAACAGGGCGAGATTTATAGTCTTATTCTTTTCGCTCGTTGCATACATGTTTCATATCTTCCATTGACGCGGGAGGCAAACCAGTTGGTATTGTAATCTCGGCTTAATTTAGGCCCAGAAATAATGACTTGTGGCATGATGGCATAAATAGGTTCTTTGCCTGTCTTTGTTTTGTATAGTTTTTTCACTGCAATATAGGTTTGAGTATCTTCAAAAGATTTCTCTTTCTCTTTTTTTAGATCTGAACGAATTTGACGTGGTGTCACCAGTACATTATTTTGCGCAAAGACAGAGATAAGTTCTTTCTCAGATTGGCTAAGAACCGCACGAGGACTGCCATCTTTATTATAAAGCAATAAATCACCATCCAGATCCAGTTCTTTCGGTGTTAAATCATTGAGCATACTTTGAAAAGCCGCGTTACGACTTGAATACATGCCTGAATTATAATCAGCAAATCGATAAATCGATTTATTATAATCGGCAGGATACATCATTAAACGATGTATTCCATAATACAAGCCACCATATTGTGTATATAAATCGTCACGTAATTCATTGGTATTCATGCGTGAACGCTTATGATCCTGAGCATAAGTAATCAGCACCTGCATGGAACCCAGCGTAGTAATCGGATTCATCTTTTCGCCAATATCCTGACCCACCAGTTTGGCTGCACCTGTTAGGGCACTGACATGGTAATGACTCGCCATAAAATCAAAAATCTGGCGATAAAGTAAATCCAGATCGCGTTCTGTACGGACTTTACGCATTTGGCTCATATAATTATTATCTGGAGAGGGTTGGTTTTTGAGTACGTCCTCAAAATAACCCGCAACTTGACCACCAATCGTAGTCCCTAGCTTTTCTTCAAATTTTTCATTTAAACGTGTATTAACTTCTTTAACCGCTTTCGCACCCAAGCCAGGTACCACGGGATCAGCCACAAAATTAGATTCTTGATCGACCACGGCGACAATACTGCATACATTTTCTTTGGTTTTTGGAATGCCTAATTTTTCCATAATGTCGTCAATATCATTGGCCCAAGATTCACGACCATTTACGCGTGTCGGAATCACACGTTTAATCTGTTCTGCTTTAAATTCTGGCTCATCTTTTTGAGACCACCAATTACCATCACCGCATCCAACTAATGCAAGACTCAACGTAATTGTGCTCAATGATTTTAAATAAAAACCAGATTTAATTGGGCTATTCATGCAAGCAGGGCACCTTGATAAAAAGATGAGCAAAAAAGACAGATGCAGTATACTATGTTGATCAAAAAAAGCATGAATATTATGTATATTGGCTCCTATCAACTGTCAAATAATTTAATCGTTGCCCCAATGGCCGGAGTCACTGACCGTCCATTTCGTTCGCTATGCAAATATTTTGGAGCAGGGCATGCGGTCAGTGAAATGATGACCGCCGACAAAACACTGCGTATGACGAAAAAAAGTTTATATCGTGCTAATTTTGATGGTGAGCTTGCGCCTATTTCGGCACAAATTGCAGGTTCTGACCCTGAGCAACTGGCTGAAGCGGCACGTTATCAAGTCGAAAATGGTGCCCAAATCGTGGACATTAATATGGGTTGTCCTGCTAAAAAAGTCTGCAATAAGCTGGCAGGCTCAGCCTTGTTACAGGATGAAGATCTGGTGGCACGTATTTTAGATAGCGTGGTTGCTGCAGTGGATGTTCCTGTGACCTTAAAAACTCGACTAGGTTTTTTAAATGGTCATGAAAATATTCTACGAGTTGCGCAACGTGCCGAACAAGCAGGCATAGCAGCATTGGCCTTACATGGTCGAACTCGTGAAGATATGTATTTAAATACCGCGCGTTATGATTTGATTAAGGAAGTAAAGCAACTTCTAAATATTCCTGTAATTGCTAATGGCGATATTGATGGTCCAGAAAAGGCTAAATTTGTGCTGGATTATACGGGTGCTGATGCGATCATGATTGGGCGTGCAGCGCAGGGCCGTCCGTGGATTTTTCGGGAAATTGCCCATTATTTGAAAACAGGTGAACATTTGGCTGCACCCAGTATCGCTGAAGTGAAACAGGTGTTGCTGGGGCATCTGGATGAGCTGTATCAGTTTTATGGCGAATATTCAGGCTGTCGCATCGCACGTAAACATATTGCTTGGTACACCAAAGGCTTACGTTCAAGTAATGAGTTTCGCCAAAATATGTATCAAGTTGAAACGACCCATCAACAGGCTCAAGTCGTGGAAGCTTATTTTAATCAATTATTGGATCAAGGACATATCATGAGTGATGTCCAAGTGGAACAGGTCGATTTATTGGTGATCAATTAAGGATAAGCAGCCATGACGGATATTTATAAAATCAGTAAGGAAAGTCTACTGCTTTTAGCTGAATATAATGTCTGGGCAACGCAGCGATTATTGAATAGCTTGAAGCCATTATCTGATGATGAACTGCATTGTGATGCCGGTTTATTTTTTAGCAGCATTTTGGGAACATTGAATCATCTTTTGGTCGGTGAACATTTACTTTGGTACGCGCGGTTTGCCCAGTCTATTTCTCCCAAAATGACACTGAATGCTATTGTTGAACAGGATCCTGTGCAATTATTTATAGAATTAGAGTCAAGAGCTAAAAACTGGATCACTTTTCTTGAGCAGTTAGATCAAGAAAATTTGAACAGTCAGTTCAGTTATCAAACGGCAAGTGGTGAAGCAAAGTGTTTACCTTATGCAGCGACGTTATTACATGTGTTTAAACATGCGACCCAGCATCGAGGGCAGATTACCGCAGCCTTAACGGGATTGGGTTATGAGTGTCCTGAGCTTGATTTGGTCTATATGCTGGTAGAAAAGCATGCATCATTTTTAGATACTGAATAGATGTCTTTTATCGCTTTTCTTTCATCATTGTTTAGCTCCTCTTTATTTTTCTCCTGAAGTGAGAAGTAAAAAAATTATAAAAGAAATCTGCATCTATTCAGCTTATTCACTCATTTCTAAAATCAATTGATTGATTAAATCTCGTGCTTCCATTTCACGAATTTGTGCGACATTACTGCCTGCCCAAAACGCACCATAGCCAGAATCACCTGCCTGAGTTGCGATAGCATGTAGTTGTTTAGCCAGATCATAAGCATAAGGGTAAGCCGCTACAGTTGGGCGTTGTGGATGGTCAACCTGAGTATGCCAGTGATTAATAATGCCGCGCGCAGGTCGACCAGAAATACTGGATGTGATTTGGGTAAGGGGCTGATTTAAAAGTGCCTGACGATAAGCTGCATTGGCATTTGAAGTTTTACATTGCACAAAAGCGGTGCCGAGTTGAACGGCTTGTGCACCTAAGCTGATGATTTTTTTGGCTTGACGACCATTCATAATCCCGCCTGCCGCAATCACAGGTGTATCACAATGCTGAGTCATCAGTTGTACCAGATCCGCTGTTTTTACAGCACCATCTAGATCGGCATTGAATATTCCACGATGCCCACCCGCTTCGATACCTTGTGCAATAATGATATCAATTCCAGCTGCCTCAATCGCTTTAGCTTCAGCCAGATTAGTTGCAGAAACCAATGTGATGATTCCTGCTTGTTTTAAAGCCTGTATTTGATGAGGATGTGGAATTCCAAAATGAAAACTGACCGCTTTGGGTTGTGTTTCCAATATCAAATTTAAAAAGTCATCATGGTCCAAAAAGCTTGGGTAAATACATTGCAAGGTTCGCGGCGGTTGTACATGAAAACGTTCAAATTCTGGGGTTAAATACTCGATCCAACGTTGAGCTTCCTGCTCATTTAAAATTTGAGGTTGATGGCAAAAGAAATTCACTTGAAATGGCGCATCTGTAAGGGCTTGGGTTTTAAGTATTTGTTCTCTAGCCGAACTGACATTATTTGCTCCAAGACCCAAAGAACCTAAGCCACCACTGTTGGAGACTTCGGCTGCTAGTTCAGGTGTTGATACACCTGCCATCGGAGCTAACAGAATCGGGTGTTTAATTCCAAGCTGCTGTAATATTGACATATTCTTATGATCCAGATGTTTTACTCACCATAGCCTGAATTGTTCAAAAGAAGCAAATCATGTTCAGTATTTTTTTATTAAATGATGAGCTTGATGAATTGCTTCTGATTTTTGTGGATCTAGCCCATATTTTAATGGTGAACTTTGTCACTTTACATGCCTTAGACGTTTAAATTCCAAATATCTGGTATGAATTATGCTTGTTTCTTCTCATAAAAATGAAAAATGAGAGAAAGCTCATGTCAGAAACCAAATCCATTGCAAGTGATATTGCTTCGTCTCAAGATGAACATAAAAGCCATCATGAATATTTTGCCCAAAGGCAGCTAAAACAAGGCGCAGTTGGCTGGATACTTCTGGTTGGACTCGGTGTGGCTTATGTCATTTCTGGGGATTTTGCGGGTTGGAATTTTGGTCTCGCGCAAGGTGGCTGGGGAGGTATGTTTATTGCCACTGTGGTCGTCGCCATCATGTATTTATGTATGTGTCTTGCCATGTCGGAAATGTCAACCATGCTACCTACGGCGGGAGGCGGTTATAGTTTTGCCCGCACAGCCTTTGGGCCATTGGGAGGTTATCTGACAGGGACGGCCATTTTGATTGAATATGCGATTGCACCCGCTGCGATTGCTGTATTTATCGGTGCATATTGCCAGTCCTTATTTGGTATTGGCGGATGGATCGTTTATTTAGTTTGTTATCTGATTTTTATGGGGATTCATTTAAAAGGTGCAGGTGAAGCCCTAAAAATCATGTTTGTCATTACCGCCGTTGCTTGTGTTGCATTGTTTGTCTTTATTATTGCGATGATTCCACATTTTAATAGCGCCAATTTATTTAATATTGCGGTCACAGATCATGCGGGAGCAAGTAATTTTTTACCCATGGGCTATATCGGGATCTGGGCGGCGGTGCCATATGCTATCTGGTTCTTTTTGGCCGTTGAAGGAGTGCCTTTAGCAGCAGAAGAGGCCAAAGATCCAGCGAAATCCTTACCACGCGGTTTGATTGGTTCCATGTTGATTTTAGCTGCTTTTGCCTTGCTTATTTTATTTTTAGGGGCGGGTGCAGCAGGTGCGGATCAATTAAAAGCCTCTGGTGCGCCATTGGTGGATGCGTTGGTAGCTGTTTATGGCAAAAATACATGGTTGGCCAGTTTTGTAAATTTTGTTGGTTTAGCTGGACTCATTGCAAGTTTCTTTTCAATTATTTATGCCTATTCACGACAAATCTTCGCATTGTCTCGTGCAGGTTATTTACCTAAAAAGTTATCGCTGACCAATAAAAATAAAACTCCACATTGGGCGATTATTATTCCTGGCATTATTGGCTTTTTATTATCGTTATCTGGGGAGGGGGATTTACTTATTTTAATGGCTGTTTTTGGTGCAACGCTCTCTTATGTGTTGATGATGTTGTCTTATATCAAACTCAAAATTTCACGTCCAAATTTGCCTCGTCCTTATAAAGCTCCGGGTGGCATTGTGACTGCTTCGATTGCACTAATTTTATCGGCGATTGCAGTCGTGGCAGGCTTTTTAGTGGATCCTAAAGTCTGGTTGATGGCAGCAGCGATTTATGTGGCGTTTATTTTATATTTTATGTTTTATAGTCGGCATCATTTAGTGACAGGTACGCCTGAAGAGGAATTTGCCAATATTAAATCGGCTGAAGAAGATTTGCGCTAGGGGAATTGTCATGTCATTTGAAATCATCGTTGCCCAACAGCGATATGTGTTTAAGGACTTAAAAACATTATTGGCAAAAGCAACACCTGAACGCTCGGGAGATCAACTGGCTGGTGTGGCGGCAAAGGATGCAACGGAACGTGTCGCAGCACAAATGGCTTTAGCCGATTTACCGCTCAAACATTTTTTGAATGAAACGGTGACAGCCTATGAACAGGATGAAATCACGCGTTTAATTATTGATGAACATGATGCTTTGGCATTTTATCCAATTTCGCATTTTACCGTAGGTGATTTTCGAAATTGGTTACTTTCTGCGGATGCCACCACTGAAAAACTGACTGAATTGGCAACTGGACTCACGCCTGAAATGGTCGCTGCGGTGAGTAAGATCATGCGTAACCAAGATTTGATTTTGGTTGCGAAAAAATGTCAGGTCATTACCCAATTTCGAAATACCATCGGTCTGGAGGGACATTTATCCACTCGTTTACAACCGAATCATCCCACCGATGATCTGCTTGGAATCTCGGCCAGTATTCTGGATGGTTTAATGTATGGTAATGGCGATGCGGTGATTGGGATTAACCCTGCCACCGATAATTTACAGAATTTATCTGAGCTGTTGAAATTACTGGATCATGTGATTCAGCATTATGAAATTCCAACACAGTCTTGTGTTTTAACTCATGTCACTTCGGGGATTGAACTGGCAAATCGAGGTGTGCCGATTGATTTAATGTTTCAGTCCATTGCAGGAACGCAACAGGCCAATGATGCCTTTGGTATTTCTCTGTCTGTTTTACAGGAAGGTTATGAGGCGGCATTAAGTTTAAAACGTGGAACTTTGGGGCAAAATGTCATGTACTTTGAAACAGGTCAGGGCAGTGCTTTATCCAGTAATGCCCATTTTGGGGTCGATCAGCAGACCATTGAAGCCCGTGCTTATGCCGTTGCCCGAAAGTATAAGCCGCTACTGGTCAATACTGTAGTTGGCTTCATTGGGCCTGAATACCTTTACAATGGCAAGCAAATTATCCGAGCAGGTTTGGAAGATCATTTTTGTGGCAAATTATTGGGTGTGCCGATGGGCTGTGATATTTGCTATACCAATCATGCCGATGCTGATCAGGACGATATGGATATTTTACTGACCTTATTAGGTAATGCAGGAATTAATTTTATTATGGGAATTCCTGGTTCAGATGATGTGATGTTGAATTATCAGACCACGTCATTTCATGATGCGCTGTATGTACGTCAATTATTAGGGCTAGAGCCCGCACCTGAGTTTGCGGCATGGCTGGAGCAACAAGGCATTTTCAAACAATCGCAGCATCATATTCACTGGGCAGAACAAATGCCTGAAAAATTTTCACGTTTGCTGATGTCTTAAATGGAGGTTGTCGTGAACTTGATGAAAGATACTCAATACCCACAGTCATTACATGAAGATGTCTGGAGCAAGCTTAAAAATTTTACTGATGCACGAATAGCACTGGGACGTGTAGGTTGTAGTGTGCCAACCAAGCCATTACTTGAGTTCCAACTGGCACATGCGCAAGCCAAAGATGCTGTTTTACAGGCATTAGATATCGAATTATTTAAAAGAAAGTTATCACATTTAAATCATCAATTACTGCTGATTCAGAGTTGTGCTGTAGATAAAGAAACTTATCTTAAACGTCCAGATTTGGGGCGAAGTTTAAGTGAAAATTCACGTCAGGAATTACAACACTATCAAGCCCAAAATCCCAATAAATATGATGTTGTCATCGTCATTGGAGATGGTTTATCTGCAAGAGCCATCGATGAGAATGCGCCCATTTTGATTGAACATCTAATAGCTGAGTTTAAAGCACTGAAATGGTCAGTTGCGCCTTTGATCATCGCACAGGGCAGTCGCGTTGCATTAGGCGATGAAGTCGCCCAGATTTTGAATGCTAAAATGTTAGTGATGCTGATTGGAGAGCGTCCGGGTCTCAGTTCGCCCGATAGTCTAGGGATCTATTATACTTATAATGCCCATTTAGGTTGTCATGATGCAATGCGCAATTGCATTTCAAATGTACGTCCAGCGGGACTTCCCATATTGATTGCAACACAGCGCTTAATTGCTTTAATGAAAAAATCCCTACAACTGGATTTTTCGGGTGTCAATCTAAAAGATGAACACGAAATGACTGTTGAACATCAGCAGCATGAGACACATTTATTATTTTGATATTGAATGATTAAGACTTATCCGTTACATTTTAAGCGACATCTCATGTCGTTTAAAATGAATACAAATCCCCTGATCAGCGTTGATTTTTTATAATAAACGAATGTGAATTATAAGGTGGATGTTCATGTCTGATCGTATCCGCGAAAAACTACAGATTTTAGCCGATGCTGCCAAATATGATGTATCTTGCTCATCCAGTGGCAGCAATCGGAAAAATAAAGATAAGGGATTGGGCAATACCGGCTCAGGCATTTGTCACTCTTATACTGAAGATGGTCGCTGTGTGTCATTGCTTAAAATTTTATTTAGCAATGTCTGTATTTTTGACTGCGCTTATTGTGTTTCACGTCGTTCCAATGACATTCAACGTGCTGCATTTACCGTGCAGGAAGTGGTTGATCTGACCATTAATTTTTATCGCCGTAATTATATTGAGGGCTTATTTTTAAGTTCCGGTATTTTTAAATCCGCCGACCATACCATGGAGCGTATGTTACAGGTAGTGAAGAAGCTGCGTTTAGAAGAAAATTTTAATGGTTATATTCATCTCAAAACTATTCCAGGTGCTTCACCAGAACTGATCACTGAAGCTGGACTCTATGCTGACCGCATGAGTATTAATCTGGAAATGCCGACAGAAGCAGGATTAAAACGTTTTGCACCTGAAAAAACACATGCTGAAGTACAAAAGGATTTAGGCATTGTACGTGATCGCTTAATTCAGTTTAAGGATGAACGAAAACTGATTCGAACTGTCCCTAAATTTGTGCCAGCAGGGCAAACCACACAAATGGTGGTGGGAGCAGCCAGTGAAACTGATTATGATGTGATGATGATGGCGGATCAGCATTATAAGGAATTTAAACTGAAACGCGTTTATTATTCAGGTTACATTCCAATCAATGAACAAGAAAAAGCTTTGCCTGCAATTGGATCAGCACCACCATTGCTACGCGAAAATCGACTCTATCAGTCTGATTGGCTGATGCGTTTTTATGGCTTTGCTGCCGATGAAATTGTCAATCCGCAACATCCCAATCTAGATCTGGATATCGACCCAAAACTGAGTTGGGCGCTGCGTAATCCAGAACAATTTCCTGTTGATCTAAACCGAGCTGATTACAAAATGATTTTGCGCATTCCGGGAATTGGGGTGAAATCAGCCCAAAAAATTGTACAGGCACGTCGTTTTGGGGCTTTGCGAATTGATCAGTTGAAACGTATGGGGGTGGCGTATAGCCGTGCACAGCATTTTATTCGTTGCGTGGATACTCCACAGTTTCAACGTGATTTACAACCGCATCAAGTACGCCAGCAAATTTTACAATCAGGGCAGTCCAAATATACCAAACAGATTTCACCGCAACTCGGTTTTGGTTTTTAATACGATGGTAAATACGATAATTCTAAAATGATCATTTATCAGTTCGATGGCAGTCTGACTGGACTATTAAGCTGTATTTTCAGAGCATTTCAATTTAAGCAATTTGAAGTGCAATTGGCATTAGAGCATCAGGTGCAGGATTCACTGTTTGCTGAAAGTGTTGTAGTTGCAAGTCATGAGCAGCAAGCACAGCGTGTTTGGAAGGGTTTGACTCAGAAACTTTCTTCAGAAGGGATAAAGCGTTTTCATTATACGTTTTTATCTGAACAATTAATTGCCTTTCAGCATTTGTTTAATTTCGCCATTTATGTATTTCAAAATCCATTTTCAATTGAAAAAAATTATGGTCATGCCGATGTGCTTGGCGTATCACAATGGACCAAACAAGTGGGTCGTGAAAAGCACCGT
The DNA here is from genome assembly GCF_000581715.1 of Acinetobacter sp. 479375. Classification (NCBI taxonomy): domain Bacteria; kingdom Pseudomonadati; phylum Pseudomonadota; class Gammaproteobacteria; order Moraxellales; family Moraxellaceae; genus Acinetobacter; species Acinetobacter sp. 479375. The sequence goes on along the minus strand of NZ_JEZN01000017.1, from coordinate 17,313 downwards.
ATGGAAGCTTTTGTAAGATTTAAGAAAACACAAGAAGGCTTATTTATCAGTCTGGTACGTCCAGATTTTAATGTGCTGCCGCTGATTGAAAAACATTTTAAAGCACGTTATCAGGATCAAAAATGGCTGATTTATGATGAAAAACGCCATTTCGGTATTTATTATGATTTAGATCAGATTCATCAGGTCGAACTGGATGCCTCGACACTGGATAAAAATATTGAAAATGGCTTTAGTCAGGATTTTAGTTTAGAACTAGATGAAAACGAAGCCTTATACGACCAGCTTTGGAAAGATTATTTTAAAAGCGTCAATATTGAGGCACGCAACAATATCAAATTGCATATTCAATATGTGCCGAGACGTTATTGGCGCTATATGAATGAAAAAATCCTGTAATCTATACGATACGTTTCGACCAGTCTAAAGCATCCTGTAAACGATCATTTCCCCAAAACAGCTCACCATTCACAATAAATGACGGCGCACCAAAAATACGTAATTGTTCTGCGTGTAATCCATTGTACTTTAAAGCTTGTTTTGCAGGCTCTGTTGTAGACATTTCGATAATACTTTGACTGTCCAACTGTAATTTTTTTAAAATACTTTCAATTGTTTCAGTTTGGCTAATATTTTGTCCATATACAAAATTAGCTTGATAAACTTCGCAAATAAAGTCAAAAATCCAGTCAGCCTGCGCATATTGACAGACAATTCGAGCGGCCAATAAACCATTTTGTGGGAAAATCTCAGGGCGATTGAATCCAATTTCAAGCTTTTCACAAATACGTTGCATATCACGCCACATGTATTCGCCCTTCAATGGATAAATATTGAATGGAGAATCATTGAGTCCTTGTTTGTGAAAAATACCACCTAACAAAAATGGGTGAAGGCTAAATGGATATTGATCTTTTAACTGTCGAATTTGCATAGCCGAAAGATAGGAATATGTACTTGCAAAATCAAACCAGAATTGAATGTTCGCCATGAATGTTAGGTCTCAAAAATTTATCTTTAACATACTGGTTACATTGGATTTACATGAAATAAAGAACCAATCCAGCTTGAAAATGCCATCGCCAGAATGCCCCAAACTGTAATGCGTAAACTACCTTTCCAAAGTGAAGTCCCTGCAAAATAACTGGAAAGCGCACCTAAAATCATCAAGGAAATAATACCTGTAACCAAAACGACCTGAGCCGTATAAGCGCTGGGGCTAAATAAAATAGCCAGCATCGGACATAATGCGCCAAGTGAAAAAGAAAGGGCAGAAGACAAGGCCGCTTGCACTGGACGAGCTGCTGTTTGTTCGATGATGCCAATTTCATCACGCGCATGTGCTTCTAAGGCATCTTTTTGTGTAAGTTGAATCGCCACTTCTTTTGCGAGCTCCGGTGTTAAACCACGATGAATATAAATGGTCGTCAACTCTTCTAATTCTAAATGTGGATGTTGTTCGAGTAAAGTTGCTTCAAATTTAAGGTCGGCGTGTTCAATATCTTTTTGTGACTGCACAGAAACATATTCACCCGCAGCCATTGAAGTAGCGCCTGAAATTAAGCCAGCCAGACAAGCAATCAATAAAGTATGGGTATTTGCACCACTGGCTGCCATTCCCATCACTAAACTTGTGACGGAAATAATGCCATCATTGGCACCCAACACTGAGGCACGCAGCCAACCTGTCCGTTGGATAAAATGAGGTTGATCATGATGGGAATGAGACATAAACCGCCTGAATAAATGCTTTTATATTTTAGTGACAAGAATGCTGAATTGGTAAAAAAAAAGCAAGAAAATCATAAGAGTTGATTTTCCTGCCGTCTAGTGAGATGAATTTTTTATTATAATGATAGGTTTATCAATTATTTTTTAAATTTGGCTTTAAAATCAGCCCATTTTTGTTGACGTTTTTGCTTGTTTTCTTCTTTTCTTTGTTCCTTTAAGACTTTATTGGCTTCTTTATTGGCGTGTTCCCAAGCTTCGATTGAAGCTTCTACTTCAGCTTCTACAACTTCATAATTCCAGCGATAAACCGTCGCTCCAAGATTACGAAGCAGCGTATCAGTTGCATTTTCATCTTGTTCCTCGATATCAATAATTAATCCAGTTGAACCAATAGGAAGATATTTAGAAATTTCAGCTAAAACAGCTTCATCAGTATCAGCATCATCCAGATCTGCCAGAGAACCAATCAATGCACCCGTAGAAAACCCAAGGAGCATCCCTAAAGGACCACCTAAAATACCAATGAGAGTCCCAATAAGACTGCCGCCGACTGTATTGTCGCCAGCGGTGTAGCTATAACCGTCATTAATTGATATTTTACCGTCATCTTGCCGTTCGATGACGGCCAATTGATTAATATTGCCTGTGATTTGATTCTTAACCTGACTATAGGCTTCATAGGCTTTTGAAGATGTATCCCAAGTAACGAGTAGAATATTATGGCTCATGTTATGTTTCCTGTAGTAACGTTCGTTATTAGTAAAATAAATAATTATATTAGGGCTTGTTGTTCATCATAAAGACTTGTTGCTCTCTTAGAGTAAAGTTCTAGTATGAATAATTATGTATATAAATGATGGTGGATTGTATTTATATTTGTGGGGTGTTGTGGTTTTGTATCTTAATCGGTCTGCATTAATTTATAAATGATTAGTTTTACATTCTATTTCACATAGGAGTAAATCCAAAAACAATAAACATCTCTGAGTTGATTATGTGTGTATGTTCACATTTTAAAACTTAAAGTTTATGAAATAATGACTTAAAAAATAAAAAATATTTTAAGTATTCTTTTTTTTGTTTTGATGATGATTACGTATAATTACTTATATTTACATTAGGAATATCTTGATATAACACAAAGTAAAGAAAATAAAGTATTTTAGTTTTAGAGTAGTACTGTCTTTTATAAGTATATTTAGGAACAATTATGTCTCTTGAAAAAGTTGTTTATCGTGCACAAGCCAAAGCAACTGGCGGTCGAGATGGTCAAGTCGTTTCTTCAGACGGTGTTTTAAATGTGAAATTGGGTGTTCCCAAAGAAATGGGAGGCGCGGGCGGTGCCGTTACGAATCCTGAACAATTATTTGCTGGAGGATATTCAGCCTGTTTCTTGGGTGCAATGAAATTTGTTGCGCATAGAGATAAAATTAAGATACCAGCGGATGCTTATATCGAAGGCGAAGTGGGTATTGGGCCGATTCCAACAGGTTTTAGTATCGAAGCTAAGTTAAATATTCATTTAGAAGGTATGGATGAAGCAGAGGCGAAGAAATTGGTCGATGCTGCACATATCGTCTGCCCATATTCGAATGCGACACGCGGTAATATTGATGTAGATCTTAATATTATTGTTTAAACCTTTTGATCTAAAATAATTAATTAAGAAGCATAATTAAAAAAATATATTATTTAGTTGTTCTGATTAATACATAATGATTGATAAGTTGGACTTCTTTCATAATTGTTTAGATCCTCTTTATTTTCTGCTATTTTGGAAGAAATAAAAGAAGCTTATGAAAGAAGTCTATTATTATATAGTAATTTTAATGTTATAAATGAATACAAATTATAGAAATTGAGGCTCTCCTAACCTAGGTCGGGAGTTTCCTAAAATAAAATTAAATAACTCTTGAACTTAATAATAAAGAAAGTGAGAGGTCTAAAGAATGGAATGGCTACAAAGTATATTAAAACATAGCCCTGAAATATTACTGTTTCTATCAATTTCAATTGGTTTCTGGATTGGAAAATTTCAGGTTGGAAAATTTCAATTAGGTGGTGTCGCAGGCTCATTACTTGTAGCGGTGGTGCTGAGTCTAATCGGTGTTTCAGTTGATAATGGTGTCAAATCCATTTTATTTGCATTATTCATTTATGCAGTTGGTTTTGAAAGTGGTCCACAGTTTTTTAAATCTTTAGGGCCAAGTTCAATCAAGGAAATTCTCCTTGCTGCATTTATGGCGATTTGTGGTCTGATCACTGTCTTGGTCATGGCAAAAATCTTCCATCTGGATAAAGGTTTGGCAGCAGGTTTGGCGGCAGGTGGAATGACGCAATCTGCGATTATTGGTACGGCAGGGGACGCATTGTCACGTCTGGATTTACCATTGGAAGAAATTCAGAGATTACAAAGTAATGTCGCGATTGGGTATGCCGTAACCTACGTTTTTGGCTCACTGGGCGCGATTATTGTCTGTGTGAATCTACTACCCAAGTTTATGGGGCGTGAGATTCGTGATGATGCCATCAAAGCGCAATCAGAATTGCTTAAAGGTGCTGTTGAACTTGTACCAGGGCAAGAAATGGCGATGCCTGAGATTGTCAGTCGTATTTATCAGGTTGATCAAGCAAATGGTAAAACGGTTGAAGAAATTGAATCTAAGACTAACAGCGTGACCATTGAAAAATTAAAACGCAATGACCGCTTGGTCGATATTACACCTGAGACGATTTTACAAAAAGATGATGTTGTCTTGGTGGTGGGTCGTCGTAATGGTGTGGTTGAGATTGCAAATAGTATCGGGCATGAGTTGCAATCGTCTGAAGGTATGGAATTAATCATGGAGACTACCGATGTCATCCTGAAGAATTCAAAATATATCAACCGAACACTAGGCGATTTAAAATCAAATACTCCACCGTATTTAAAGCACGGTATTTATATCTTAGGTATTAAACGTAATGGAGAGCCTGTTGAACTTACCGATGATTTTATTTTTCATCGTGGTGATGTAGTCACTGTCTATGGTACTCAAAGTGACCTAGCTCGAGTCGTGAAAGAGGGCGGTCAGGCGATTCCAGAAAGCATTAAAACTGACTGGATTTTCCATGGTGCGGGTTTAGCCATTGGTTTAGCGATCGGTCTTATTGTTGTTCATCTTGGAGATATTCCTTTAACTTTAGGTGCAGGCGGTGGTGCACTGCTTTCAGGTTTAGTCTTCGGCTGGATACGGAGTCGTGATCAAATCCACGGCAATATGCCTTTAGCTGCTTCTCAGCTGTTAAAAGATCTAGGCTTGGCAGGCTTTGTGGCAGCAGTGGGCTTGCAGTCTGGTTTACAGGCAATTCAAACGGTGAAAGAAAGTGGATTTTCTCTATTCCTTATTGGAGTGGTGGTGACACTAGTTCCTCTTATTCTGAGTATGCTATTTGGACGTTATGTCCTTCGGTACGATAACGTTGCCGTCTTTGCAGGTGCGCTCTCAGGTGCGCGTAGCGCAAATCCAGCCTTTGGTGCGGTATTAGATAAAGCTGGAAACTCTATTCCTACGGTTCCGTTTGCAATCACTTATGCGCTTGCAAATGTATTCTTAACTTTACTCGGTCCTTTAATTGTGGGTCTGGTCTAATGACCAACCCACATCATAATTACACGATTTACTATAATTAATAATGGAGACACTTCTCATGGCCAAAGTAGATTATTCCAAGTATTCAAAACTTAGCCCATTTGAATTAAAAGACGAACTCATTGCTCTGGCGCAGAGTAAAACAGATCGCATCATGCTGAATGCAGGTCGCGGGAATCCCAATTTTTTAGCGACAATTCCACGCCGTGCTTTTTTCCAGTTAGGTCTATTTTCTGCGACAGAATCTGAGTTTTCTTTTTCTTATATGCCAGAAGGCCTAGGTGGATTTCCACGTCCTGTCGGTCTACAACAACGATTTGATCATTTTGTTCTGGAAAATCGTGATAAACCTGGTGTCGTATTTTTAGGAAAAGCAATTTCTTATGTACGTGACCAATTAGGTTTGGATGCAGATGCTTTTCTACTTGAAATGGTAGAAGGTATTTTAGGTTGTAACTATCCTGTTCCTGACCGCATGTTAAGAGTAAGTGAATCTATCGTTAAAGAGTATATCTTGCGGGAAATGGGTGTGCAGGGCATGCCGAAAGAGTCTCTGGACTTGTTCGCTGTTGAAGGTGGTACGGCTGCAATGGCGTATATTTTCAACTCTTTAAAAGAAAATAAGCTCATTGACTATGGTGATAAAATTGCAATTGGTGTTCCTGTTTTTACGCCATATCTTGAAATCCCAGAGTTAAATGATTATCAGCTTGAAGAAGTGTTGATTCATGCAGATCCAAATATGGGATGGCAATATCCAGAATCTGAATTACGCAAACTCGAAGATCCTTCGATTAAAGCCTTTTTTCTCGTTAATCCAAGTAATCCACCTTCTGTAAAAATGAGCGATGAAGGTCTGGAAATTTTGGCGGATATTGTCAAAAAACGTCCTGACTTAATGATCTTAACTGATGATGTGTACGGAACGTTTGCAGATAACTTTAAATCTTTATTTGCGATTTGCCCCGAAAATACCATTTTAGTGTATTCATTCTCCAAATATTTTGGCGCTACTGGCTGGCGTTTGGGAATTATCGCGACTGCGAAAGAAAACATTCTGGATAAAAAAATCGCAGCTTTATCGAAAAAGGACAAAGCTGAACTTGAGAAACGTTATGGTTCATTGACGACTGACCCTGCTAGCATCAAGTTTATTGATCGATTAGTCGCAGACAGTCGTAATGTCGCCCTGAATCATACTGCGGGTCTTTCGACACCTCAGCAAGTTCAAATGGTTCTGTTTTCATTGTTTAATATGATGGATTCACGTCAGGATTATAAAAAAGCGGTTAAATCTGTAGTGCGTGAACGTGATGCAACCTTGTATCGTCAATTGGGTGTTGAAGTGCCACAAGATCCAAATTCGGTTGATTACTATACTTTAATTAACCTTGAAGATACTTCACGACAACTTTATGGAGATGATTTTGCGAATTGGATCATGAAAACCATGAATCCAACAGAATTATTATTCCGTGTTGCCGATGAAACTGGTGTCGTCCTATTACCAGGTTCAGGTTTTGGCGTACAGCATCCATCAGGTCGAGCATCTTTGGCGAATTTGAATGAATATCAATATGCTGCGATTGGTAATTCTTTGCGAAGTTTTGCAGAAGAGTACTACCAAGAGTATCAAAAAACGCTGAAGAAGAAATAACTTCAGAACCCTAAATATGATCCTCGATGCAAGCTAGTGTATCGGGGATTTTTTATGGGAGGATAATAAGCATTATGATTTATTTAATATTTCACAAATCAAGCGTATTTTTAATCAACATCTGACTGTAAAGTTTTCATCTGTAGCGCAATATAGGATGATTTTTTATGTAAAAATCATGAGAATCTTTAAGTCTCAAGATAGAACAACAATATTGAAAAGGAAGTACACATGCTAGCTTATGATGCTGATCTGGAATTATTTCGCGATAATTTTAAACGTTATATGAATGAGCATATTGCCCCACATTATGAACAATGGGAACGTGAAGGGATTATGCCACGTTCAGTCTGGTCATCACTGGGTGAAAATGGTTTTTTATGTGTCGATGTACCTGAACAATATGGCGGTTATGGCGTACCTACCCATTATTCTTTAATGTTAGTTGAAGAATCTGCCCGTGCTGGCTATGGGGCGTTATCCACTGCAATTTCATGTCATTCCGAGATTGCTGCACCTTATATTTTGCATATTGCAACAGAAGAACAAAAACTACATTGGCTTCCGAAAATGGTCAGTGGTGAAGTGGTCGGCGCAATTGGTATGACAGAACCAGGTGCGGGATCAGACTTACAGGCAATGCGAACCAGTGCCATTTTGCAAGATGATCATTATGTCTTAAATGGTTCTAAAACCTTTATTTCCAATGGTCAACATGCAGACTTGGTAGTACTTGCCGTCAAGACAGATCCACAAGCCCGAGCCAAAGGCGTATCGCTTTTACTGGTAGATACACATCTGGATGGTTTTAAGAAAGGAACCAATCTCGATAAAATTGGGCTACATTCTCAGGATACCTCCGAGCTGTTCTTTGATAATGTGCAAGTGCCTAAAGATCAGCTTTTAGGACAGCCAGGTCAGGGCTTTGCCTACTTAATGCAAGAATTACCACGTGAGCGTACTGCGATTGCAGCCACAGCTTTAGGTGCGATTCGTGGTGCAATTGATGTCACTACAAAATATGTCAAAGAGCGTCAGGCTTTTGGTCAACCAATTGCAAACTTTCAAAATACGCGCTTTGTTTTAGCTCAGGCGAAAATTGATGAGTTAGCCACGGCTGCTTTTTATAATCAGAACCTTGCCTTATATCAAGAGGCAAAATTAGATGTCGAAACAGCGGCAGCACTTAAAAGTTTTAGCACAGATATGCAGATGAAAGTTGCCGATAATTTGCTTCAATTATTCGGCGGTTATGGATATATGACCGAGTATCCAATTTCACGTTTCTTTGTGGATGCGCGTATTCAGCGTATTTATGGTGGAACTAATGAAATCATGAAAGAAATTGTAGCGCGCGGCATCATTGGAAAATCATGAAGGCCATGTAAAAAGATAAAAAAACGGTAGATTATCTACCGTTTTTTATTTGTAAGACGCTTTATAAACGTAGTACTTTTAATGTTTCATCAACAAATTTTGGAAATAAATCAGGACTGCGAGAGGAGATGTATAAATTATTATCATTCACTACGTCTTGATTAAGACACACCGCGCCTGCATCCTCCAGATCATTCAAAATGGTTTGCATCGCGCAAATTCTCCGACCTTTCACTACACCTGCATGCATTAAAAGTTGTGGTGCATAACAGCAAATAAAAATCGGTTTTTGTAGATTGGCAAAACGTCTGACGAAGAATACAAATCGTTCGTCGTTTCTCAGCGCTTCGGGGGATTCCCCGCCTGGAATAAACAACGCATCAAAATGATGAACATCACTATCATCAATGCCTAAATCAATGGTCGTTGAGGTTTTGCGTTGAATGCCGTACACAATATTGCCTTCATGGTGTTCGATATTAATTACGCTATGACCCGCAGCACGATAGGCATGAACGGTTTCGCAATATTCAAGATCTTCGAAATCATGCGTCACTAAAGCTGCAATTGTTTTTGACATCTCTATACTCCCTTTTTCAGGAAGGTTTTTTATAGGAATTATTACAATACGACTTGATTAAAAAAACAACATTGACGCTTTGTAGTGAAAGCGTCATTAATTGTAATTTTGTGATCAAAGTGATTGATTTTAAAATATTTAATTTTCATCAAATAATTTTTCGCAATTCTCAGTACTGTTACATGCAGCAAATAAAATCGCTTTAGGAAGACTGGCATACATATTGGTAATGTGTTGTTCAGCAGGATGGTTAAAATGCCAATAATGAAGTCGATCTGATTTTAATGTTTTAAAATCTTCAAAGAAATTGAAACTGGACGGTTGAGCACCTCTAGGCGGACGTCCACGTCCTTCAGCAGTTCCCACCGTAGTCATCACTAAAATTGGCGTTTTAGGTTCAGTTTTTTTATCTTTGAATTGCTGTAACTCTTTGCCCAACACATTTTGATCGAACCACAAAGAGGGGCTAGCGGCAATATAACGATTAAAGCTTTGCGGGTATTCGAATAAAGTATTCAGCGTAAATAAACCACCAAATGAATGTCCAAATAAAGTTTGTTGTTGGGTATTTATCTGGATTCCTTGCTGAATTCGCGGTTTCAATTCATTTTGAATAAATTTCAGAAAATTATCTGCACCGCCATATTGGTATCGTTCATCTTTTTGCGGATCATTTTTAGGCAAGGGCGTATAGTCAAGCGCACGTTGCTGACCAGAAAACTGGGTTTCACTTGGATAGCCAATTGTTACGATGACAATGGGATCGAGTCCCATTTTATCCGAACCACCACCAAGCGACTGAGCAATGCTGCTGGCACTATTAAATACCGCGTTGCCATCTAGCATATACAAAACGGGATAGCCTGATTTCGGAGCTGGTGTATAGGGAATATACACCTGAATAAAATATTCATTAGGGGTATATTTTGATTGCATGCTGAATTGTTGAGTGGTGCCTTTGCGTTGTAAATCCAGTCGAGGTCCTTCGCTCGATTTTGTTTGGAGAGGGGCATTATTACTGTTTTGCGCACAAGTCAATGAGCTTAGTCCACTCAGTGAAATTGCACAGATGCTGTAGAGGAAAGGTTTTAGCATAATAGGTGATTAAATGAGATTAATTCTTAATAAAATGTATTAAAACATAAATAACAAAGATGTGAAGTGAAAATCAGGATTTTATCCATTTGACTGATCTCGATTGCTATAGCAAACATGGCAAGTCTTGATATACTGTCGCAAACCATTTGCAGAGGCTGCATTACAATGATCCATGATGATCAGAACTCGTCAACTTCTCTCGATTTACAACAAATTCGCGATGATATCGATTCTGTCGACCAACAGATTCAGGAACTCATTAATCGTCGTGCAAGTCTGGCTGAAGCAGTAGCTAAAGCAAAATTTGCAGCCGAGGAAAATCCGTTGTTTTATCGACCAGAACGTGAGGCACAAGTTCTGCGCAGAGTCATGGAGCGTAATAAAGGCCCATTATCTGATACCACGATGGCACGTTTATTTCGTGAAATCATGTCGGCTTGTTTGGCACTTGAAGCACCGCAAAGCATTGCATTTTTAGGTCCAGAGGGAACTTTTACCCAGTCTGCGGTACTTAAGCATTTTGGTAAAGATGCGATCGTGCGCCCATTACCGACCATTGATGAAGTATTTCGTGAAGTTGAAGCTGGAAGTGCGCATTATGGTGTGGTTCCTGTTGAGAACTCCTCTGAAGGGATTGTGAATCACACACTGGACTGCTTCAAAACCTCGCAATTAAATGTGATTGGAGAAGTCGAACTGCGCATTCATCATCAGTTTTTAGTCTCTGAAAATACCCGCAAAGACAGTATTAAACAAATCTATGCGCATCAGCAAACATTGGCGCAGTGCCGTCAATGGCTAGATGCACACTATCCAGGTGTTGAGCGTGTGGCATTAAACTCAAATGCAGAAGCAGCACGTCGTATTCGCAACGAATGGCACTCAGCTGCGATTGCTTCTGACCTTGCCGCATCACTTTATAATCTTGAAATCTTACATAGCAATATCGAAGACAACCCAGAAAATACCACACGTTTCTTAGTCATTGGTCGTGAAAAAATTCCACAAAGTGGCAATGATAAAACCTCGCTTTTGATTTCTGCGCATGATCGTGCAGGTGCTTTACTGGATATTTTAGCGCCGTTTGCAAAACATGGCATCAGTTTGACCAGTATTGAAACACGTCCAGCTTTGCCTGAAAAATGGGCTTATGTGTTCTTTATCGATTTAGAAGGGCATATTGATCAGGAAAATGTCACAGCAGCGTTGAATGATATCCGACCAACTGTTAAAGAGTTACGTGTACTTGGTTCTTATCCAGCAGCTGTATTGTAGTTCTGTCTTGATTTTTTCATGATAGAGAGATGACATTGTCCTTTTAAATATTGCTTACGGATTTAGATATACACATGACACCAGAACCTTTGTTTCATAAAGTCGCATTTATTGGACTCGGCCTGATTGGTTCGAGTCTGGCACGAGTGATACAGGCTGAACATTTAGCAAAAACAGTGGTTGCTTCGACCCGTTCGCAAAAAACACTGGATGATGCCAAAGCCTTAGGTTTAATTGATGTCGGTTATCAAAATCCGATTGATGCTGTGCAAGATGCAGACTTGGTTATATTGGCTTTACCTGTTCGCGCAACACAAAAGATTTTGCAACAAATTAAACCCTATTTAAGTGAAAATGCGATTTTAACCGATGTAGGAAGCACCAAAGGCAATGTGGTCGCTGCTGCCCAAGCCGTGTATGGGCAAGATTTGCCCACAGGTTTTGTACCAGGCCATCCGATTGCAGGAAGCGAGCATACGGGTGTGCATGCGGGGAAAGTTGATTTATTTGCCAATCATAAAGTGATTTTAACACCACTTCCAAGTAGCGCAGATTGGGCGGTTGAAAAATTAATTGAATTATGGTCTGCGGCCAAAGCCGAAGTGATTTGCATGGATGTGGAAAAGCATGATGAAGTGCTGGCACATACCAGTCATTTACCACACTTAATGGCGTTTAATCTGGTTGAGCAACTGGCCAATCGTGAAGACAATCTGGACATTTTTCGTTATGCGGCGGGTGGTTTTCGGGATTTCTCACGGATTGCAGCCAGTGACCCTCAAATGTGGCATGACATCTTTTTTGCCAATAGAACTGCGATACTTAAGGCTGTTGATGGTTTTGAACAGCAACTTGCTCAATTACGACAACTGATTGAAAGTGAAGACTCACATGCACTGATGGGGCTGCTTGGGCATGCTCAGGCTGCGCGTCAACATTTTAATCATATGTTAGCTCAGAAACCCTTCATGGAGAAAAATAAGGTGACACAGCAATTTAGTATTCTACCGGGAAAAAAATCATTTCAAGGTAAATTTACCGTTCCGGGTGACAAATCTGTGTCACATCGCTCCATCATGTTTGGTGCGATTGCGGAAGGTACCACCCATGTTACAGGATTTCTGGAAGGCGAAGATGCATTAGCCACTTTGCAGGCTTTCCGAGATATGGGTGTCAGCATTGAAGGGCCTAAAAATGGTGAAGTGACCATTCATGGTGTAGGGATGCAGGGTCTGAAAGCTCCTGCGGGCGCGTTATATATGGGTAACTCGGGCACCAGTATGCGGTTACTTTCGGGCATGCTTTCTGCACAAAAGTTTGATTCGGTGATGACAGGGGATGCATCACTCTCTAAACGTCCAATGGAACGTATTGCCAAACCGCTTCGTGAAATGGGTGCTCAAATCCAGACGACGGGCGAAAAAGGAACACCACCTGTCAGCATTACGGGCAACCAGACATTAAAAGGCATTCACTACGATTTGCCGATGGCATCTGCACAAGTCAAATCAGGTATTTTATTGGCAGGTCTATGGGCTGAGGGAAAAACTTCAGTGACTGAACCTGAACCTACCCGTGACCATACCGAGCGTATGCTTCGTGCTTTTGGCTATGAAGTGAAAACTGAAGGAAATAAAATTTCACTCATTGGCGGTGGTAAATTGACGGGGACGGATATCCAAATTCCTTCTGATATTTCCTCTGCGGCATTCTTTATGGTGGGTGCTGCGATTACGGAAGGTTCAGATGTTATCCTTGAAGCAGTTGGGATTAATCCTACCCGTACCGGTGTGATTGAGATTTTAAAACAGATGGGTGCTGACCTGACTGTGGAAAATGAACGTATCGCAGGCGGTGAACCCATTGCAGACATTTATATTAAGGGTACACGTACACTAAAAGGTATTCATATGCCTGAAGACCAAGTGCCACTTGCGATTGATGAGTTTCCAGCCTTATTCATTGCGGCAGCTTGTGCAGAAGGTCAAACGATTTTAACAGGTGCGGCTGAGCTTCGCGTTAAAGAATCTGATCGTATCCAAGTGATGGCAGACGGTTTAAAAATCATGGGCATCGATTGTACTCCTACGGATGACGGCATCATCATTCAAGGCAAAGGAAAATCAGGTGATTGGTCTGCAATTTTCACAGGTGGTGAAATTGAGTCGCATCATGATCATCGTATTGCCATGAGTTTTAGTATGGCAGGTTTACGCACTTCTGAAGAAATTAAAATTGTGGGTACTGAAACGGTCGCGACAAGTTTTCCTACTTTTACCGAGTTGGCAAATCGTGCGGGCTTAACCATTCAGGTCAGCCAATAATTTAGCAGCTAGATTGCGCTATACTGGTTAACATAATAGTGACACAGCGGTCGAGTTTCGGCTTGGCTGCTGTTTGTTTATTGCTTTATGCTAAATGACAGTGATAACTATAAATGCAGGGTGCGCAACATGAGAAAACTACAGTTTATTGCGAATTGTCCTCATCACTATGAAGGTCATGAGCTGAATGAATGCCGTATTACGCAGGAATATGTGGCTGCACTTTTATTTAAACAACTAGGTGAGTATGGCTTTGATGCCCAGCATATTGCCCATGAGCATCAAAAAGTTGAAGTGAATATTGAAAATCATCAGCTTCCTTTATCTGTAACCTGTACTCAAAAAAATGATGATGGGCAATTGATGTGTGAAATCACGGCCTATCCCAAAGAAGAACAAGACTGGTTTGAAAAAATAGAAACTCAGAGTGTGATCCGCCAGTTGGCACAGGCTGTTGAAAATAGTTTGAAATCAGATCAGACCTTTACTGCATTTGAGTGGAAAAACTAACACAACAATTATCAGTATCTCTGGAAGTTGTTGCGGTGTATATTTTTAAATATCTAAAACCGTTGTCCAGAGTTCAATTTACATGTCACAAGTCGATTTTTCCCAACTTGCTCCAAATTTGGTCTGGAAACATTTTCAGACCTTATGCACAATTCCGCGTCCCTCAAAAAAAGAACAAAAACTACGTGATCATCTGCAAGCTTGGGCTGAACAATTAGGCTTGGAAACCTATGTGGATCAAGTCGGTAATCTGATGATTCGTAAAGCTGCGAGCCAAGGCAAGGAACACGTGACATGTGTGGTTTTACAGGGTCATCTGGATATGGTGACGCAGGTCAACTCGGGCACGATTCATAATTTTGAGCAAGACCCGATACGATCTATATTGGAAGATGGTTGGTTGATTGCCAAAGACACGACATTGGGGGCTGATAATGGCATTGGCGTAGCTCTGGCGCTAGCGGTACTGGAATCCGATAATATTTCTCATGGTCCAATTGAGGTTTTACTCACTGTAGATGAAGAAGCGGGCATGAGTGGCGCGAGATTACTTGAAAGTGGTGTTCTTAAAAGTAAGTGGCTATTTAATATCGATACCGAAGAGTGGGGCGAGCTTTACTTGGGTTGTGCGGGTAGTCAGGATGTTGAGGTCTATCAAAAGTTAAGCTATATCGCGGCGCCTCGATCGGGATTAAAAACGGTTGAAATCTCAGTTACTGGATTGAAAGGTGGACATTCTGGCGTAGATATTCATTTAGGGCGTGGTAATGCCAATGTCATCCTGTCAAAATTTTTGCATCAGTATTTATTTGAGTTGGAGGCTTATTTGGTTGAATTTAGCGGCGGTAGTGCGCGTAATGCAATTCCGCGTGAAGCCACAGCTTTGATTCTGATTGATGAAAGCCGAATAGAGACGCTACAAAAATATGTCAAAAACTATGAGAATCAATGTCTACAAAAATTAAGAGGGATTGATGATCGCTTAAAAATTAATGTTGAACTTAAAGAGCAAACAGTCACACAAGCGATTCATCCTCAACAACAAACCTCGTGGCTAAGTGCCTTGGCAACTTGTCCTTATGGGGTGGCAAAAATGAGTGATGTTTTAGACAATGTGGTTGAAACCTCGAACAATATTGGCGTGGTTCAACTCAATCAACAACAAGCCAAAGCTTTGATTATGGTTCGTTCAATGGTTAATCGTGAAGCTGAACGTTTTTCTCAGGAGATTGCAGCACATTTTAATAAAGCTGGTATTGCATCCGAGTTTACACCGCTGGTTTCAGGTTGGACACCTAACCCAGATTCTGCGGCATTAAAATGTCTACAACAGGCTTATCAGACGGCTTTTAACATTGAACCGCATTTAAAAGTGATACATGCAGGTTTGGAGTGCGGCATTATTGCTGAGCATTATCCTGATTTACAAATGGTCTCATTTGGGCCTGATATTCAAGGTGCGCATGCACCGGGAGAGCGGGTGAAAGTGGATAC
Organism: Acinetobacter sp. 479375; assembly: GCF_000581715.1. Classification (NCBI taxonomy): domain Bacteria; kingdom Pseudomonadati; phylum Pseudomonadota; class Gammaproteobacteria; order Moraxellales; family Moraxellaceae; genus Acinetobacter; species Acinetobacter sp. 479375. The sequence goes on along the minus strand of NZ_JEZN01000017.1, from coordinate 1,635 downwards.
GGTCGAAAAATGCTGGAAGTTATTGGTAACCGCATTGGAAAGTGTGAAATAAAAAGAGTGAATACGGCTCAAAATCAAGGTCATTACTTTGATCCAGAGCCGATACTTTCATCAAGTGTTTTATTTCAATCGATATTTATATAAACGATGATTGTCAACAAAATCCTAAATTCGCTTTGAGACTGAAAGTGTTATAGTCTTACTTATTATTTATTTACAGGTTTATTGAGGTTTTTATGCTTTCAGTCATTTCTCCCGCCAAGACTTTAGACTACGAAACCACATTACCAACAGATAAACATACTTTACCAAGACTACTAAATCAGTCTGAGCAATTGATTGAAGTTTGCCGTGAGCTATCAGCCTCACAAATTGCCAGTCTAATGAGTGTCAGTGACAAGATAGCAACTCTAAATGCAGATCGTTTTCGTGATTGGACCGCTGATTTGTCGCTTGCCAATGCACGACAAGCCATTTATGCCTTTAAAGGTGATGTTTATACGGGCTTGGATGCATACAGTTTAAAACAGGCAGATATCGAATTTGCTCAGACCCATTTACGCATGTTATCGGGTTTGTATGGACTACTGCGTCCATTGGACTTGATGATGCCATATCGTCTGGAAATGGGAACCAAATTACACAATCCGCGCGGACATAATTTGTATGAGTTCTGGGATGATCAAATTACCCAGTTGATCATTAAAGATTTGGAACACACCAAAACTGATATCCTAGTGAATATTGCTTCAGATGAATACTATAAATCGGTCAATGAAAAACTGATTGATGCGCAGATTATCAAACCTGTATTTCTCGATCAGAAAAATGGTAAATACAAAGTGATTAGTTTTTATGCCAAAAAAGCCAGAGGTTTAATGGCACGGTTTATCATTGAAAATAAACTGGAAAAAGCACAAGACTTAAAGGCATTTAATAGCGATGGTTATTATTTTGATAAAGATAATTCTACAGAATCTGAGCTGGTATTTAAACGCGATGAACGCAAATAGTTCTATTTATATTAGGGTCTGTTGACATTTGATGTATAAAAAATAGCGAGTAAGTAAAATTCAATCGCCAAACCAAATTTACTACTCGCTATACCTCGTACAATGCTGAATGATCAACACTGGTCAAAGTTAGAAACTATTCTGCGTAATTTTGATATTTATCTCAAACGAAATCTTCGAAATTTTATTGAAGCTATTCTTTATCGAATTAGAACAGGTTGCCCATGGCGAGATTTACCACCGGATTTTGGTAATCCAAATTCAATATTTAAAAAATATAGTCGTTGGTCTAAACATAATAAGCTGCTGAAAATATTTAAATTAATCAGTAAACATACAGATAAAGAGTGGATTTTTATTGATGGTTCTCATATTAGGGCGCATCAACACTCTGCTGGGTTAAAAGATCAAGCTATATCAAAAAGCATTGGTGGGAATAGTTCAAAAATACACTTGGCCGTTGATTCTTATGGTAATCCAATTGAAATTATGATCACGAATGGAACAACACATGATGTTAAGGTTGCACCTGAGCTAGTTGAAAAATTAGATTTGGAAAAAACTGAGGTCTTATGTGCAGATAAGGGTTATGATTCTGAACCATTACGAGAGCAAATCAGAG
>NZ_JEZN01000016.1:0-68548 GCF_000581715.1 Acinetobacter sp. 479375 | reverse complement strand
ATGAAATTGGTAAAGCAAGAAATCATGCAGTACAAGGCTGTTGGGACAAGGGTCAAAAGCAGTGGAAACGAGATATTGGTTATCATCGACGATCCCGAATAGAGGCTAAAATGTTTGCCTTGAAACGACTTGGACAAGGTGTATCTAGTCGATGCTTTAATCGTCAGGTGGTTGACTTGCAAATAAGAGTCGATATTTTGAATAAATTTACTCAACTTGGTACAGCTAAAACGGTGGCTGTTGCATAAATATCTGAAGATTAGAACAACTCTACCTTTCGTCTATTTGTGCAACAAAGCCATCAACCAAAGTAAAATCATTTTTATGGTGTTTAAATTTAAGCTAATTCATTTTTTTAATAGGTAAAAGCATTATATATGAAATAGTCTTGTAAGAATTTGGTTTATTGTTGGTTTTAATTGATCAATAAAAACAATGTAAATTTACATTAGATCTGTGTGGCATATATGAAAGAAATCTCTTCAACGCAAAATCAAAACACATTAAATGATCATTTCAAGTCATTTATTTTTAATGTGCTTGATTCAATCAACGCCATTACAATTTATTGGATTGTCCCTGTGTTTTTATTTGGGCTTTGGTGGGTTGCATCCAATGACCACTGGATGCCTGCACAGATTTTGCCGACACCACAGCAGACATGGCAGAACTTTTTGCAGATGTCATCACAGGACTTATGGTGGCATCTTGGGATCAGTCTAAAGCGGTTAGCACTTGGGCTATTTTCAGGCACAATCGCAGGTATTGTGATCGGTGTTTTATTGGGCTATAGCCGTAATTTTGAGCAATACGTTTCTGCAATATTTTATGCATTGGCGATTGTGCCTACTTTGGCGTGGCTGCCTTTATTAATGATTTGGTTGGGCATTGAAGACGCACTCAAAGTTTTTATTATTTTCAAAGCCAGTTTGATTCCCATCGCTATTCATGTTCAGGCGGGGGTGAGAGATATTCAGCCTAAGCTCAGGGAAATGGCTGAGATTTTAAGGTTCTCTAAAAAAACATTGATTTTCAAATTAATTTTACCTGCATCATTGCCATATTTTTTTACAGGCTTGCGTTTGGCAATCGCCGCAGGCTGGACATCCTTGATCGCTGTTGAGCTTTTGGCATCTTCAGAAGGGATTGGTTATTTGATGGTGACAGGACGGCAGCTCTTTCAACTGGATATTGTATTTGTCTGCATCATTTTGATTGGGGCAGTGGGTATTGTTTTAGACACCATATTGCAATGGTTAGAAGCGAGAAGTGTGTTTTGGCCACATGCCGTGATTTCGGCACATCATCAGCATAAACACCATAAAACATCTGCGCTAAAACCGTGGCTCATTCCATTCTTTATGTTTGGCTTATGGTTTATTGTGAGCCAATTGCAATGGTTATCGACATCGGTACTTCCTTCTCCTGTTCTGGTGCGTCAGGCATTAGTGCATGGTTTACAGGACGGCTCTTTAACTAGTGCCATGCACTCCAGTTTATATCGTGCCTTATTGGGATTGGTAGTAGGTGGAGGTATTGGAGTGATCACAGGCTTAATTTTAGGTTTATTCAAACCGCTTGAGCTGATGTTTGCTCCAACCTTAAATGTCTTAAGACTGATCGCAATTTTTGCTTGGATTCCTTTAATTACCGCATGGTTTGGTTTAGGTGATAGCTCCAAGCTGGTCTTTATTTCGCTTGCGACCTTTTTTCCGATGTTTATTGCGACATGGAAAGGCACAGCAATGGTGTCTACACACTTAACCGAAGCTTCTGACATTTTAAGACTTTCCGTTGCACAACGCTTAGAACTATTGATTTTGCCGAGTATTGCACCTGCGATTTTTGCAGGGTTACGTTTAGCTCTGTTGTATTCGTGGATGGCTTCTTTCGGGGCGGAATATTTGATGGGGTCGGGGACAGGGATTGGCAGTTATATGATGGCAGCACAGCAAAATTTTGAAATGAATCGAGTCATTGCTGCAACTGTTCTGGTCGCAATTGCGGGCGGATTATTGGCATGGCTAGGTAAAGTCATTGAAAGCTATGCAACTGCATGGCGTCATAATAGGGTGTAACACGATGAATATGAATATAGATTTAAATGAGAAAAATAGCGAATTAATCAGGCTGAACCCGAATAAAAAACTGATTGAATTTCGTGGTGTATATAAAACATTTAGCGTGAATCAGCAATTATTGCCTGTCATTCAGGACTTTAATTTGGATGTGTTTGAAGGTGAGTTTATCGCGATTGTAGGCAGTAGCGGTTGCGGAAAATCAACGCTGTTACGTTTGCTAGCCGGTCTGGATCAGGATTTTGAGGGTCAAATCAGCATTGATGGGCAAGTGATCTCAGGCATTGGCAAAGATCGTGCGGTGGTGTTTCAGGAACACCGTTTATTTCCATGGTTGAATGTTGAGCAAAATATTGAACTGGGTTTAATCAATGAAACGATTCCGCTTGATGAAAAAGTCGAACGTATTGCACAGGCCGTTGAGTTAATTGGTTTAAATGGTTTTGAAAAAGCCTATCCGCATCAACTTTCGGGGGGAATGTCACAGCGTGTTGCGATTGCCCGTAGTCTGGTGGCACAGCCGCGAATTTTTCTATTGGATGAGCCATTTGGCGCATTGGATGCCTTAACTCGCCATCAGATGCAAAATGAATTATTGCGGATTCAGGCACAGCAGAAAATTACCACTATTTTTATTACTCATGATGTGGAGGAAGCGGTCACATTAGCTGATCGTGTGGTGATTTTACAGCCGAAACCTGGACGTATAGAACAGATTATTCCCATCACGCTTGCTCGTCCACGTAATCGAGCCAGTTTTGAATTACATCAGCTCAAAGAGCAAGTCTTTTCAATCTTGACCCATGATCAGGTTCATTAAGAGGACACAAGGCCATGACTGAAATAAGATATTCATTATCAAAAAAAGCCCTAATTTTGGGTCAATTAGCACCTGCGGTACAAGGGTCTCACTCGAACTCAGCCGTTGATTTTTTTGCCCAGCACACATGGACTCAAGCCCCTAAGCCCGATTTTACATGGCAAAAGAAACTGATGGTGGTAACCACAATAGTTCTGGCTGCACATTATGGCATCTGGTATTTGGGACAGCAGTTTACAACGCCGACATTGCCTGAGAAAAAAGCTGAACCTGTCTTGATGGAACTGATTCAGCCTAAACAACAACCGCCTAAAATTATTCAACCCAAAATTCCACCTGTGACACAGCAGCCAAAAGTCCCTCCAGTTGTTGAAAAAGTACAACCTGTGACACAGCCAGCACAACCGGCTGCAAAAGTTGAAAGCAAACCTGTTGCTCAAGCGCAGTCAACAAAAGCTATCTCTCATGAGGTGCCTGCACCAGTTGAAGCTGCACCAAAAGCACAAGCAGAGCCTGTGGCGAAACCTGCACCTGTCGTCAAAGACTTGCCTGTGACAGAAGCCAAAGGTTATGCAGGCTATTTGAGTAATCCTTCCCCAGAATATCCTGAACAAGCACTCGATCGCGGTTGGGAAGGTTCGGTGATGTTGAGAGTCAAAGTTTCTGCATCAGGTAGCCCTTTAGCGGTTAATTTGCAATCCAGCAGTGGCAAAAAAATACTGGATGATGCTGCCATCGCGACAGTTAAACGCTGGAAGTTCTCTCCTGCGCTAAAAGGCAGTACCCCAGTTGAGGGCTGGGTTGATGTTCCGATTCATTTCAAATTACCAAACTAATTTTAATTTGCATATTTAACTTAAAGATATAAAGAGGAATTTACCATGAGTGATATTAATAGTGTGATCCACGATGCAACCATCTGGTTACTGATTGGATTTTCAATTGTAACTTGGGTTTTAGTGGTGGTAAAACTGATACAAACTCAAAAAGCCAGCCATCAAAGTCAGGCATTTGTCGATCAATTCTGGAAAGCAAAAAATATTGAAGAAGCCATTCAAAAAGCCAATACAGAACAAGGCCCAACCGCAAGAATTGCACAAACTGGATTCAAAACGCTGGCAGATGCAGATGATCAGACTCATCAGGATTTGCAAAATAGCTGGAGTCGTCAGGATTTGTTGGAACGTCATTTGCGTAAACAGATTTTGTCTGAACGTCGTCAACTGGAAAAAGGGTCTGCACTGTTAGCTTCTATTGGCAATAATGCGCCGTTTATTGGTTTGTTTGGAACCGTTTTTGGCATTATTCATGCCTTACAGGCGATTGCAAAATCTGGAAATGCCAGTATGGATGTGGTCGCGGGGCCGATTGGTCAGGCATTGATTGCGACTGGTTTGGGCATTGCAGTGGCTGTTCCTGCGGTACTGGCATATAACTATTTTGTGCGTAAAGTAAAAAGTATTGGTGCTGATCTAGATGATTTTGCGACAGATTTAGTTAGCTTAACCCAAAAGACAGGTTTTCAATTACCTGCAAAAGCCAGTGCTCATCTGGTAAATCGTCCTTCAAATCAGTTTGCAGTAAGTCAAAACGCGACCAAAAAACAGGATCAGGAGGTATTGGCATAATGGCAATTTCAACCTCTCAAGATGATGACGTGGTTAGTGAAATTAATATCACGCCCCTAGTTGATGTGATGCTGGTTTTACTGATTGTGTTTATTGTCACAGCACCGTTATTGACTAACAGTGTAAAAGTCAATTTGCCTAAGGCCGCTCCGACTCAGACTACAGACCAAACCAAAGCAGTAGTGGTGAGCGTGAAACCGAATGGTGACATTTTTCTAGATCAGGACAAAGTCAGTCTAGATCATTTTGAGCAACAAATTCAGCAGCGCAAGCAGCTCAATCCAAAGTTGGCGCTTAATTTAAATGCCGATGAAACTGTACCTTATGGCACAGTGGCAAAATTATTGGCAAGTATTGAGCGTGTAGGTGTAGATAAGTTGTCTGTTATTACTCAACCCCAATCATGACTAAAATCATCAAAAAAACAGAAAAAGATAAAGGCTTTAATCCGATTAAAGCCTTTTTTTATGGAATTTAAATCACATCATTTGTATGCCAATCTCAACTTTTATAAAAATCGACAGATAATATTTTCATATCCTGTTGAATCCTTCCTTGTAGAGCTTTGATTACGCTTTACTCTTTCAAAAGAGTGAATTTTATTTACCCCTTAAATTTTCCATCGTTGCGATCTCTTAAAAAGTTGGGCGCTAGTATTGAAAGCATACCAAGAATTTTTAAATTCGTTCCCACAAAGTGCTAGTGAACTGATCAGCATTGGGATTTAGAGAATTTTCTATGATTAGTGTCAAGTATTTATATCTTTTGAATAACCTGCGCATATAAAAAAACCAGTTGATTAACAACTGGTTGATCGTGAGCAGAGGATGTTAAGCCTCGAAAGGTTCTAATTGATCATTTTGTAATAGACGTTTTTGTGCGACATTTTCAATGACCCCATTTTCCTTCACATAGGTCGCCCAGTCGTGTAATAACTCTTGTAACTTGTCAGGATATTGTTTAGCCAAGTCCTGAGTTTCGCCTTTATCATGTTGTAAATTATATAATTGCCAACGATTCGGACCATTTGGTGCAGGAATAAACAGTGCTTTCCAGTCACCTTTACGCAAGGCTTTTTGCCCGAAAAGTTCCCATCCTGTAATGTGATCCTGTGTGTGAATATGTGCTTGCTGATTTTGCAAATAAGGTAGAATCGATTTACCACGTAAAGGCACCAATTGACGACCTTTATATTCTGTTTCTGGATGTTGAATATTGAGATAATCCAGTAAAGTTGGCAATAAGTCCATCACGGTCAAAAATTCATGACTGATTTGTTGCTGACGTTCAAATGCAGGATAGTGAATAAAGGACACTGTGCGGATACCGCCTTCACTGGTATGTGCCTTATATAAGCGTGAAGGTGCTGTTGCAGCCTGTGCCCAGTGTTCACCATACCAGACATAAGAGTTCGCCCGACCAATATTGTCCAGACGATTATCATAATATTTTTCAATGATTTCATCCAGATGTCCGCCAAACACGGGGAGCGCTTCAAGTTGTGCACCTTCTGCGCCATTGTCAGATAAAAAGATCACAATGGTATTGTTGAGTTCGCCTGTGTTTTGTAGATGCTCAATCACCCGACCAATGTTTTGGTCCATACGATCAACCATTGCGGCATAAACTTCCATAATTCGGGCAGATTTTTGTCGCGCTTCATCGGTCAAACTTTCCCAAAATGGTGTACGAGCCAAGACTGGATGAATGGTGGTGTCGGCGGCAACTAAACCGAGTTGCTTTAACTTTTCAAGGCGCTGTTCACGGAGTTTTTCTGGACCTTGATCGTATTGACCTGTGTATTTTGCAATATCTTCCTGTGGTGCCTGTAATGGCCAGTGTGGTGCGGAAAAAGGTAAATAAGCAAAAAATGGTCGCCCATCACGCTGTTCATCGTCCTGTAAAAAATCCAGCAAACGCGTGGTGAAATAATCTGATGAATAAAATCCTTTGGGCAATTCGGCTGCGAATTGATCATCTTCTGCATATAAGCCACGTGTGGATTTAAGCAAGCGTGGAATTTCATCTTCAGGAATATCCGCTTCAAATAAATAATGATTTGCAGCACCAGGAAGTAAAGCAAATGAGCGTTCAAAGCCTTTTTGAGCAGGAAAGAATTCAGGTTTTAAACCCAGATGCCATTTTCCAGACATAATGGTGTAATAGCCTGCATCCTGTAATAATTCGGGTAACGCTGCAACTTTATTGTTAAGTACACCTTCATAACCTTCTTTACCCTCAAGCTCTGGCGTTAAGGCTTCTGCCATGGTTCCCAAACCTGCCAAATGATGATCTGTACCCGAAAGTAACATGGCTCGTGTAGGTGAACAGGTTGAGGCCGTATGGAAATTGGTCAGTCTTAGCCCATTGAGTGCCAGTTGATCGAGATAGGGAGTTTGAATCTCCCCACCAAATGCTCCAATGTCTGAAAAACCCAAATCATCTGCCACAATCAGTAAAATATTAGGTTGTTTTTGGGTATGAATATGATCTGACATATCTGATCCAGAATAAATAATAAAATACTCATTTTAAGTAAATTCCAGAGGAACTCTGTTTCTGTCCTAACAGTTTATAGTGAATAAAATTATATTAATATCTAAAGATCAGCTAATCACATAAAGGATTAAATAATTTTATCACATTTATTGAACTTCTCTCTTAATTATCTAGAACTTACTTATTTTTCTCTCCAAAATAAGTAAGATAAAAGGACTTATGAAAAAATCTAATTTAAATAAATTTAGTATCAAATGTTAGATGCTGACACTGTGCAATTTGACAGAGTTTGGAATAATCTAGAATATAAATTTGGTTGTATTTAATCTCTACAATATTTTCTTTAGCTAAGTGGGAAAGCTCTTTATTAATATTCTGTCGTGTTGTTTGTAGTAATTCGGCTAGATTTTCCTGACTTAGCTTTAAGCTTAATAATATTTTATTTTGATGTTGATAGGAATGATAATCGACCAGAAATACCAGTTTTTTGGCTAAACGTATACTGAGTGGTTCGGTAGAGTGAAAAAATTCCTGTTCACGATTTAACTGTGCTCTGACGCAAATCAGCTTTAAAATACTGTATAGTGCCTGAGCATTTTGTTTGCATGTATCCATGAAAACACGACCTGAAATATTGGCGACAATGGTATTACCCTGCGCCACATGGTCATGTAAAAAAGGCTTCTCGGTGACAATCGGTACAATATTAATGATCGTTCCTGAAGGAATAAAAATATTGGTATGGTACTTACCATTGGGTAAAGCCCAGCCTAATTTTATAGCACCTTCTATAATAATATTAATATCTTCACATGCTGCATTTTGATGATAAATGGTTTGATTGTGATAATGTTTTTTAATTCGTAGGTGTTGTAGCAGTGTGTTTTTTTCTTGTGGTGTTAAATATTGAATAAATTCATAATTTTCCAGTATTTTAATTGCACTCTCAATATATTCTGAATTTGATGTGCGATTATTTTTATATAACGAATTTTCAGTTCGATATTTTGAAATCGGGTTTTTAAAAGCAATAATCTGGTTCATAATATTTTTTATGATGTGCCGATAGGTGGTCAATCTATAAATATCCAATAAATAATAAATTGGGTCAAATTTTTAAAAATGCTAATGCTATCAAAAATAATGCTAAAATTGATTATCTTGAATAGTAATAAGTAAATAGGAAGTTATCATTTTGTTTGTCATACAAATAACAGATTAAGTCATTGAGCTATGCAAAATTGCATGTATTCATGCAAAAAAGAGTAGTTCATCATGACCACATTTATTCAAAAACCACAACAACAGATTCAGATTAAAGCGTTAACTGGGCGAATTGGTGCTGAAATATCGGGGGTTCATTTAAGTTCAACACTGGATCAGGATACTGTTAATTTCATTCAGCAGGCTTTATTGCAACATAAAGTTTTATTTTTTCGAGGACAACAACATCTGGATGATCTTGAACAGGAAAAATTTGGCGCTTTATTAGGCGAACCAGTCAAACATCCAACAGTACCTTCAGTCGAAGGCACAAATTTTGTCTTAGAGCTGGATTCTCAAAAAGGGGCGAGAGCAAATTCATGGCATACCGATGTGACGTTTATTGATGCCTATCCAAAAATTAGTATTTTACGTGGTGTGATTATTCCAGAAACAGGTGGAGATACCACTTGGGCAAACACAGAAACCGCCTATCAAGATTTGCCAGAATTGCTTCAACAGTTTGCAGAAAAATTAGTTGCAGTACATTCCAATGAATATGATTACGTGGCGATCAAAGAACATGTGACAGCCGAACAAATTGAAAATTATAAAAAAACCTTTGTTTCGACCAAGTATGAAACCGAACATCCAGTAGTGATTGTACATCCTGAAACGGGCAAAAAAAGTTTATTAGTCGGTCACTTCTTTAAACGTTTAGTGGGATTCACTCAGCAAGATTCACAACGTATTTTTAATATCTTACAAGACAAAGTCACACGTCCAGAAAATACTGTGCGTTGGTCATGGCAGGCGGGGGATGTTGCGATTTGGGATAATCGCGCGACTCAACATTATGCAGTCAATGACTATGGTGATCAGCATCGTGTTGTTCGTCGTGTCACTTTGGCGGGAGAAACGACAACGGGTGTGGATGGTCGTAAGGGCGTGATTACGCTGCCTAAAGGCTTGTCAGCACAACAGTTAGATGAATTAAAGGTTCAAGCTGTTTTAAATTCAAAATAATTTTTTTGAGAGTTCACTCAAACAATAGCAGATTGAAAAACGCCGAAAGATGCATTGCCTATGGTTTTAATGGCAACGCATTGCATCTGGAAACGTGTTTGAAATATACAAGTGGAGGAGCGGGGGAATATGGCAAATTTAAGCCGTCAGCGTAGATATATTTGGGCTTTGCCTGTCATTATTATTATTTTAATTTTATTTATCGTTTTTAAGCCATCGTCTTCATCTTCTCATGCAACTGCATCTGGCAAAGACGATACCAAACTGGTCAAAATCAGAATTGCTGTACCAGATTTAAGTACAAGTGAGCGGCATAGTAGCGGTACACCACTTGTAGATTATATTTATCTGAATAAATTATTGGAAAATCAGTTTGCTGAGCAAAAGATTCAGATCGAGTGGCAGTTTTTTAAAGGTGCAGGCCCTGCAATTAATGAAGCCTTGGTCAATGGGCAAATTGATGTTGCTTTTTTGGGTGATCTGGCCGCAATTATTGGTAAAGCCAACAATACCGATACTACTTTACTGGCTGCAACAGGGCGTAATGTACAAGCTTATTTGGGTGTTTTGCCGAATCAGGGATACGATAGTCTGGAAAAATTAAAAGGAAAACGCATTGGCTTGTTTCAGGGTACAGCAATGCAACTTTCTTTTGATCAGTTTATTGACCAATATGGCTATACAGAAAAAGATTTTCGGATCGTTAATCTGGATTCTTCGGCAGCAAATGCAGCGCTTGCAGCAAAACAAATTGATGCAAGTTGGGGACTTACGCCAATACTGGCGCTGAAACAGCAGGGAATTATTGAGGTACCGGTCAGTACTCTGGATCGTCAGGATGGCGCTGGAACCATTCAGGCAGGTTTGATTGCACGGAGTCAATTTGTACAACATCACCCAGAAGCCGTACAACAATTTGTTAATGTTGTGCTTCAATCAGCATACTGGGCATCACAGCCTGAACATCGTGAACAAGCGATTGCATTGGTAACTCAAAATGCAGGATATCCAGAACAGTTATTTCGTTTAAGCCTCGAACATGTAGATCTAAAAGATATGTATTCGCCGATTCTCGATGATGGTTATCTCAATCATTTACAGGCTGGGGTCGATACTGCGGTTAAAGCCAAGTTGATTAAACAGGGGTTTAAGGTCAAACACTGGGAAAATTCCAAGTTTGTCGATGCAGGAATCAAGCAGTTAAATTATGGAAATTTCTGGGACTAATTCTTGTCCCATCCTGAAATAAGTTGAGCACTTTTGAACTTATTTTATGGAACTGAAGAAAGATCAAAGAATTAAACGAACTCAAAGAGATTACAGCTTTCCTTTTAAAATGATGGTTGTACATGAGGTTGAAAAAGGGCAAATAACTTATATTCAAGTATAGGATAAGTATGGTACCCAAGGGAAAACAACAGTACTTACGTGGTTACGCAAGTATCGACAACAAGATTGGACGTCGAAGACTATGCCAATTCATCTAAGGGCTATAAACTATCAAATGATATGCGTGCTGAGAATATTGTTGAAGCATTACATATGAAGATGCGCTACGTAGAAGATCGAGCTAACAGAATGATTCATCACGCAGATAGAGGCCACATTATTGTTCACACCTGTATCAGAAAACCTTGCAAGAATATGGAATAACGCCATCGATGACAGACGGATACCTTGCGAAACGATGTTTCTCATACCAGAATGCATTAGCAGAAAGAGTTAATGCAATATTAAAGCAGGAGTTTTTAACGACACGTTGTAACACACTACAGGAATTAGATAAGCTGATAGCTGAATCTATTTTTATTTATAATTGTTTTCGTTCATATTTGAGTTTGACTTGCGTAGCAATGCTATTCATTACCCAAATCAAATGCATGCAAAGAAAAAACCGAGCTAATTGATATAACTCGGTTTTAAAGAAAATATAGTCAATCTATTTTAGGATGAGACATTAGAACGCTCATTACCGCGAGCAACTTACACTCATTTTAAAGTTTCACTTTAAACTCGCTCATTTTTGAAATCCCTCTGCCGCGCGCACAGCGCTTGGCGTAAATTTGGCTAAAAGCTATGCTTTTAGAAAGCCCAAATTTACTCCCACTCAATCGTCGCTGGTGGCTTTGATGAAACATCATAAACCACACGTGAAACATCTTTAATTTCGTTCATGATACGCGTCGAGATTTTATCAACCAAATCATAAGGAAGATGAGCGAAACGCGCGGTCATAAAGTCAACCGTTTCAACCGCACGAAGTGCAATCACCCATGCATAACGGCGACCATCACCCACCACACCCACAGATTTTACAGGTTGGAATACTGCAAAGGCCTGAGCAGTTTTGTCGTACCAACCACTGGCGCGAAGTTCCTGCATAAAGATATCATCTGCCAGACGTAAAATATCGGCGTATTCTTTTTTCACTTCACCCAAAATACGCACGCCCAGACCCGGACCCGGGAATGGATGACGATAAATCATGCTGTGTGGCAAGCCAAGCGTTGTACCCAATTTACGCACTTCATCTTTAAACAAGTCACGTAATGGCTCGACCAAATCAAACGCTAAATCTTCTGGTAAACCACCCACGTTGTGGTGGGATTTGATCACATGCGCTTTGCCTTGTTTACTTGCAGCAGATTCAATCACGTCAGGATAAATCGTACCTTGCGCCAAGAATTTCACGCCATCAAGTTTACGCGCTTCTTCTGCAAAGACTTCGATAAATTCACGACCAATAATTTTACGTTTTTTCTCAGGATCAACTTCACCCGCAAGTGCAGTTAAGAAACGTTCTTCGGCATCGGCACGAATGACACGGATCCCCATGTTATCTGCAAACATTTGCATCACTTGGTCGCCTTCGTTTAAACGAAGCAAACCATTGTCTACAAATACGCAAGTCAATTGATCACCAATCGCTTTATGTAAAAGTGCAGCCACAACAGAGGAATCTACGCCACCAGATAAACCGAGTAATACTTTTTCATCTCCAATTTGCTGACGTAATTGTTCTACGCGCAAATCGATAATGTGTTCTGGCGTCCAAAGACCGCCACAACCACAGATTTTATGCACAAAGTTAGACAGTAATTCTGCACCTTTGGCGGTATGCGTGACTTCCGGATGGAACTGAACTCCATAGAAACGGCGAGTTTCATCAGATGCTGCTGCGAATGGACAACTTGGCGTGCTAGCAGTAGTCTGAAAACCTTCTGGTAAACGTCCTACTTTATCACCATGACTCATCCAGACATGGAGTTGATCTTCACGATCCTGCAAATTGCCAATCAATTGATCACGTTGTTGAATGTCGACTTCGGCATAACCAAACTCATGTACCTTGCCCGGCTCAACTTTTCCACCTAATTGCTCAGACATGGTTTGGAAACCATAACAAATCCCTAAGACAGGTACACCAAGCTCAAATACTACTTGTGGTGCGCGTGGGCTACCTTCTTCATGCACGCTTTCAGGCCCACCAGACAAAATGATACCGTTCGGATTAAAAGCACGAATGTCTTGTTCAGACATATCAAAAGCATACATTTCAGAATATACACCCGCTTCACGTACACGACGTGCAATCAGTTGGCTGTATTGAGAGCCGAAATCCAAAATTAAGATACGGTCATCAGTAATGTGAGTATTGGTTGTCATGATTACGCAACTATGCAAGGCAACGAGAGAAGCGCAATATTCTAGCATTTTTCATGATGCCACGCACGTTCTTTCCATTGCCAAAAAACTTAATAAAAACAGTATTAAAAAAGGCACTAAATGAGTGCCTTCTATTTAGTGCTGATTTTTTTCGATTTTCACGACTTCAATGTCTGTAGGTTTATAGCGATGAGTATCTACCTCACCCACAACACGGACATGATCACCGACTTTTAAGCCTGCTGCATGCCAAAGATCATCATCAATTTCCAGACTAATTATGCCAGAACGATCTTTAAATTCGTAATGATCACTTTTAATATGTTTGGTAATTTGACCTGTCAATGTTACGCCCGTTTCATCTTTGATTTTTGCTACTTGCTGAACAGTCACCATATTTTTTGCAGCTTCCTGAATAATCACATGATCATCCTTGCCAGCAAATGCACTAGAAGATAAAACGACTGTCGCGGCGATAGAAGCAGTCAGGATAAACTTTTTCATTATTCTCTCTTGATGTTAAATATATTCAGTTTTATCTAAGCAGAAAGTGAAAAAGATGTCGGCTAGAGTTTTGTAATATAAGGTAAAAGTTAATTTACCCCATAGGTCTGAATAATTTATTTTTCAATCGCTGCATCTAGACTGAATTTCCCCGCACCATGTAACATCAAGAAAAATAAACCGCCCGCCATAGTTAAGTTTTTCATAAAATTAATGGCTTGAGATTGGTCTGAACCTTCATGGAAAATCAGTGCAGTAATAATACTAAAAACGCCAAGTCCCAATGCCGCTAAACGAGTCTGAAAACCAAAAAGCAAAGCTAGTCCATCACCAAATTCAACTAAAATCGTGAAAGGTAACAAGCCACCTGGCACCCCCATCGATTCCATATAACCCACAGTTGCCGAATAAGCGGTGATTTTGCCCCAGCCTGCAACCAGAAAAATATAGGCCATCAGGATTCGTGCGACCAATGAGATAACAGCATCCGCACCAGATTGAGTGACGATGTTTTTTACGACTACATTTGGATTAAACATAAATAAGCCCTTTAGATTGATTTCAACGTATGTTGTTTTGATGAGATGATCTTAATCTGGTTTATTTTTGCAATAAATATTCATTTTTCAGACATATCGTTCCGAATAAAAGACAATAAAAGATGTAACTTTTTACTGAATCATACTGACTTTCACATAAGGCACTGCTAGGATTTGATCACAATTTTGCGCTGTAGCCTGTCATGGAACTTTTTGATTTTATTTTGCACGTTGATGATCACCTTCTTGAGTTTATTCGCAATTATGGCGTATGGATATATGCAATTTTGTTTCTGATTATTTTTGTGGAAACTGGTCTGGTAGTCATGCCTTTTTTACCGGGCGACAGTTTACTCTTTGCAGCAGGGGCATTGGCAGCATCTACGGGTGCAATGGATCCCTGGGTTCTGGGTATTCTTTTATTTATTGCAGCAGTATTGGGGGATACCCTAAATTATCATATTGGTCGTTTCATCGGCCCGCGTGTTTTTGAAATGAATTCACGTTTTATTAATAAAGCACATCTGAGCAAAACCCATGAGTTTTTTGAACGTCATGGCGGTAAAACCATCATTTTTGCTCGATTTATTCCTTTTGCCCGTACTTTTGCGCCTTTTGTCGCAGGTGCAGGCAGCATGAACTATAAGTTTTTTCTGACCTATAATGTGATTGGAGCGCTGTGTTGGGTGGCTTCTTTTATTACATTGGGCTATTTATTTGGCAATATGCCGATGGTTAAAGATAATTTTACCCACTTAATTTTTGGCATTATTATTTTGAGTGTGTTACCGGGAATTTTTGCCTTTATTCGTCAGAAACTCAGCAATAAGCGTCAAGTTTTAAACTCTAAAAAGTAAGTTTAAAAGAATCGAAAAATCACGGGTAACATACATAATAACAGCAACATTGCCGATCCTTTATATAAACGGTCGGCTTGTAATCCCTTAATATTGCCTGCCAGTAAAGCTCGACCAAACACCATCCAGAACCATGACACTGGAAATAGAATCAAGCTAAATACGCCTAGTACTAAAATGGCATGTTCTAAAGAATCCCATGTCTCTGGCGGAAAAATTCCTGCGGCAAACAATAACGCTTTAGGGTTTTTTAAGGTCGAGAAAAATATCTGTTTAGGGCGAATCGTTTTATGACTTTGGCTATGTTTTTGTAAATGTGAGCTTTTCCATAAGTTAAACGCCAACCAAATGACATACAAAGCACTAATCACATGCAAAAGCGGAGTCAGTGCAGGCCAGATCGGTTGTCCAAGATGAATTAACAATGCCCAAATCGCAATACCATACAGATAACCCAACCATTCTGCTGGAATAAAAGAAGCCGTTTTTGTAATACCCTGATGATGTGCAGCACTGGCAAACAACGCATTGGTTGGACCAGGAATAAGTAGCACGGCTAGCATCGCCAATACAAAAAACCAGCTTTCAATCATAAAGTATCCATCGCGATTAAGGTGGGCACACCTTATATGAAATTGAATTTAACTGACAAGTTTTATTGACGTTTAAGCCTGAGCATAGATGATGAAATATCGATGCAAAGAAAACTAACAATATGATTTAAAAAGACATATCACGAAACATTTTGACAAACACTTATTCAGTCCTGATTCAAAAAATGTGAAGCAGGACTCGTTTTTAGGATTTTAACTGGCTTTTTTCTTGACCACAATAGGACAATTTTTAAATTGTGCTGCCTGAACAATCGCTTCTTGCTGACCTAATACGCGAGAAAGTTCCGTATTTTTGGTGTTTGAAGATTGTCCCATGTTGACTGAAACGCTCGGGCCGAAGCCCCAACCACCACGTCCCCAGCCACCGCCAAGTCCAACGCCTACACCCACACCTGTCCGTTTCGGTGTCTGCACACCATTTTCAATATAGAGTTGAATACGATTATATTCACTTTGTAATTGCTGACAATTCAACGACTGGTATTGCGTTGGAGAGACATAGGTCGGTTTAACTGTGGTCGCACAAGCACCCAGCAATAATGTTAATACGCTTAGAGGAAGGAAATATAAGCCTTTCATCGCTTTTCTCAAATTAATTGGGTTCAATTTCTGCGAACAGTGTCTGATACGCTTGTGTCAGCTTGTGTTCTGGCGATAGATGAACCAAGGGTAAATTTTTCTGATGTGATTCTTTCATTAAAATTGAAGGCGGTAACATGCTGTTTAATACAGGTAAGCCTTCATCTTTTAATTGTTGTACCACTTCTCTTGGCAATTTTGCCTGTGCCTGAAATTGATTGACCACAATCCCTTCAATTTCCAGACCATTATTATGATCATCTTGGGTTTCGATCACATTTTCAATCAAAGTTTGTAACGCACGTTTGGAAAACACATCGCAATCAAATGGAATCAAGACGCGATCAGCGGCAATGAGCGCCGACAAAGTAAAGAAATTAAAAGCAGGTGGCGTATCGATATAAATCCGATCATATTGACTGCTGAGTTGTTGCAAAGAATCGCGTAATTTATAAATCTTATGTTTGGACTCAAGCGCATGCTCTAATGCACCCAGTGTTGGGCTGGCTGGAATCACGTCCAGCTTTGGAAAAGCCGTATGATGCACAAAACTTTCCAAGCCTTTGGCGCGTGATTTTAAAATTGAACCAATGGCATTACCAATCAACCCTTTTGGTTGATTATTACCTAAGACATCATCAAAAAAGTTTTCGATGTTCGGCTCTAAGGCATTTTTATCTGCGGAGTAAGTCGCCTGTTCACCTAATAGGTATTGGCTAGAATTGGCTTGTGGATCTAAATCAATCACCAGTGTTCTTAAGTTTTGCGCAGCACTAATTGCTGCCAGATTTACCGTGATACTTGATTTACCCACACCGCCTTTTTGGTTGAAAACCACCCGTGTAAACATGCTTCCCTCATCACTATTTTTTCAAACTTGTTTAGAGTTTAACCTAGCCAATCGATATAAATGCAAAGAATGTCAAACAATTAACCAAAAACTGGCTTGATCATGACTAAACCCAAAATAGCAACAAATGCCACACAGCCAATGACCAGACCTGCTTTGCGCTGTACCACTAAAATAGACTGATCCTTTTTAAATGCTTTACTGAAAGACGAAAGCATTACCACAAACAGAATAATTTTGGCATAAAACCACGGCTGCATTTGAAAATGATTCAGCGATAACAAAACAAGTCCCGTAATGACAACAAGCGTAAATCCTGAATGTTGCAGGGCAATCCAGAGTTTATTGGTCGCAGGAGACTCAGACTGATCAGGCGTAGTCATCCATAAAGGCATAGAACGAATCAGCACAGCTATTGCTGCAAGTGCCAATGCAACCAGATGAATGACAAGGACGAATAAATGTATATCCATTTTTATCTATCAATTTGTTTAATTTTTAGGTGCATGCGCACATTCAGGACTATCGGGTACTTGGCCTTGCCATTCATCTGGCGTATAGGCATGAATCGCCAATGCATGAATTTTACCAGGATTCATTAAATCTGTTGCGACTGCATAGACTTTTTGGTGACGTTGCACCAGTCGAAGTCCCTGAAAAATTGGACTTACAATAGCGACTTTAAAATGACTTTCTTTACCCGGAAAGTAACCACCGTGACCCGCAGACTCGTTGATCACTTCAAGATGCGTGGGTTGCAATGTATTTAAACGTTCAATCAGTTGTTGTTCGAGCGTCATGATCAGTTACCTATTTACATAGAAAGATGGATGGAAGTATAACGTGCCTAAGATTAAAACACTGAAAAACACATAAAAAGTGAGTCAAATAGAATAACTCAGGCGATCAGAGCGCGAATATGATTTTATTTTATGCAATCAGCAGCATTATTTGCATAAAGTGGTTGACCCTTGATTTGCTTAATGTATTATAAGCGGCACGCGGGAATAGCTCAGTTGGTAGAGCACAACCTTGCCAAGGTTGGGGTCGCGAGTTCGAGTCTCGTTTCCCGCTCCAGATTGTTTTTAGTGAAAGTTTTTTATAAAACTGCTCAAATATTTGCGGGAATAGCTCAGTTGGTAGAGCACAACCTTGCCAAGGTTGGGGTCGCGAGTTCGAGTCTCGTTTCCCGCTCCAGATTGTTTTTAGTGAAAGTTTTTTATAAAACTGCTCAAATATTTGCGGGAATAGCTCAGTTGGTAGAGCACAACCTTGCCAAGGTTGGGGTCGCGAGTTCGAGTCTCGTTTCCCGCTCCAGATTGTTTTTAGTGAAAGTTTTTTATAAAACTGCTCAAATATTTGCGGGAATAGCTCAGTTGGTAGAGCACAACCTTGCCAAGGTTGGGGTCGCGAGTTCGAGTCTCGTTTCCCGCTCCATATTCTAAAAAGCCTCAATCGAAAGATAGGGGCTTTTTATTTTTGATTTATATAATTTTTTTCTTCTTAATAAAGCCGTGATCGTCTTTGTATTCTCGATATCACGAAGTCATATTAAAAAACTTTTGTGACCAAATTGTGCCCACCTTATAAAAATGAGCTCAATTGACCTTAAATGATTTGAAATTATGTACAAAAAAAACTCTAAAAAATGAAGTATTTAAGATCAATTTTTCTCTCTTTAGATGAGGTCAAGGAGTTATATATGGCAAAGAAAATCCCCAAAAAATATATAAGAAAAAAGTGATATTTCATCCATAAAATACACTTATTAATCTTTTATTTAATGTAATTACTGTTATGTATGATTGATATAAGAATATGTTTTTACAAACAATTATGTATTTAACAATTCGTTGAAACGGTGATAAAGCTAAATCGAAAATAATTTGGTTGTATTTGTGATCAAGTTAAATAGCTATTGCTAATAACACGACTACCTACTTGCTCTTTTTTATTACTTAACTTTTTTAAAATTTCATCATAAAAATAAATAATCCATTCAATATCAATATTATAAAAAATTTAAGCTAGATCTTAGCTTGTTAAAAGACATATTAAGATATATCTTAACAATTATAAATTACCTAATCTGAGAAAAATAATATGAGAAATCAATCTGAACGAGATACTAGACATTCAGAGCGGGCTTCACATGAGCGTGAACATCATACTCACGGTAGAGGCCGTCGCGGACGTCTATTTGAAGCAGGTCGAATGAAACTTTTGGTTTTATATCTGATTCAGCAAAGCCCCAAACATGGTTACGAAATCATTAAAGAAATTAGTGACTTAGTCGGAGGAGACTATAGCCCGAGTGCGGGTACGATCTATCCGACATTAACGACACTTGAAGACATGAATTTTATTGCACTGCTCGATGCTGAACGTAAGCAATATCAAGTTACTGAAGAAGGAAAAGTGTATTTAACCCAACAGCAAGACATGCTGAATGCTTTGCTGGAAAAGTTACGTCTTCGACGCGAGATTCATGGCAATGATCAACTGATAGATATACACCGTGCGATGGAAAATCTGAAAACGGCCTTGCGATTAAAACTGAATGTTACAGATTTAAATCCACAACAGATTCATCAGATTGCGGAAAAGATCGATCAGGCAGCCGTTGAAATCGGGCGTTTATAACGGAGGATTTTAAGATGTTGGACGCACAATATCGACTCAAACAGGCGGGTTTAAGAGTTACCCATTCACGAGTTTCAGTTCTAAATTTACTTGAACAACAACCTGATGACTTAAGCATCAAACAGATCTATCAAAAATTACATGTGCAGCACCAACAGCTCAGTTTGGCAACAATTTATCGCGTCGTCAGTGATTTGGTGGATGCGGGTTTAATTGCAAGTTATCAATTTCATCGTGCAGAAACAAAATTTAACCTACCTGATCGTAGCAAAAAACAGCTCCTCCAGATCCAGTGTGCGGCCTTAACGCAGGCGAAACAAACGCAATTTTTACAGTCCTTACAAGCGGTTTTTCAACAATTTCAAGTAGAGGTGATGCAACTTGAAATTCGGGAAAGTATTTAATTTTAAAATAGAATTGGAATTGATCTATGAAACAACATCAATACTTTGTCACTGTTCAACATTTAAAAGATGCCAAAGGTGAGGTATCAACTTATGCTGAAAAACTTGAGTTTTATACACGCAATCATGATGATATTTTTCAGATTGTAGAAAAATTAAAAAGCGCAGCATTCTTTGACGAGCAAACCACACAATCCTTTGCGGTTGGGCTCAAACTATTTAGTGAAGTGATGTTAGAGCAGCGTAATCATCCTTTATTTGCAGAATTTGCACCGCATTTCCGAGATTTTATGAAACACATGAAAAGTCAGATTCCGCAGTCCAAATAATCTTTGAGTAAGGCTTTGACAAGGATTGTCTTAAAAATAGCACTACACTGTCTTAAAGTTGTGCATAAAATCTTGAGTTAAGTTTGGTAATATAAACATAATCAGTAAGATAAGTCATTTATGAAAGCTAACAAAACAAACAGTTGGTTTAGAACGCGCTGTTTACGCAATGATAAAACAACAATGCTCTGAGACACGTTATTCTGAATTTTAAGCGTATCCAAGTGGTGAATAGCATTTTGATCAGCAAGCGCAGCGCTCAGTTTGGCTAGCCATTCATATGATTTAAGCACACATCAGGACAAAGATAATGACCAATACCAATTATACGGAAATCTCAGATTCACAGGATTGTGAAAGTTACATCAATCAATTTATTCAGGATTTTCAAATTCGCAGCGCAGAAATTGGTAAAGGAACCGTGATTAAACGTGCTTTACCCAGTCGGCAAAAACGCATGATCGGTGCATGGTGTTTTCTGGATCATGCAGGTCCCGTAACTTTTCCACAAGGCGATGGATTGGATGTTGGGCCTCATCCGCATACAGGTTTGCAAACCTTTACTTGGATGATTGAAGGCACCATGATGCATACCGATAGTTTAGGCACCAAGCAATTGATTCGCCCGTATCAGGTTAATCTGATGACTGCTGGACATGGTATCTCCCATACTGAAGTGGCGCCAGATACTGAAACTAAAATGCATGCGGCACAGCTCTGGATTGCTTTACCTGATGACAAACTCAATATGCCTCCACAGTTTGATCACTATCCTGTATTACCAACAACACAACAGGATCAGGTTGAATTTACCGTATTGGTCGGTGAGTTTATGGGGCAAAGCTCTCCTGTGGCGGTGCATACGCCATTGGTCGGTATCGACATGACCGCTCAGGCAGATGCGAAGACTCGTATTCCACTCAATCCAAAATTTGAATATGGCTTTTTAGCATTAGAAGGTCACGCTTGGGTGAATGGACATGAGTTGAATCAGGACAATTTGGTGGTGTTAGAGCCTGGGGTTGAACATATTGAAATTGATATTCCAAAAGGGCATCGTGTATTACTGATTGGTGGTGAACCTTTTGAAACTCCGATTTTACTGTGGTGGAATCTTGTCGGTCGAACCACGGAAGGACTACGCGAAGCACGTGAGCAATGGGTTAATCATGATGCACGCTTCGGCGAAATTCCAGATTATGATGGCCCACGTCTTGAAGCCCCCACTTTTCCTGATCAAATGAGAGCATCCAAATGAGTGTGATTGCACGTAGCGTTGTTAAAACCGATCCAGCACCGTGGAAAGGTGAAGTCACCAGTGGTAAACATCATTTTATTACCGATAAACCTGAATCTTTTGGTGGGCATGATACGGGGCCAGCACCTTATGACTTTCTAACAGCAAGTTTGGCGTCATGTACTATGATTACCTTGCGTATGTATGCACAGCATAAAGAAATGGATTTTGGTGAGTTTAGTGTCGAAGTTGATTTTTTTATGAATAAGGAACAACAGGAATGGATCGAACGTCGTGTGACTTTTAAAAATCCATTATCTGAAGAAATGCAGGAAAAAGTGTTAAATGTCTGTAGTAAAACACCAGTAACCAAGACCTTATTACGCAGTGTGGAAATCAAAACCACCTTAGCTTAATTCTGTTGCAATCTCATGATTTTACAATTCAGCCCATGCAATGCTCATGGGCTGAATGCGATCAATCAATTTAGAATTTTGGCGAGAAATAGAGAACAATATGCTGACTTTACATCATCTGGAACAATCGCGTTCTTTTCGGATTTTATGGGCTTTGGAAGAACTAGAACAGGATTATCAAATTCAATATTACAAACGCTTACCGACCTATGCCGCACCACCTGAACTGAAACAGATTCATCCTTTGGGCAAGGCACCCATTTTACAGGATGATGATCGCGCGATTGCAGAGTCTGCGGTGATTTTGGAATATTTGCAAAGTAAGTACGATTTGCAAAATCAGTTTAAGCCACAAAATGATGAAGATGCTTTTCAATATTTATATTGGATGCATTATGCCGAAGGTTCACTGATGCCATTATTGGTATTTCAGTTGGTCATGAACAATGTCGGTAAAAATGTACCTTTTATCATTCGTCCGATTGCCAATAAAATTACCGATGGCATTAAAGCTGGCTTTATTCGTCCACGTTTAAAAGATCATATTGCTTTTTTAGAGGAATATTTATCTCAACATGATTATTTTGCTGGTCAGTTTAGCTTTGCTGACATTCAGATGAGTTTTCCACTTGAAGCTATTTTAACCCGTACCACAGGCCAATATCCGTATATTCAGGCTTTTCTTACTCGGATTCAATCTCGTCCTGCTTTTCAACGTGCCAAGCAAAAAGGAATTGAATAAAGGCAGTTTTGATAGCCAACCATATTGCCTGCTGACAAACTGATGCAGCATGGCAATGCTTGTTATATTTTAAAACATCAATCAAAATGAAATTTGTCATTTATTCTGAATATTTTCTCGTCAATATGCGTCTTTTCAAACAAGCTTTAGATGATTGATGTTTTATGAAATTGATGACTAAAAATATGACAATATTGTCTCTGGGGATTTGTGCGGTTTTCGCATTAACAGCGTGCAATGATTCAAATGATGATCAAAGCCAGAACACGCCGTCGACTCAGCCGCAAGATCAGCGCGATCAACGCTTTTTAAATGCCAAAGCTGGCGATATTCTTCAGGTTCAGATTGCTGATCTGATTCCGACTCAAGGCGCAGTGGGCTATGACCAGATTTATTATAAATTAGGCCGTTGGCAAGGCGATTGGAATCGTCAGACTTGGCAAGCAGATCCAACCAATCAGCTTTATTATCTCAATAAAACCATAGGCAAAAAATTCAGTGATTACTGTGAAGCAATTGGTGCCAAAAGCCGCGATGACTTTAGCAGCATGGAGCAACTCAAAGCAGCAAATTTAAAACAACTCGATAGCTTTGGTTGTGCCGAACAACCAGCAACAGAAACTGCTGATTTGAAAACGGTCGTGGTTGGCTACGATGGTCGTTTGTATCTGACCGATGGGCATCATACCATGACCCAGTTACGTGAATTACCCGATGGTGGTGAAACGCTGAAAGTTTGGGTGCGTGTGGTTGATAATTATAGCTCTCTCAAAACAGCAGATGAGTTTTGGACAAAAATGGTCGCCAATGGTCGTGCATGGTTGCGTAATGGACAAAACCAAAGCATTACATATCAACAATTACCAAAAAATCTGGGACTTAAATCAGCAACCAATCCAACGGGTATGGAAGAAAATCAGTATCGTTCATTGATGTATTTTGTCCGAGATATTGGCTATAGCAAACCTGACAATGCCACCGACTTTCTGGAGTTTTTATGGCAAGACTGGTTAGAAGCTCAGGTTAAAACAGGGATGGTACAACCTTTAAGTTTTTATCATCTTGATGCGAAAATATATGGCGGGGCAGATGTGCTGGCAAGCACCAGCATCAAAAAGGATTTAACTCTTTCTGGTAGCGCCACAGGTTATACGGCGGCAGTTGCCAACTATGCTTTATTGATCGGAACAGTAGCGCCAGAAACTGTGATTTATCAGAATCAGACGGCAAAAAGTCTAGGAAGCTTAAACCTGCAAAAAAATGCAGATAAAGGCTCTGTGACCGCCAATGCGATCAGTACTTTTGATGAATTGAATCGGGATGAAGTAAAAAAAGATGGAACGCCAAGATCAGGTGGTAGTGTCTGGTATGCGGTACATTATCGTGAATGCGGTAAACCGACTACGGGAACATGTTGGGGCTGGTAAGCATTTGATCAAAACATTTGAGATAAAAAAGAACGCAATCAGCGTTCTTTTTTGATGCTATGAAGGTATTAACGCTTCACTACAATAGAATCAATGCCACTATGCTGCAAAGTCTGTTGAGCCGCAACAGCTGCATCTTGTGAATCATATGGGCCAGAAACCACGCGATACCATATTTTGCCATTTTCGACACTTTTGACCACATCGGCAGACAAACCATTTAAAATGATTTCTGCACGACGTGCATCGGCGCTGTCTGGGTCAGGATAACTACGCACTTGTAAGATAAAGGACGCTTGATGTGGCTGTTGTGGATTTTCTTCAGCGGCAACTGCGGCAGCAGGATCATTGCTCACAGGCGCGCTGGCTTCACTTGGCGCTTCTACAATCACCACAGGTTGCTGTGGCTTGGTCTCGGGCACTGCTTGTTCAGGAATCGGCGTAACTTGTTGCTGTGGTAACAGATCGTAGAAACGATAGTCATGATTGGTTTCTTCTTCCTGATAATGCGGCGAAGTCACTTCATTTTTAGTTGAAACAGGCTTCCACGGTTTCCAAAGCATCAACACCACGGCGATGCACATCAGAGCTAAAATAGCCACCAATGTACCTAACCACTTTGGAATCAGTGATTTTTTGGGTTTATTTGGTCGCTCAGATACACCGCGCTGCGTTTTTCCAAACACGTGAAATCCTCTTCAAATTAGGTCGTCAGACCAAAAACAGGAATTGGTCTGAGCTACAAGTCAAACAATAGATGATTTACATTGATTCTGGCGCAGATACACCAAGCAATTCCAAACCATTACGCAACACTTGTTGTACATTGACGGACAACAAAAGACGCGCTTGAGTGAGTTCTGCATCATCATTTAACACTTTATGTTCATTGTACCAGCCGTGGAATAATGCTGCTAACTCTTTCAAATAATTACCAATTTGATGCGGTTCGTAAGCATTTGCGGCACGTACAATAATATCTGGATAGGCAGCCAGTTTCGATAGAATTTCTGTTTCAGCATCCAGTTCCAGACGTGACGCATATTGACGTGCCTGAACAGCATCAAAATTCACTGCACTGGTCGCTGCTTTTTCTAGCATACGACAGATTCGCGCATGCGCATATTGAATGTAATACACCGCATTGTCCTTGCTTTGTGATACTGCAAGATCCAAGTCGAAGTCAATATGTTGCTCAGATTTACGCATCACATAGTAGAAACGGGCTGCATCGTTGCTTACTTCTTCACGGAGTTCACGTAAAGTCACAAACTGGCCTGAACGTGATGACATTTGTACCATTTCACCGCCACGCCATAGACTGACAAACTGAACTAAAAGTACGGTAAGTTTGGCAGAGTCATAACCCATTGCATCAATTGCTGCTTTTACCCGTGCAATATAACCGTGGTGATCTGAACCCCAGATATCCACGATATGGGTATAACCACGTTGTAATTTATCTAAATGATAGGCGATGTCAGATGCAAAGTACGTGGTTTGCCCATTGCGGCGTTTCACAACACGGTCTTTTTCATCCCCAAATTCAGTCGATTTAAACCAGATATTGCCGTCTTTTTCATAGAGAAAACCACGTTGATCTAGGGTTTGTAAGGCTTCTTCAATTTTATCAGCCAGTGATGCTTCACTGAACCAGCGATCAAAAGTCACACCAAAATCGGCAAGATCATCTTTAATGTCATCTAAAATGGCTTTTAGCGCGGCCTGATGAAAAACACGATATCCTTCGCCGAGTAACTGCTGTGAATTGGCGATCAGCCCATCAATATGTTTTTCTTTATCACCAGAGAGAACCACTTTATTGCCTTCAGCATCTAGTTCAGCGGCATATTGCACATCTTCTGGCACATCGCGATAAACATCAGCTACCGCACGAACATATGCATCGCTGTCTTTGTCGATAATGCTTTGTGCAATTTCCTTGACATAATCACCCTGATAGGCATTCTTAGGAAAAACAAGGTCTTGTCCAAGTAATTCCAAATAACGTAAATAAGTCGAAGTCGCCAAAATATCCATTTGACGACCTGCATCATTGACATAATATTCACGGTCAACTTTGGCACCCGTCGCTTCTAGTAAGTTCGCTACAGTCATACCATAAGCGGCACCGCGACCATGTCCGACATGCAGACTTGAAGTTGGATTGGCAGAGACAAACTCCACCTGAATTTTTTGTGCGCCATTGGCCTGACTACGGCCAAATTGATCTTTTTGTGCCTGAATTTGATCGAGTACAGCGTAACGCTGATCTGCATTTAAGAAAAAGTTGATAAAACCAGGCCCAGCGATTTCAGCCTTGGTAATGTCTGCGACTTCTGGCAGATGAGCCAATACTTTTTCAGCCAAATCGCGTGGTTTCATACCCGCAGCTTTTGCTCCAACCATGGCAATGTTGGAAGCAAAGTCACCATGACTTCGGTCTTTGGTTCGGGTTAACACACTGTTGTTAGTCCAATCCGAAGGAAGAATCCCTGCTTGTTGAAGAGATTGCACGGCATGATCAAGAGCTGCTTGTATGGCGGTATTCATATCTATCTAAAACGAATGTTCGCGGAAAAACGCTCAATATAGCAAATTTTGTCCGCTTTAGGTGAGGCTGTTTGATTTCACCACCGATTTAATTTTAATGAATGCTGAGAGGAATGTGATCCAATCTTTTATTTTGGATTATTCCTGACAAGAAACAGGTTTATTGAGTAGTTCAGCATGTTGATTTTCAAAGCGATATAAATGTCCTGCATGATAAATTTTGATGGTCTTGGCTGTCACGAGCTCTTTTTTAAAGGTCTCAAGTTTTTGACTGGAATACAGATTAAAAGGATTTAAATAGTTTTTATTATCGAGAAGAAATTGAATTTGTCCAAGTTTATCATCGTATGCGCTCAAGATTTGCTCACCTTTGGCATTGTATAAATAAAAGGTTGGTTTCTGAGTGCTCAATTGACAGTTAAAACGAAATGATAAAATAGATTGATCATCAGATTTATTTTGTAGGATATAGACATCCTGTGTTTTATTTTTCATATAAACCCATTGATTTTTCGGCATGTTTGTATTGAATTGTTCCAGTTGATTCAGGGTGGTTTGACTAAGATCAACCATGCCTTTGGCATTGACTTCGGGAACAGATGGCTTGACGCCTAACCATGAACCGACTTTATCGGTTGTTTTTGAAACACTTTGACAGCCGGTTAATAGAAGGATCAACGCCAATCCAGACATTGATAAAAAGGATGGTTTTACAATAAACATATTTATGATCAATAGAATCAAAAGCTCAGAATATGTTCAGTATATCCAGAAGTGTTTATCTCATTCGCTACGATATGTAAAAGCGCCATAAACCTCCTTCCAGATTCTATTTGAACATAAAATGTGATCTATTCGACTATCAATTTTGGAAATACCTATTTTGCTAAAAAAGCGCGTAAGCTATATCGAACCGATGATTTGAATGAATAACCGTTTGGCACTTGAGCTGAACAATGAGATAGGCAATGACCGCTGAAAACACCGCAAAAAAACATCCACTTTATATTCCTTATGCTGGCTTTACCCTTCTGGAACTCCCGCTACTCAATAAAGGCTCAGCTTTTTCCCAACAAGAACGTGGCCAATTCAATTTACATGGTTTACTGCCGCATGTGATTGAAACTATCGAAGAACAAAGCCAGCGCTCTTACCAACAGTTCACAGCTTTTAATGATGCGATCAATAAGCACATTTATTTACGAAATATTCAGGATACTAATGAAACCCTGTTTTATCGTTTAATCGAAGATCATTTAGAAGAAATGATGCCGATTATTTATACACCAACAGTAGGTGAGGCCTGTCAGCGTTTTTCTGATATTTATCGTCGTCATCGTGGGGTATTTGTGTCTTATCCAGACCGTGAACACATTGATGATATTTTGCAAAATATTAATCGTCGTAACGTTAAAGTGATTGTGATTACCGATGGCGAACGTATTTTGGGATTGGGTGATCAGGGTATTGGCGGGATGGGGGTTCCAATCGGAAAACTTTCACTCTATACCGCATGTGGTGGGATTAGTCCTGCTTATACTTTGCCAATTACCATTGATGTTGGAACCAATAATCAACAATTACTCAATGATCCTTTATACATGGGTTGGCGTGAACCGCGAATTACTGGCGAAGAATATTATGATTTCATCGATCAGGTCTTAACTGGAATTCGCCGTCGTTGGCCACATGCCTTGATTCAGTTTGAAGATTTCGCACAAAAAAATGCGATGCCTTTATTGACCAAATACCGTGATAAATTCTGCTGTTTTAATGATGATATTCAAGGTACAGCTGCGGTATCAGTGGGAAGTTTAATTGCAGCAAGTCGTGCTGCGGGCAAACAACTCAAAGATCAGATTGTCACTTTTTTGGGGGCAGGTTCGGCAGGATGCGGCATCGCGGAGCAAATTATTGCCCAAATGGTGGCTGAAGGGTTAAGTGATAGCGAAGCTCGTGCGCGTGTATTTATGGTGGATCGTTTTGGTTTGATTACAGAGAATCAGCCAAATTTACTGGATTTTCAGCGCAAACTTGCACAAAAGGCGGATGTCATCTCCGATTGGGCCAAGGTTGAAGATGTGATTTCTTTACTGGATGTGGTAAAGAATGCCAAACCTACCGTTTTGATTGGAGTTTCAGGTCAACCTGGCCTATTCACACAAGAAGTAATCGAAGCACTTAATGCAAACTGTGAACGTCCGATTGTGATGCCATTGTCCAATCCAACTTCACGGGTTGAAGCTGTGCCTGCTGATATTATTCAGTGGACCAATGGTCGTGCATTAATTGCCACAGGCAGTCCTTTTACCCCTGTCAATTATCAGGGGCGACTCTATCATATTGCACAATGTAATAACTCTTATATTTTCCCTGGGATTGGTTTGGGGGTGATTGCCTCTGGTGCCAAGCGTGTAACCGATAATATGCTGATGGCGTCTAGCAATGCACTCGCAGATTGCTCGCCATTATTGGAAAATGCTGATGCAGATTTGCTTCCACCACTTTCCGATATTCAGAAAGTCTCTAGAGTAATTGCATTAAAAGTTGCACAAGCGGCCATTGCCGATGGTGTGGCAGTTCCATTAACGGATGAACAAATTCAGATCAATATTGAAAAAGAATTTTGGCAACCTGAATATCGTACCTATAAGCGCGTACCATTTTAATTTTGGTTTTATAATCAAGAAAAATCAATGGGATATTAAAAAAAGAGCTTCGGCTCTTTTTTTAATTCAATTTCTAAGCAGTGATGCGGGTGAATAAAATATTTCAAAATATATAAATTTACGCGCTAAAAAACTTATACTATTCACATTATTTTTAGCGGTTTTCATCGATGTCCTTTCAAATCTGGCTCGGATTCATGCTCGCATGCTGGGCGATTAGCATATCACCGGGTGCAGGTGCGATTGCCTCCATGTCGAGTGGTCTAAACTACGGTTTTCGACATGGTTACTCGAATGCGATCGGTTTACAGCTTGCTCTTGCCTTACAAATTTTGATCGTTGCAGCGGGGGTTGGCGTACTTTTTGCGACGACCTCTTGGGCATTTCTAGTGGTCAAATGGTTTGGCGTAATTTATTTACTCTATTTGGCTTATAAACAATGGATAGCACCAATACAAGATATTGAAATTAAGCAGGAAACGATATATCAATCACGCCGAAGTCTGATGTTAAATGGCTTTGTGGTGAATATGAGTAATCCTAAAGCTATTGTGTTTTTATTAGCGGTTTTACCCCAATTTTTAGATTTGAACCGTCCACAGTGGCCACAATATGCAATTATGGCATTCACAATGATCACTATCGATTTAATTGTGATGGCAGGCTATACAGGACTCGCTGCGAAAGTACTTCGCCTACTTCGCTCACCAAAACAGCAAAAATATTTAAATCGTAGTTTTGCCATCATGTTTGCGGTCGCTGCATTGCTGCTCAGTTCGATTCATCAATGAGTTTAAAGTTTTATACTTTGACCGTGTATCGCTTTCAATTTTTGTATCACAAAAATGATCGCAAATAATAATGCCATGCACAGCACAATACTTAAGCCTGTCGAAATATTAATCACCGCACTAGACCAGAGTCCCACAGTCACACCAATCTGGGCGCAAATAAATGCCCAAATCACCATTTGTTTAGGGGAGTTGGCTAGAAGTCTAGCAGTTAGAGCTGGAATGACCAATAAAGCGCCCATTAATAATGAACCTACCGCACGTAGGGCCAAAACGGTAAACAACGCCAGCAGTAACATAAAAATCAAACGTTGCCATTTTGCATTGATCCCTTCGCTCATCGCGATATCAGGGTCAATTGCAATCTGGATTTGTGCTTGCCAGTAGCGATAAAGCACAGCAAGCGCCAAGCCAATAATGATGACAAAGATAGGTAAATCTTCCCAGCCAATTGCAAGCAAATCACCAAATAAATAACTCAATAACTCAGGTCGTAAACTAGGAATTTGTTGGATCAGTAATAAACCTGAACAGAGTAAAGTCGCTGAACACAGTGCTAGTAATGCATCATTTGGTAAGCGTGGGTCATGTAATACCCAAAGTATCCCAACCAATAATAATGCCAGCATGGCGACACCAAGCCAAAGCGGGAGCTGTAGAATTCCTGCGACCGCGACGCCAAGTAATGTTCCATGCGCCATTGTATCTGCAAAAAAAGACATTCTGCGCCAAAGCATCAAGCAGCCTAAGGGTGCTGTCAAAAAAACCAGTAGGCTCCCCATAGTCCACGCAGGAAGTAAAAGTTGTAACCATTCCAGCATTGCTTAAACTTCCGGTTCAGGGTGGATATGAGGATGGTCGATATGTGTACATGTCTCAACATGATCACCATGCGCACAGTGATCGTGATGGTGCTGATATGGGACACGTTGCCCACCAAAAATGGCCAGATATTCAGGATGCTGCTGAACACTTTCAGGTAAACCACTACAGCAGATGTGTTTATTTAAACACACAACCCGTTGAGTGCCTTGCATCACCCATTGCAAATCATGCGAAACCATAAGTACAGCACAACCATAACGTTCAGGCAGGCTTCGTACATATTCATAAAGCTCGGCTTCGGATTGGATATCCAGCCCCTGCATCGGTTCATCCAGTACCAAAATATCGGGCTGGCGCAATAAAGCACGTGCTAAAAGTACACGCTGTTTCTCACCACCAGACAGTTGTTGTACTTTGGAATCCTGTAATTTGGAAATACCAGTATCACGAACAATCTCATTGCGTAATTTACGGTCACATTTTTCCAGATCGAGTAAATCTTTTACCCGTAATGGCAAACTGTGAGAGGGGTTAAACTTTTGTGGTACATAGGCCATTTTGTTTTTTTTAGATGTAATCACCTTACCCCGAGAAGGGTGCACAATCCCTAGCAGCACTTTAATCAGTGTGGATTTGCCTGCACCATTAGGGCCAATCAAGGTGACAATTTCATTTTTGTGTAATGAAAAGTCGACATTTTTTAGAATATCCCGATCATCCAAATGAACTGATACGCGATCTAGTCGAATCAGTTCAGGCATCAGTGTGACAGCTTGCTGCACTGTTGGCATTTTCCAGAAATCTCGATAATGGTATGTTGAGCATTAAAATGATCTGAACCTGCCAATTGATGTAATTGTTGCAGTAAGCCTTCAGAAGAAGCTTCCTTTACCACATGGCATTCATTACAAATCAAAAAAGCAGCTTGATGCCCTTCACGAGGATGGCAGCAAGGAATATAGGCATTGATCGAAGTCAGACGATGAATCAGTCCTTTTTCCAATAAAAAATCAAGGGTACGATAAACCGTAGGTGGCGCTGCCGGACGATCAGATCCACTTTTAATTTTTGCCAATAAGTCGTATGCCCCCATTGGGCCAGAGGCGTTTAGAATTAAAGCCAGAACTTCTTTACGTAAAGGCGTCAGACGTGCTCCTGTCGAGGCGCAAAGGCTTTCCGCTTCAGCTAGACGTGTGGCAACATTCAGGTGATCATGTACACCATGTAAGGCATTATGATGTTCGTGTGAACAAGCACTCATAGACAAACCTCATTATTTTATTGAATAGTAGCATGAAGTCAGGCTGCTATCGAATAAGCGTAGGTGTTTTTCAAAATTTGTTATATTATAACATGAGTTGTTTATCTAGGTTCGATTTTGTTATGTTTCGTTTTGCGGTGTTCTGCCTGTTTTCTATTATAACGACGCTGTCATGGTCACAAGCGCCGCTGGTGATTGCAACTCATCCGATTTATTTGATCGCCAAAGAAATTACACAAGGGATAGAAGAGCCTCAGTTATTGCTGGCAAATCAATCTGGACATGATATTCAACTGACCCCAGCACATCGCAAAGCCATTCAAGATGCATCTTTGGTAATATGGCTAGGCAAAGCCCACGAAGCGCCATTGGCGAGTTTATTACAAAATAATCCTAAAGCGATTTCGATTCTAGATTCGCAAATTGTGACGATTTTACCGCGTCGAAGTACCCGTAATGTTCCTTTAGATAACACCATTGACACTCATGTCTGGTTAGATCCCAATAATGCTGTGCGTATTGGTTTTTTTATTGCTGCGCTGCGCTCACAACAACATCCTGAAAGCAAAGCCAAATACTGGGAAAATGCACGACGCTTTGCTCAAGAAATGCTGGTTGCAAGTCAGGGCTACGAGCGTAAATTTGTACAACCTTATTGGTCTTATCATGATGCTTATCAATATCTGGAACGCGCGCTAAATTTAAAATTTGCAGGGGCATTGACAGATGATCCACATATTGCAGCGACTGCCTCTCAGCTCAAATATTTAAGTGATAACCGCCCCAAACCGAGTATGTGTCTTTTGGCTGAAGGAAATGCCAATCAAAATCAATACCGAATCTTGAATCCAATCGTATTCCAGCGTGTCGATGAAAGCATGAATGAAGATCAGGATTTTGTTGATGCATGGAAGAAACTCGCCAGTCAAACCACAAAATGTGTCTTAAATGCAAGCAAATAAGCTCAAAATGCCTGGCATGCAGATGATTTGGGTGTAAACAAATCATCTAAAAAAACACGACTTAGGTCGGTAAAAGATTGCATGTTCAGGGGTGTAACTCTATAATGCCAGCGATTAAAAACGATCATCAGCGTAATTTGTCAAGCATTCATGCTGTAAGTGGATAAACAATGAGCCGAACTAGTCGCTTGATTGACCGACGATTAGCGAAAGCTCTGGTCTTCTTACAAGCATTAATGATTCCTTTAGCTGCGATTATGGCATGGCTTATCCACGATGGTGTAGCCGCAATGAGTGCCGCTTTAGGAGCCTTGGTCTGCTGGCTTGCCAACCTATATTTTAGCTGGCAGTCATTTCGAACGGCAGGGGCTAGAGCATCGAGACAGGTTCTATCGAACATGTATCGAGGCATGCTAGGGAAGTTCGGAATCGTGATCGTGGGTTTTATTTTGATTTTAAGCAATGTTAAACCGCTGTCACCAGCGGCATTGTTTTGTGGTTTTATTCTCGTTCAGACCATGTCGTGGGTCGCTCCATTTTGGGTTTCACGTCTACAGAAACGAGTCTAGACACATCCAAAATTGAAGATTTTTTGAGGACTACGAGATATCAGGCAGCGCGCGATATTCGTTTCCTTATTTAGTAATTGACATTGACCAGGTGTGATTTATGGCTGCTGAAGAACATGCCCTTACTTCGACCGAGTACATCAAGCATCACTTGACCAATTTAACCTATGGCAAAATGCCAGATGGGACTTGGAAATTGGCTGAGAATGCGGGTGAAGCTCAACAGATGGGGTTTTCTGCTATTCACTTGGATTCAATGGGTTGGTCTATCGGACTGGGTGTCATTTTTTGTTTGATTTTTTGGTGTGCCGCTAAAGCTGCAAATGCAGGGGTGCCATCAAAATTTCAATCTGCAATCGAAATGATTATCGAGTTCGTTGATTCCAGCGTTCGCGATACCTTCCATGGTAAATCACGTCTTATTGCACCACTGGCATTAACCATTTTCGTGTGGATTTTCCTCATGAATGCCATGGACTTAATTCCTGTTGACTGGATTCCTTATCTGGCTCAACAAGTGGGTGCGCACGTATTTAGTATGGACCCTCGTCATGTTTATTTCAAAATCGTTCCAACAACAGATCCGAACATTACCCTTGGTATGTCGTTGTCTGTTTTTGTGTTGATTTTGTTCTATAGCATTCGTGAGAAAGGCATCAGCGGTTTCGTTGGTGAGTTGGCTTTAAACCCATTTAACCCAAGTAACCCAATTGCAAAAGCGTTGCTAATTCCAGTGAACTTAATTCTGGAATTGGTTACTTTCCTTGCACGACCAATCTCATTGGCACTCCGACTGTTTGGTAACATGTATGCAGGTGAGTTAATCTTCATCCTGATCGCGTTACTTCCTTTCTGGATTCAATGGGCGTTGTCTGTGCCTTGGGCGATCTTCCACATTCTTGTAATCACCTTGCAAGCATTTATCTTTATGATGCTGACCATCGTGTACTTGAGCATGGCAAGCGAAAAACATTAATGGTATTTGCCTAACTGTTAGGTTAACGGTTAGGTTTAATTTTTATTTAATTTGGTAATAACCTAACCTCTGAGGAATTTTTCATGGAACTCACTTTAGGTCTAGTTGCAATTGCATCTGCTATCTTGATCGCTTTCGGTGCTTTAGGTACAGCGATTGGTTTTGGTCTTTTGGGTGGTCGCTTTTTAGAAGCTGTTGCTCGTCAACCTGAACTTGCTCCGCAACTTCAAACTCGTATGTTCTTAATCGCAGGTCTTCTTGATGCTGTGCCTATGATCGGTGTCGGTATTGGCTTGTTCTTCATCTTCGCTAATCCGTTTGTAGGTTAATCAGCTTAATTCCTAAATCCACATATTGAGGAATTGCAATGAATATTAACCTCACATTGATTGGCCAAGCGATTGCATTTGCGATTTTTGTCGCATTCTGCATGAAGTTTGTTTGGCCACCACTAATCAATGCGATTAGTGAGCGTCAGCGTAAAATCGCTGATGGCTTAAACGCTGCTGAAAAAGCGAAAGCGGATCTTGCTGATGCACAATCACAAGTGAAAGCTGAGCTAGATGCAGCAAAAGCACAAGCGGCTCAATTGATCGAACAAGCGAACCGTCGTGCAGCACAATTGGTCGAAGAAGCACGTACCCAAGCTGCGGCTGAAGGTGAGCGTATTCGTCAACAA
Organism: Acinetobacter sp. 479375; assembly: GCF_000581715.1. NCBI lineage: Bacteria > Pseudomonadati > Pseudomonadota > Gammaproteobacteria > Moraxellales > Moraxellaceae > Acinetobacter > Acinetobacter sp. 479375. Next base: position 33,202 of record NZ_JEZN01000016.1, on the reverse strand, counting down.
GCGAAAGAAGCAGTTGACCAAGACATCAATTCTGCTCGCGAAGAATTACGTCAACAAGTCGCTGCCTTGGCAGTTGATGGTGCAGAGAAAATTCTGAACCAACAAGTTGACGCAGAAGCTCATAATGCCATGCTGACTCAGCTGGCTGCTAAACTTTAAGCGAGGGAAGTATGGCTGAACTCTTGACGTTGGCACGCCCGTACGCCAAAGCAGCATTTGCTTACGCTTCTGAGCAAGGTGCAACTGACAATTGGTCGAATGCGTTACAAGTGCTCAGTGCTACGGTGCAAGACGAAGCATTTTCCGCTTATTTAAATCGCCCTGAGCTTACTCCTGTGGAGCAAGTCGGACTTTTTTCTAAAGTTTTAGGTGAAGAACAAACTCAGGCAGTGTCGAACTTTTTGACATTGCTTGCTGAAAATGATCGTTTGATTCTGTTACCTGAGATTGCAGTAGAGTACGAACAGCTTAAATCACAGAATAGCAACACAGTAGATGTCGTGATTGAATCGGCATTTCCTTTAACTTCTGTACAAGAGCAGTTATTAACCCATGCTTTGGAAAAGCGTTTTAATAGTTCTGTGGTTGTGTCAGTAGAAGTTAACCCTGCGCTTATTGCAGGTGTGGTTATTCGTGCAGGCGATCAAGTGATAGATGACTCTGCGCTTAACAAGCTTGAAAAAATGCGGACTCGTCTTCTTGCTTAACCGCAAAAAGACTGAACTTAAAAAAGATTGAGGAATAGCGCAATGCAACAACTGAATCCATCCGAGATCAGTGCGCTCATTAAACAGCGTATCGGAGATCTGGACACCAGCGCGACCGCTAAAAACGAAGGTACCATTGTCATGGTATCCGACGGTATCGTGCGCATTCACGGCCTTGCTGATGCAATGTACGGTGAAATGATCGAATTCGACGGCGGCTTATTTGGTATGGCACTGAACCTAGAACAGGATTCAGTGGGTGCCGTTGTTTTAGGTAACTATCTAAGCCTGCAAGAAGGTCAAAAAGCTCGTTGTACAGGTCGTGTATTAGAAGTTCCAGTTGGTCCTGAGCTTCTTGGCCGTGTGGTCGATGCTTTGGGTAACCCAATTGACGGTAAAGGCCCTATTGATGCTAAATTGACTGATAAAGTCGAAAAAGTAGCACCAGGTGTTATTTGGCGTCAATCAGTCGACCAACCTGTTCAAACTGGTTATAAATCAGTAGATACCATGATTCCTGTTGGTCGTGGTCAGCGTGAGTTGATCATTGGTGACCGTCAGACTGGTAAAACAGCAATGGCGATTGATGCGATCATCGCTCAGAAAAACTCTGGTATTAAATGTGTCTACGTTGCAATTGGTCAAAAACAATCGACCATCGCAAACGTGGTACGCAAGCTAGAAGAAACTGGTGCTATGGCATATACCACTGTTGTCGCTGCTGCGGCTGCTGATCCTGCTGCAATGCAGTATTTGGCTCCGTACTCTGGCTGTACCATGGGTGAATATTTCCGTGACCGCGGTGAAGATGCGCTGATCATTTATGATGATTTGTCTAAGCAAGCTGTTGCTTACCGTCAAATTTCATTGCTTCTTCGTCGTCCACCAGGTCGTGAAGCGTATCCAGGTGACGTATTCTATCTTCACTCACGTCTTCTTGAGCGTGCTTCGCGCGTTTCTGCTGATTATGTTGAGAAATTCACGAACGGTGCAGTAACAGGTCAAACTGGTTCTTTAACTGCCTTACCGATCATTGAAACTCAAGCGGGTGACGTATCTGCATTCGTACCAACCAACGTAATTTCGATTACAGACGGTCAGATCTTCCTTGAGACATCATTATTCAACGCAGGTATTCGTCCTGCTGTGAACGCAGGTATTTCGGTATCTCGCGTAGGTGGTTCAGCTCAAACCAAGATCATCAAAAAATTGTCTGGTGGTATCCGTACTGCTCTAGCGCAATACCGTGAATTGGCTGCGTTTGCTCAGTTTGCTTCTGATCTTGATGAAGCAACGCGTAAACAACTTGAACATGGTCAACGTGTAACTGAGTTAATGAAGCAAAAACAATATGCTCCTTACTCAATTGCTGACCAAGCTGTTTCTGTTTACGCGTCTAACGAAGGCTATATGGCTGACGTTGAAGTGAAGAAAATCGTAGACTTTGATGCTGCATTAATCGCGTACTTCCGTTCAGAACACGCGGCATTGATGCAAAAAATTGATGACACTGGTGATTATAACAAAGACATCGAAGCTGAAATCAAAGCCGGTATCGAGAACTTCAAAGCGACTCAAACTTACTAATTTTTTAGCTTAAGTTTGGTTCACGGAATCAACCCTTCGAAGGCTGTTAAAAGCCTTCGACGACTAGGTTAAGCGTATGGCAAATTTAAAAGAAATTCGCGCCAAAGTAGCCAGTATCAAATCCACGCAGAAAATTACGCGTGCGATGCAGATGGTCGCTGCTTCAAAAATGCGTCGTGCGCAAGAGCGCATGGCTCAGGGCCGTCCGTATGCCGAAAATATGCACCGTGTAATTGCTCATTTGGTACAAGCGAATCCTGAATACAAACACCGTTATATGGTTGAACGCCCTGTAAAACGCGTTGGCTATATCATTGTGTCTTCAGATCGTGGTCTTGCTGGTGGTTTGAACATTAACCTGTTCAAAAAAGTGGTTAAACACGTTCAGCAACAACAAGAGCAGTCAATTGAAGTTCAATTTGCTTTGATTGGTCAAAAAGCGGTTTCGTTTTTTAAAAACTACGGCGGAAAAGTACTTGGTGCAACCACCAATATTGGTGATACTCCAAGTCTGGAACAGTTAACTGGCTCCGTACAGGTGATGTTGGATGCGTTTGATAAAGGCGAGTTAGATCGTATTTATCTGGTATCAAACGGCTTTGTTAATGCCATGACTCAAAACCAGAAAGTAGAACAACTGGTGCCTTTGGCTGCGGCTGAAGAAAGCGAAAGTTTAAACCGTACTTACGGTTGGGACTATATCTATGAACCTGAAGCGGAAGAACTGCTGAATGGTTTATTGGTTCGCTATATCGAGTCGATGGTGTATCAGGGCGTGATTGAAAATATCGCGTGTGAGCAGTCTGCACGTATGGTTGCAATGAAAGCAGCAACTGATAATGCGGGCGAACTGATCAAGAGCCTACAACTTATTTATAACAAGCTGCGTCAAGCCGCGATTACTCAGGAGATTTCTGAGATCGTTGGTGGTGCCGCTGCCGTTTAACATTATTAGTTTGAATTGAGGAGACAGCAATGAGTAGCGGTCATATCATTCAGATCATCGGCGCGGTTATCGACGTCGAGTTTGAGCGCAACAGCGTTCCTAAGATCTATGACGCTCTCCAAGTTGACGGAACTGAAACGACTTTGGAAGTTCAGCAACAACTTGGTGATGGTGTTGTTCGTACAATTGCGATGGGATCAACTGAAGGTCTTAAACGCGGTTTGAATGTAACAAATACCCATGCGCCAATCTCTGTACCAGTAGGTCCTGCGACTTTGGGTCGTATCATGGACGTACTTGGTCGCCCGATTGATGAAGCAGGTCCTGTTGCAACTGAAGCGCGTTTACCGATTCACCGTCAAGCGCCTTCTTATGCTGAACAAGCAGCGTCTACTGATCTTTTGGAAACAGGGATTAAAGTCATCGACTTACTTTGCCCGTTTGCAAAAGGTGGTAAAGTTGGTCTGTTCGGTGGTGCGGGTGTTGGTAAAACCGTTAACATGATGGAGTTGATCAACAACATCGCCAAAGCTCACTCAGGTTTATCTGTGTTTGCTGGTGTTGGTGAGCGTACTCGTGAAGGTAACGACTTCTATCACGAAATGAAAGACTCTAACGTTCTTGACAAAGTAGCGATGGTCTACGGTCAGATGAACGAGCCACCTGGTAACCGTCTACGTGTAGCGTTGACTGGCTTGACCATGGCGGAATATTTCCGTGATGAAAAAGACGAAAATGGTAAAGGTCGTGACGTTCTTTTGTTCGTTGACAACATCTACCGTTATACACTTGCAGGTACTGAAGTATCCGCATTGTTAGGTCGTATGCCATCTGCGGTAGGTTATCAGCCTACACTTGCAGAAGAAATGGGTGTTCTTCAAGAACGTATTACATCAACTAAATCTGGTTCGATCACATCGATTCAGGCGGTTTATGTACCTGCGGATGACTTGACGGATCCATCTCCAGCAACCACGTTTGCTCACTTGGACGCAACAGTTGTATTGAGCCGTGACATCGCGTCAAGTGGTATTTACCCAGCGATCGATCCACTGGATTCAACTTCACGTCAGCTAGACCCTTTAGTTGTTGGTGCTGAGCATTATGAAATTGCACGTTCTGTACAGAACGTATTGCAACGTTATAAAGAGCTTAAAGACATCATCGCGATCTTGGGTATGGATGAGTTAGCAGAAGAAGATAAATTGGTGGTTTACCGTGCGCGTAAAATCCAGCGTTTCTTCTCTCAACCGTTCCACGTAGCTGAAGTATTTACTGGTGCTCCTGGTAAATTAGTACCGCTTAAAGAAACGATTCGTGGCTTTAAAGGTCTTCTTGCTGGTGAATACGATCACATCCCAGAACAAGCGTTCTACATGGTGGGTGGTATTGACGAAGTGATTGCTAAAGCTGAGAAACTTTAATTAGCAACCCTAATTTAGGAGATTCTCATGGCGACGATGCAATGTGACGTAGTCAGTGTTAAAGAGTCAATTTACTCTGGAACAGTGACCATGCTGATCGCAAAAGGTGCGGGTGGTGAGCTGGGTATTTTACCTGGACATGCACCACTAGTGACTTTGCTCCAGCCGGGCCCGATTCGTGTTCAGTTGGAAAATGGTACAGAAGAAATTGTCTATGTATCAGGTGGTGTGCTAGAAGTTCAACCGCATGTCGTGACGATTCTTGCAGATACTGCAATTCGTGCCGACAACTTGGATGAAGCAGCAATTTTAGAAGCCCGTAAACAGGCTGAACAATTGCTTGCCAATCAAAAGAGTGATTTGGACTCTGCGGCTGCACTGGCATCTCTTTCTGAGATTGCGGGTCAGCTTGAAACCATCCGTAAAATTAAAAACCGTGCAATGTAAGTTGCCCGTTTTTAAAAAGCCACCGAAAGGTGGCTTTTTTTATGCTATAAGGTTTAAAAGGAATAAGAGATCATCAGATCAACATGGAATTAATTGAAATTGAACCACATTTTTGGGAACTGTATCGGCAAGATGAACAGTTATTTTTGAGTATTGCGATTGATCTAAGTTCGGTTGTGTCTTGTTGGGATATCATTTTAAGCAATGAAGATACCTTGCACTATCAAATGCAAGGTCGTGATGCAATTCAAGCCCTGGCTGAGCAGTTTGTGGCACAGATCTATCGCGGTGATTCTACTCGTCTTGAACAATGTAGCGTTTCTCCTCAACAGCAGCAAATGATGCATGAGACATTTAAGGTTTGGCAGCAACAAAAAACACAGCGTTAAACGACTTCAATTCAAACGAATTGTTATGCAACTGTAACTGTATTCCCATCCCGCTCAAATAACCTACCAAACTCCAACCTTAGTCATTTTATTGTGATTTATAGTTGAGAATGGTTCTTATAATAATGAACAAATTCTTAATATGACATAAGACGGAGATAATAAAATGGGAAGCACAATGAAAGCTGCGGTGGTCACCGAGTTTAATCAACCGCTACAAATCAAGGATGTAGACATTCCAAAAGTCAGCGCAGGTAAGGTTCTGGTCAAGATGATTGCGACTGGGGTTTGCCATACTGATTTACATGCCATGCATGGTGATTGGCCAATTAAACCAAGTCTACCGTTTATCCCAGGTCATGAAGGCGTGGGTGAAGTTGTAGAGATTGGTGAAGGAATTACTCACCTGAAAGTGGGCGATAAAGTCGGTATCCCATGGTTATATTCGGCTTGTGGACATTGCGACCATTGTTATGCTGGTTGGGAAACCTTATGTAAGGAACAGCAAAATTCAGGGTATTCGGTCAATGGAAGTTTTGCCGAATATTGTCTGGCGGATGGTGAATATGTCGGTGTGATTCCAGATGGTGTGGATTTACTCGAAATCGCGCCAATCTTATGTGCAGGCGTGACCGTTTACAAAGGCCTGAAAATGACTGAAGCCAAAACAGGGGATTGGGTGGCTATTTCAGGTATTGGTGGCTTGGGTCATGTGGCGGTGCAATATGCCAAGACCATGGGATTTAATGTGGTTGCCATCGATGTCGATGACAGTAAACTGGCATTGGCCAAAGAATTAGGTGCTGATGTTGGAATTAATGCACTTAAGGTAGATGTAAAAGAAGAAGTATTAAAAGCCACTGGTGAAGGCTGTCATGGCGTATTGGTTACGGCGGTTTCACCGAAGGCGTTTGAACAAGCAGTTTCGATTATTCGTCGCGGTGGAACCATGGTCTTGAATGGCCTACCACCGGGCAAATTTGATCTCTCTATTTTTGATATGGTGCTGGATGGCATTACCGTGCGTGGTTCGATTGTCGGTACACGACTAGATTTGAAAGAAGCACTGGATATTGCAGCACGTGGTAAGGTCAAAGCACACATCAGTGTGGAGCCGCTAGAAAATATCAATGATATTTTTGATCGGATGGAACACGGTAAAATCGATGGCCGTATTGTGATTGATTTTAAAAAATAAAATTTTTCACCACTGAATCGAATCAAAACCCATTCTTTTAAGACTGGGTTTTATCATTTCATGAGTCAGTATCAGAAGCTTCTTGAGATGTTTCAGATTGAGCGGAATCTGATTGCGGAATCATCATGCTTGCCAACTTTAACATTTCGGTTTGAACATTATTCATTTGCTGTTCGATCTGTTTAAAATTGATCTGATCCCAGTTGACTTGTCCATTTAAAAACGGACTTTTTAATACCTGTTGGTTGCTCTCCAGTATTTTTTTACGAACATCTTCAATTTCCTGACTTTTTAAATTTAAGCTGTTTAATGCCTGATTAAAGCCTTGGAGTTGCTGCTGCAAGGTCATGGCGGTTTGCTGTAGTTGACGACTATCTTTGTCTTGAATGGCTTGCTGTAGTTCAGTTTGAGTTTGTTTTAGTTGTTGAATGTAATCACCTGCGCGTAGTTGCAGATCTGCGACATCACGAGCGATATAAAAGAAATTACCACTTTTAAAATCGGAAGATGGGGTGTCTGTAGCCGCTTGATCAGTGATTTGGCTGGTTGCCTCATGATCTGATGCCGTCGTTTCCTGCACATTATTTGTGGGAGGCTGATCACAACCTTGTAATGAAACCATAGTGGTTACGATAAGAGCGGAGATCAGCAGAGATCGACCAGAAAAAAATGTCATAATCAAAAAAATCAGTATTTAATTTCTTAGAATATGATGAAAACATGGAGGGAGAATTGAGATTTGCAAAATTATAACAAAAGCAAAAATACCCTGAATACAAACCTTCATCTATCAAGGTTTGTATTCAAGAAATAAGAAAGGTTATAAACGCGTGTAAAGCAAGCGATTAGGTGAGCCTGTCTGGCTATCTGTTACCTTATTCGTTGTCGCTTTATTGAGAATACGATTGGTAATTTGTGGTACATTTTCACCTGTATATATTGCTCGTAAAATAGCGGCCAATCCCGCCACATGTGGACTTGCCATCGAGGTACCGCTGGCCGTTGCTGTCGCTGTATTGCTAGAATACCAATCCGAAGTAATATTACTGCCAGGCGCAAAGACATCCAGACATTTTCCGTAGTTAGAATAATTGGCGCGTTGATCCTGATTGGTGGTTGCGCCTACTGTAATCGCTGCCGGGACTCGTGATGGAGAATAGTTACACGCATCGGCATTGTTGTTACCAGCCGCGACCACCACGACAATATCTTTATTCACAACCCGATTAATTGCATCATCAAGTGCAGTTGAAGTTCCACCACCAAGTGACAAATTAACCACCGCATTCTTTGGGTTTTGAGAGGCAACCCAATCTAATCCTGCAATGACTGTTGATGTTGTTCCAGAACCATTACAGTCCAGTACCCGAACAGGGATGATAGAAGCAGATTTGGCAATACCATATTTTGTACCTGCAATCGTTCCTGCAACATGTGTACCGTGACCATTACAGTCCGTCGTGCCATTACCATCAGATACTGCCGTATAACCCGCCTTCACTCGACCAGTAAAATCCTGATGAGAAGCCAGCACCCCAGTATCAACCACATAGACGGGTACACCCTGAGCATTACCATCGGCATTGTAGGTCGAATTTAAGGGAAGGTTACGCTGATCACTGCGATCTAATCCCCAAGTCGCATTGGTTTGAGTCGTGGCATTGCTTTTAAATACTTGATCTTTTTCGATCAGGCTGACTGTGGGATTTAATTTTAAAATACGAACGAATTCCTGTTCTACATTTTGTGGAATTTGAACAGCAACGCCTTGAAAAGCATTTTGATAAATGAATTTAATTTTCCCCTGAAATTGTTGGTTAAAATTGATGGAGTTTAATAAACGATCGGTCACAGGCGTATTAAATTTAATTAGATAAGTTACCTGAGCAGGACTTGCCGAATGGGTTGTATGTGCCAATAGTCCGATCAGGGCGAGTGGTAAACAGCGTAGCATTCGTTTCATTTTAGCCATTCCAGTTTTTGTTTTAAGAGGTCATTATCTGAATATAAATTAATCTATTTATACGACAAATCAATGAGAAATATAATATTTTAATGTGATTGAATATTTGGTTTTTTATTATTTTGTGATTGGTTTTACTTTTTAAATATACTTTATTTTTATAAAAATAAAGATGACAAAACATAGGATTTGTCATCTTTGCAGTAAAATCTTATTTTGCTAACTCTGCCTGAATGGCATCGACTAAACGAGAGTCATCCGCAGTGATATCGGGTGCAAAACGTGCCACCACTTCACCTTTTTTATTGATTAAAAACTTCTCAAAATTCCACAATACTTCAGGCTTTGGATTTGGGGTTAGGCCATATTCAACTAAATCTTGCCACCACGGTCCTTCACCAATACGTTCAGGCTGTGCAGTGATTAAAGTTTGATAAAGCGGATGCTTATCTTCACCTACGACAGAAATTTTGGAAAATATGGGAAAATGTACATCATAAGTCAACGAGCAGAACTGTTGAATTTCATCATTTGTACCAGGCTCCTGTTCCAAAAAATTATTGGCTGGAAACCCCAGAATTTCTAAACCATGCTCTTTTTGTGACTGGTATAGTTTTTCCAGTCCTTCATATTGAGGTGTTAAACCACACTTGGATGCTACATTGACAATCAATAGCACTTTGCCTTGATACTGATTTAAAGTGGCTTCTTCCCCTGAGATCGTGTTGACTGGAATGTCGTAGACTGAATTGCTCATATAAGTCCTTAAAGTTGCATACATAAAAGAGATATCTTGTTTTAAGGAGATTTATGCAGAAAGGCAAGTGTTTTACTCTGGATTTCTGTGTATAACCGTGAAGTTATCCACAATGCACTCTGTTTATTTCATTTGAAGGGGAGTTTGACCGGTATAACGTTTAAAAAATTCAATAAAACTGGAGCTATGTTGATAACCTAAATCCAGTGCAATTCGTTTAATCGCGGTCCCTTGCTGAATTTGACCAATCGCATACACAATTTTGGCGCGATTACGCCATTCTGATAAAGATAATTGTAATTCCTGCTGGCTCAAACGTAGTGCATGACGTTCACTAATTTGAAAGCTTTGTAAAATCTGCTGCAAACTAGAATTAAACAACTGGGCTTGCCCTAATTTATCCAAAATGGGCGCGAGAGTTGGATGCGTGGTTTGGGGTAAATAATGGTCATAACAATCTGCTGCCAACATTTGATCGAACAAGACCTGTAATAACCGCAGATATTCTATCGAATCTGGAGAGTACTGATCATGTAATAACTCTTTCACCAAGGCATGAAAAAAAGGTCGGATTTCGAGGGTTTTGGGATTAGCATGAAACTGTGAACAAAGATCAGGATGGACTCTGATACAAATAAAATGCGTCGGCTGATCGACTGTAACACAAAAATGACTGGTTTGTGGCGGTAACCACAAACCATAATTAGGCGGTGCCAAGAAGGTACGTTCACCCACCTGAATTTCAAGCACCCCATTTAAACTGAAGTTGAAATCTCCCCACAGTGAAGAATGCGGGCACACACTGTCATGCGGATGGAAAAAGAATTCGTGAATTTCCAATTGTTGAGCCAGATTTTGTAAGGTATTCTGTGTTGGAGAAATTACATCATTCATGCTTCATTTTCACAGCTGATTTTCGGATTATTTAAACCTTTAGCTAACGTGAAAATAGACAGCAAAGCTAAAAGAATAAAACTGAGTACACCATAAATTAAAATATTTTCATTAAAATGATCAACCACAAAACCACCAAGTAATGATCCACTGGCAATCATCACCTGAAATAAGCCAACAAATAACGGCATTCCTTTTTCGACGGCTTGCGGTGCATGTACAAACATCCAGATATTGGCTGAGGTTGGAAATGCACCAAACGCAAAACCCCATAAAGCAGTTAAGATAAATGCGCCTGTTTTATGAATGGCAAACACAGGAAATCCAAAGAATACAATAGCAAAACAGATTCCCACAAATGCTAAGGTATAACGAATATTTAAATTACCGCTATAACCTGCAAACGCATTACCGAAAACACCCGCGATGCCATACAGTAATAACAACATACCAATGGTCGTGCCATCAAAGCCTGCAATATGTTTAAAAAATGGTGCCAAATAGCTATAAGCACAAAAATGTGCCAGCCCAATCAGCAGTACAATTAACATGCCACTACGAGCTTTCGGAATACGAAGTAAAGCAGGCAAGTCACGTAAATGAATGGCAGCATCAGGGCGTAATGGCGGTAAAAATACGACTTGAAGCACGAGCACGATAAAACCAATGACTGCCGTGATCGCAAAGGCACTGCGCCAACCATAAAACTCACTTAACCATGTGCCAATTGGAACACCTAGCACGGTGGCTAGTGTCACACCTGCCATGACGACGGCTGTGGCTTTGGCAATAGGTAAACTTTTGGGTGCCAGTTTGCCACTCAGGGCAATTGCAGTCGCCCAGAAACCTCCAATTGAAATCCCTAGAACTAATCGACTGAGTAACAGCAGGGTAAAATTGTCAGAAAATGCAGTAATCGTATTTGCAATGACCATTATGAAGGTGAGTAAAATCAGCACATAACGACGATCGAGTTGTTTCATTGCCACAGGTAGTAAAGGCGCAGCAAAAGCAGCCATTACACCTGGAAGGGTAATAATCAGCCCAGCCGTACCTGTTGAAATATTTAAATCGCTGGCCACACTATTGAGCACACCAATCGGTAAAAATTCGCTGGTGACCAAAGCAAATGCGGCAATCGAAACTGCCAATATGGCCAGCCAGCTACCTTGTGGGGCAGGACTGGGCGGAATGGGTGTTGAGCTATCCATTGAATTTCAGCCTTTTTGTAGGAAATAGAAATGCGTCAATTTATTTTCATAGTGATCACTATGAAAATAAAAATAGTTGAAAAAAATATCAGCGTCAATTAATTTAATAATGATTGTTATAAAAATAGCTGTGAGCTTTATGACAAAATTAGATAAAACACTGGTTTTGGATGAGCCGATTGCGTTAGCAAAGAAAAAACGCGGTCGACCAAAGTGCTTCAATGAGCAACAGGCCTTGGAAAAAGCCATGTTGTTGTTTTGGGAGCATGGTTATGAAGCCACCTCAATCAGTGATCTTACTCAAGCGTTGGAACTGACGGCACCGAGTCTATACAGTAGTTTTGGTGACAAAGCTGGGCTGTTCTATCAATGTATTGATTATTATCTGGCTCATGAAGCTTGTCCGATCCTCCGCATTTTTTTAGAAGCCAAAACCGCTAAAGTTGCATTTGAGCTGTATCTATATGACAACGTCAAACGTTTGGCTCAACCCAATAAGCCCAAAGGTTGTATGTTAATTACTGCTGCCATGAATGGCTCGGAACAAGCGCAGGATATACAACATAACCTACTTGAAAAGCGTTTAGCGACCAAACAAAAACTATGTGAGCGTCTGGAGCAAGGAGTTAAGGAGGGTGATTTATCTAAATATGCACCTATTGCAACGATGACTGATTTTTATTGCACTGTGATTCAAGGTTTAACGGTGCAGGCACGGGATGGCGCAGAAATTGATGAATTGAATCATGTGGTGGAACATGCCATGAAAGCATGGGACTTATTTGATCAATAACCGATTTTGATCAATAAGTGATGTCTTAACTGCGATACAAATGTCTGATTTGCGATATTTCAATTTATCTCGACAAGGATAAAATAGATTTATTCTCATTTAGTTTGAAAAATTCATGAAAGACGCTGCAAAAGTTCATTGGTGGGCATTGTTACTGCCTATGCTGGCTGTATTAATTTGGTCGCTGAACATTACAGTGACTCGCTATGTGGCCGATTATATTTCTCCAGTGAGCATTAGTTTTTATCGCTGGCTGGTGGCATTTTTAGTATTGACACCTTTTATCCTGCCTCAAGTCTGGAAACAACGGATGCTGGTACGGCGGCATTTGGGGCAACTGGCGGTGTTAAGTGCCTTTGGGATGGTGCTATATCAAGGACTGGCTTATAGTGCTGCACATTATACCACTGCGACCAATATGGGGATTATCAATGCCTTTATTCCAGTGTTTACCATTTTTGTCTCAATGTTTATTTTAAAGGATATTCCCAATAAATTTGCTGTGATCGGGAGTTTGATTTCTTTTTTCGGTCTCATGTATGTCATGAGTCAGGGACATCTTGCCAACTTATTGCAAAGTGGTGGGCATTGGGGCGATGCCATCATGGTGGTTGCGGTGTTTTTCTATGCATTTTATGGGGTGTTTTTAAAGAAATGGCAGTTACAGATTCCGTTATTGATCAGTCTATATGTGCAAATCGGTTTTGCTCTGATTTATCACCTGCCCTTTATTGTGTGGTTGGGACTAGATCCGATTAATCTCCAAAATGGACCAAGTGTTTTTTATGCGGGCATTTTTCCATCACTGATTGCACCATTATTGTGGATGGTGGCTGTTCAGCAAATTGGACCCAATCGAACCAGTATTTTTATGAATCTGATGCCTGTATTTACGGCAATTATTGCCAGTCTGTGGTTGTCAGAACACTGGACGATTTATCATACACTGGGTGGAGTGATGATCTTGTTGGGCATCATTTTGGCGCAAAAGAAAACATCAATAAAAACCAAAAAGATCATTCCAAGCTAGATACATAGCTTTTAAACAGTGGGGTGGACAGGGATGTTCCACACTTGTGCAGAATCTCTACGCTATCCAAACGATGGCGATTCTTAAATGTTTATCAAGCAATAAGCTAAAGTCACATTGCAACGGAAGCATTAAATAACCTATTGATTATTTTTGTTTTATTTAAATTTTGATTTGATCGATTCATTGGCTCTATTTTAGTTTTTATATAACCTTTATTTAAAAATGATCAATTAAAAACAACACAGCTCATGTTGGCGCAAAGGTTGCATTTTAGCTTGATGTGTTCTGGAAAATAAATCTTTGGTTCAGCGTAAGTTTATTTTCTGGTGTCTTTATACCATAACAAAAATGGGGTAGTGCGATGTCTGTTGAAATGAACAAAAATCCAAATCAGCTTCACGATCAAAGCCAACAGGGTTTATTTTCCAAATTATTTTCAAAATTCAAAAAGACTGCATTTTGTGCAGCCAGTAGCGGTTTACTCACACTCGGTGCTTTATCGACGACAGCCACAGTCGTAACGACTGCACATGCCGCTGATCCGCTCAAAGCTGCTTTTGTCTACATAGGCCCACCGGGGGATCATGGTTGGACTTACGCACATGATCAATCGCGTATTCGTACCGAACAAGATTTTAAAGGGGCGGTGAAAACCACTTTTGTGGCCAATGTGCCTGAAACAGGTGATGCAGAACGTGTTTTTCGTAACCTCGCGCAACAAGGCAATAAGGTCATTTTTGGTACGTCATTTGGTTATATGAATGCAATGGAGAAAGTCTCACGTACTTATCCAAATACGGTGTTTATGCATGCCACAGGTTATAAATCTGGCAAAAATATGGGCAACTATAATATTCGTACTTATCAGGGTGCGTATTTGCTTGGTGTGTTGGCAGGAAGTAAGAGCAAGACTGGTAAAATTGGTTTTGTAGGTTCTTATCCAATTCCAGAAGTGGTGCGCAATATTAATGCGTTTACTATTGGTGCGCGTAGTGTCAATCCAAAAATTACTACCCAAGTGGTCTGGGTCAGTTCTTGGTTTGATCCAGGTAAAGAACGTGATGCTGCTTTAGCCTTGATTTCACAAGGATGCGATGTGTTATTGCAAAATACGGATTCGCCAGCAGTGGTACAGGCGGCCAAGCAAAAAGGGGTTTGGGGTCTCGGTTGGAATTCGGATATGGGTAAATTTGGTGGCGATGCGCAATTAGCTGCGGCGGTACTGCATTGGGATCCGATTTATGAAAAAGTGCTGAAAGATGTTGCTGCGAACAAATGGACCAATGCGCCGATTTATTATGGTGTCAAAGAAGGCACGGTCAATGTGGAAAATATTGGAAAAGCAGTTTCGGTTGACGCTAAAAAAATGGTTTTGGCTCGTCGTGATGCCATTAAGGCAGGTAAACTGAATCCATTTGCAGGTCCACTGTATACACAAGCTGGCAAAGAGTTTGTGAAGGCAGGCAGTGTTTATACCGAAGCACAACTGGATAAGATGAACTTCTATGTACAAGGTGTTCAGGGCGTATTGCCAAAATAAACTGTAAAATTTAAGTCAATGGTTTTTCTGAGGAAGATGGACATGATCACAGGACAATGGATCCCTTTAGTTCCTTCGGTGTTGATCGAAGCGGGTGAGGTGGAACAATTTCTGGTGGAAGATAAAGATGTTGCCGTATGGCGCTCTATGCAAGGTCATGTCCAAATTTGGGAAAATCGTTGTCCGCATCGCAGTGTGCGTTTAAGTCTGGGACAAGTACAAGGCGAAAGTCTCGTGTGTGCCTATCATGGTTGGCAGTTTGCTGCTGAAGATGGGCATTGTCAGCGAATACCTGCTCAACCTGATCAACGTGCGCCGAAAAGTTTATGTGCCAAGTCTTATGCTGTCACTGAAAAGTCAGGCATGATTTGGTATGGCGGTGATGCTGATTATTGTGCTGATCTTCCTTTGGAGGAGGTGCCGTTCGTTTATGCAGGTTCGGTCACACTGTCGACGACATTGTCTCAGGTACAGGATTATCTATCTGAACTGGGGGTAAGTGACTGCGTTAGTCACAATCGGTTAGTGTGGCAAGGTCATGCTAAAGATTCCGCACTACGCATTTATTTAACACCTACTCAGTCCAATGTGGTGACGATACATACCATGTTATTGCAAGAAGAACATGCAACCCAGCGTCATCCTTTGTTAAATCAGATGCGACAGGATTTGGAGTTGGAGCAATTGAGTTATGTCTAATCAGCAGCATCTTCCATCACTTGCACCAAGCTTGGTTGGCGAGTGGATTGTGGTGGCATCTGAACAGGAGTTTGTTCAGCAGCAACAGATCAAAACTCGTTTGGATGGCCATAATTTGACGATCCAGCAAGATATTATCCATGCTGAAAAAGTGTATCAGATCCGATTTGATGCACTCGATATTGCTCCATCAGATATTGCAGTACAAGCGGCTTATGGCTTTGTCTGGTTGTGTATTGGCACTGAGAAAAAACCACTATTTCAGCTACAAGAATATGATGTTGCCGCCGCCCGCCGTGTACCCTGTGGCGCTTATGGTGTGAGGACTTCGCCATTGCGTGGTATTGAAAATTTTCTGGATATGGCACATTTTCCTTACGTACATACAGGCATATTGGGTGCTGAACCAGAAACCGCCGTCAAACCTTATCAAGTTGAATGGCGTGAAGAGGTCGATGAAATTTGGGCAACGGAATGTTTTTTTACTCAACCGCTTGCTGCACCGAGTTCTCCTCAGCCACAGGAAACTGAATATGTTTATCGTGTTGCTTCCCCCTTAAATGCGATTTTATATAAAGTGAATACTGCGGCTGAGGGAATTATTCCTGCCGATGTGGTGTGTCTGTTTATTCAACCCTTGAGTGAAACTCATATTCGAGCGCATTTACTCATGATTCTGGATGATCAGACCAGTAGCATGACCGATATGGTGTTATTTCAGCAGAAAATTTTTACACAGGATAAACCGATTCTGGAAAATCATCTGCCTTTGAAACTTCCACTTGAAAAATTGGAAATTCCAACTAAAGCCGATGCACTGGCGACCGCCTATCGTAAATGGTTGATCGCGAAAAACTGGAGTTATGGTGTACATCAAAACACCCACAGGGAGCATGTGGCATGAACTTAAATCAATCACAAGCGGCTTTTCAACTCGCAGATGATCCATTATCTACGGATTGTTACAGCATTCGTTTGCTACTTGAGTTTTTACAGCTTCCTTATCAATCCATCTATGCAGATGTCGAGCAACTCGATCAAAAATTTGAATGTCCTGTTTTGTTCGATTCCACGTCAAACCGTTCTGGGTTGATGCCTATTTTTAAACAACTGCTTGAAATAACACAAACTCAATCGCAATGGATGCCTGAAAATTTATCACCACAAATACAGGGTTGGTCTGATTTTAATGGAGCACTTAAACTCAGTTTAGGAATCTTACGTCAGGCGAATTTGTCGGTCGATCAATTTTTATCTAATGAGGAACAGCTAATCCAACAGGCAACGCAACAATTACGCGAATTAGATGATCACTTATGTGAGCAAACCGTTATTGGGCAGGGCTATTTATTGGGCTCACACCCCACGATTGCCGACTTGATGATCTTTCCACAAGTCGCGCTGGCATGGGATGCAGGACTGAGCTTAGTGCCATTTTTGCATATTCGTCGCTGGATCAATCGTATTCGTCATCAAAGCCACTTTATTCCTATGGCGGGTTTATTGGCTGTCAATTGAAATAATTCATAAAAAAACTGTTTTTATTTTCATCATTGTGAATAGTGCTGTTCTATTGTATGCCAGAGATGGTATAAATTTTGCCTATAAACTTCGTTTTAGTAAAATAAGGACAGCTTGGTGATTCATCCTACAAACAAATGGGAAGCGTTGGATGCACATTTATTGCAAGTGTTATATGTGCTCTTGACTGAAAAAAGTGTATCTAATGCAGCCAAACGACTGAATCAATCACAACCTGCCATTAGTACTGCTTTAAAAAAACTCAGGGAAATTACGGGTGATCAACTTTTGGTGCGTAGTCGAAATGGCATGACTCCAACTGAGCGCGGATTATCTCTACTTGAGCCTGTGAGTCAGGTACTCAGCCAACTCGAACTGATCGCGACTCAGCAAGTCAATTTTGATCCTGCGCAATCGCGCCAAGTCTTTAATCTGGCGGCATCCGATTATTTAAATCCGATCGCGATTGGTGAAATTCTGCGTAGGATTCATGTGGAAGCTCCGCATTGTACGGTGATTATGCATTCGATGGGACACAATGTGGATTATGCCCATGCACTCGAAAGTGGCATGTATGATGCGGTGATTGGCAATTGGCCGCAACCTCCAGAATATTTACGGCTTGCGCCACTGTTTGAAGATGAAGTCGTTTGCCTGATGCGTAAGTCACACCCACTCGCCAACAAACCTTTATCCATGGATGATTATTTAAATGCTGATCATATTGCACCCACACCCTATACGGTTGGCCAGCGTGGTGTCATCGATTTACATTTATCTAAAGAACGACTGAAACGTAATATTGTGGCATTTATTCCGTATTTTGGGATGATTCCGTACATGTTGCTACAACTTGACGCGATTTTCTCTGCACCGCGCTCATTTTCTCGCCATTATAGTGCATTATTACCGTTGACGATTTCGACAGCACCGATTCAGTTTCCTAAAATTTCTTATTATCTACTTTGGCATGAACGCCAGCACCGCTCTCCTGAATTTCGCTGGTTCCGTGATTTGGTGATTTCGGTGCTGAGAAACGATAGTCATGTGGTCAATTAATTAATTCTTTGCAGTTTCTTTCTCTCAATCACTTACGTTCAAGCACAGGGAAATCGTACAGCTATTGCCCTGTGCTTTTAATGCTCTGTATTTTCATGAAATTCGATTAAAAAAAAGACTGAATGGCGGGTTTATATCTATTTTAACATAAGCAACATTGTACATTTTTAATATGCCAATCTTTGGTAGGAAATTTGCCTTTATCTCTGAGTCAGATCGTTTTGCATTGGGGCAAACGTGATTTTAACAAAGCAATCAATCAGTATCTTGAAAAGAATATTGTGCGCTTTGATCTTAACAAGGTGATAAGGGGAAATGTGTAATGAAAGTATTACAACAAGGTAATGCACTTAAAACGTTAATGACTGCTATGGCGACTATTCTAGGGGGAGTAGGTGCCATGCAATCTGCACAGGCCGCAACATGGAGTGATACTTCGATTGGTTGGCGCTACGGCACTCAATTTGCTGAACCGTATAAAAATGATGCAGATGGCAGCCGTACTGATATTACCAAACAGATTTTTAACCTGACCCATGCCAGTAGCGATAAATATGGTTCAAATTTCTTTAATGTCGATTTACTTCAGTCTAATGATGAGCCAAATAGCACGCAATCCAACAATAAAGGCACTCAGGAAGCTTATGTAGTCATCCGTCGCTATCTGGATTTAGGTGCAATCACCAAAACCAACTTATCTGTACCAGGCTACATTCGTGGCGCGGGTTTAACAGCAGGTTTGGACTGGAATACCAAGAATGATAGCTATAGTTCTAAAAAGCGGATGTGGGTGGTTGGACCAACGATTCAATTTGATGTGCCTGGCTTTCTAGATTTTAGCATCTTGGCATTATTTGAAAGTAATGATCCTTCCTCAGATACACCACGTTTTGGCTATTCTTCTGGTCGCTATACTTACGATACACATGCAGCAGCTCAATTCACTTGGGGCATTCCAATTGCAAAAACACCGTTATCTTTTGAAGGTTATGCACTCTGGATTGACTCTAAAGGAAAAAATGAATCGGGTGGCGATACCAAAGCTGAAACCCATATCGATGCACGGGTGATGTATGACCTAAGTTCAGTGATAGGTCTTAAAGGCAGTAAGTTGCGTGCTGGTGCAGGTTATGAGTACTGGAAAAATAAATTCGGCAATGATACCGATGGTTTTGCCGGAAAAGGCGCAACAGCCAGTACTCCAATGGTTCGTGTGGACTACCACTTCTAAAATGTATTGAGGATGCAGGTTGAGCGTAAGCAACAAGACCTTAGCTTGTTTACGCTCCATGCTCATGCTCAAACGCCATTGAATCCCAAGGGACAGCGAAATGACAACACATGATCAGGCCACAGCTCAAGACCTGTTTTTTTTAAGAAAAACCTTTGAACTGGCAGAACAAACCAAACAACAAGGCTTACATCCCTTTGCTGCAATTGTCGTGAATGCACAAGGGGAAATCGTGACACAGGCAGGCAATAACTCATTACCACCCACAGGTGATCCGACTCGCCATGCAGAAACTGTAGCCGCAGGACAGGCTGCGCGACTGTTACCCTTAGAACAGCTTCGAGGTTGCACGTTATATACCAATGCAGAACCCTGTGCGATGTGTTCAGGTGCTATTTATTGGACGGGCATTGGTCGCGTGGTTTATGGCATGAGTGAGGGGCAATTACTCGAAATCACGGGTAATCATCCAGAAAACCCAACTTTATCTTTACCTTGCCGACAGGTCTTTGCCAGTGGACAACGAGCTATACAAGTGATTGGACCGTGTTTAAGTGAAGAAGCAGCACAAGCCCATCAGGGGTTCTGGTCTTGATACAAGCCTGAAGCTGATCATTATTTTATTTTTTAAATGATCTATATCTACCAAAGCAATGTGATTTTAGCATGGCATGTCCCTTGCTTCATTTCAATCACCTGAACCAAAGAGATGACATGATGGCACTACCTTCCGATACAATCTCTGTTGATCCTGTCTTCAATACGACGAGCAACAAGTCAACGCCTATTATGCAGCAAAATCGTCTGGAACTGATCAATATTACCAAGCGCTATGGTAGCTTAGTCGCCAATGATCAAATTAGCTTACAGGTCGCACCAGGTGAAATCCATGCAGTGCTTGGAGAAAATGGCGCAGGTAAAAGCACCCTGATGAAGATTATTTATGGGGCAGTCAAAGCCGATGAAGGAGAAATTGTCTGGAATGGTCGCTCGGTCAGTATTGAAAGTCCTGCCGCAGCCCGACGTTTGGGTATTGGGATGGTCTATCAGCATTTCTCGTTATTTGAAACCCTGACCGTTGTGGAAAATATTGCATTGGGCTTGGATGAAAAATTTGATTTAAACGCCTTATCCAAACGCGTGATTGAGGTGTCTGAAAAATATGGATTGCCTATTGATCCAAAAAGAACGGTTTATAGTTTATCGGTTGGGGAACGGCAACGTGTTGAAATTGTCCGCTGTTTATTACAAAACCCGTCATTGCTCATTTTAGATGAACCGACTTCAGTGCTGACGCCTCAAGCAGTGTTGACCTTATTTGAAACCCTACGTCGTCTGGCCAGCGAAGGCGTGTCAATTTTATATATCAGTCATAAACTCAATGAGATACAAACGCTCTGTGACTGTGCCACTATTTTACGTGGTGGAAAGGTTACAGGTACGGCCATTCCAAAACAAGAAAGTACCGCTAGTCTGGCCAAAATGATGATAGGTCGTGATCTTCCTGCTTACGAACATCCAGTTTATACAGGTGAAAGTCTGCCTATATTTGAAATCAAACAGCTCAATGTACAGGCACCCGATATTTTTGGAACATCCCTTGAGAATATTCAGCTCAGTGTAAAAACAGGTGAGATTTTAGGGATTGCAGGGATTTCTGGAAACGGTCAGGCTGAACTTTTGACCGCTTTGTCTGGTGAAATCACTACAGCCAAAGATTGTGTCCTGTTAGAAGGTCGTGCGATTGGGAATTTAAATGCAGGACAACGCCGTGCACTGGGTTTTGGCTTTGTACCCGAAGAACGTTTGGGACGTGGTGCAGTGCCTGCCATGAGTTTAACTCAAAATGCATTGTTGACTGCATTTCGACAAGGCTTTGTTCGTTATGGACTGGTCAGTTATGAAAAAGCACGTCAGTTTGCACAGGACTGTATTCAAAAATTTGCAGTAAAAGCTTCTGGCACTGAAGCTGCTGCTCGTTCCTTATCGGGCGGTAACCTACAAAAATTCATTGTAGGACGTGAAATTTTACAACAGCCAAAGGTCATGGTGGTGGCACAACCGACTTGGGGCGTCGATGTCGGAGCCGCAGCTTTTATCCGGCAAACTTTGATTGATTTATCCCGTCAAGGGGTTGCCATCATCGTGATTTCTGAAGAACTGGAAGAATTATTTGAGATCAGTGATCGAATTGCTGTTCTGGCGGCAGGTCGCCTGAGCCAAGCTCAACCTGTCAGCGAAACCAATGCAGAAGCCATTGGTTTGATGATGTCAGGATTAAATCGGCAAGCTGAAAACTCAAGTGTTTTAAGCGCAACAGCTTAGACCATTTCATTTTAACGGGGATTATATATGCATTTACTCGAACCACGTGATCATCCATCGACATTAATGAAGTGGCTTTCACCTATCATTGCGCTGGTCGCGACTTTCACTATTGGTGGCTTGCTGTTTATGGCA
Source organism: Acinetobacter sp. 479375 (assembly GCF_000581715.1). NCBI lineage: Bacteria > Pseudomonadati > Pseudomonadota > Gammaproteobacteria > Moraxellales > Moraxellaceae > Acinetobacter > Acinetobacter sp. 479375. Next base: position 11,343 of record NZ_JEZN01000016.1, on the reverse strand, counting down.
CTAGGGAAAAATCCACTTGAAGCATTTCAGGTGTTTTTTATCGAGCCATTATCCAGTTGGTATGGCTGGAGTGAATTGATAATTAAAGCCAGTCCCTTAATTTTAATTGCATTAGGTTTATCTGTTGGATTTAAAGCCCGTATTTTCAATATCGGTGCCGAAGGTCAGTTGATTATAGGGGCGATCTTTGGGGGGGGACTTGCCATTGCCTGTCAGGGAGTTTCAGGATTTTGGGTATTGCCATGTATGGTGATTGCAGGGGCAATCGGTGGTGCGTTGTGGGGAGCCATTCCTGCTTTATTAAAAACCCACTTTAATGCACAGGAAACGCTGACCACGTTAATGCTGAATTATATCGCGACCTTCATTTTACTGTACCTAATTAATGGGCCGTGGAAAGATCCAGCAGGTATGAATTTTCCACAATCGGTAATGTTCGATGATGGAACCTTATTTCCAATTTTATTTGAGGGCACACGGATTAATGCCTTGATCGTGGTTACCATTTTTGCAGTCTTGGCATTTTGGTTGTTTAGTAAACGTAGTTTTCTGGCGTACAAGCTCGAAGTGGGTGGACAAGCGCCTGATGCGGCACGTTACGCTGGTTTTTCTGCCAAACAGGCGATTTGGTTTAGCTTGATGATTTCAGGTTTTATGGCCGGTATTGCAGGAGTGGGGGAAGTCGCGGGGCCTGTCGGACAGCTTAATCCTAATATTTCTCCAGGCTATGGCTATGCAGCAATCATTGTCGCGTACTTAGGTCGATTAAATCCGATTGGAATTGTACTGTCAGGCTTCTTGATGGCTCTGCTTTATATCGGTGGGGAAACAGCCCAGCTCAATTTACAACTCCCTGCCGCAATTACAGGATTATTTCAGGGCATGTTGTTGTTTTTCTTATTGGCAGCCGATGCTTTTATTGAGAATCGCTATCGTTTTGGCAAGTCTAAAACCATGAAAAAAAATACAGCTTCCCTTGCATCAACTGAAACAGCTTAGGAGTCAGACATGATTGATTTAGTTCCAATTTTGGCCGGAACGCTGGCTGCAGGTACACCACTGATCTTTGCAGGGATGGGAGAGTTAGTGGTAGAACGTACAGGTGTGATCAATCTAGGCGTTGAGGGAATGATGTTGATTGGCGCAATTGCAGGTTTTGCTTTTTGTGCAAGCACGGGATTAGGGCCTGCCGCGGGTTTAATCGCAGGTGCAATTGCAGGGATGGCAGCCGCCTTAATTTTTGCAATTTTGGCATTATCTCTAGCAGCCAATCAGGCAGCCTGTGGTCTCGCACTGACCATTTTTGGTGTAGGTTTATCAGCATTTGTAGGACAACATTTTGTGAGTAACAGTCTGGAAGGCTTAAAAGCGCTAGATATTCCAGTGCTCTCCGAGCTTCCTTTTATTGGCCCGATTTTGTTCCATCAAAACTATGTCGTGTATTTGTCGATTTTAACGTTTTTTGTGATCTGGTGGGTTTTGGCAAAAACTAAGCTGGGTTTATTGCTTAAAGCTGTTGGAGAATCGCCAGAGTCGGCACATGCCATGGGTTATCCCGTGTTATTGATTCGTTACGGTGCAGTTCTGTTTGGCGGTGCAATGGCGGGAATTGGCGGTGCATTTTTATCGACCGTCTATACGCCACTGTGGGTGGAAAATATGGTGGCAGGTCGTGGCTGGATTGCGATTGCCTTAGTGGTATTTGCAGTCTGGAAGCCAGCACGCTTGATGATTGGTGCATATTTATTTGGCGGTGTTACGATTTTACAGTTCCATGCACAGGCTTTGGGTTTAGACCTACCTGTTGAACTGTTGGCATCCTTACCTTATTTGGCAACTATTTTAGTGTTGGTGGTCATTTCGCGAGATAAAAAATTGCTGCAAATGAATTTGCCTGCCTCTTTAGGTAAATCATTTATTCCTTAAGGTTTCTAAAAACAAGAACCCTAATGATGAATAGATCACGTACTCTGAGATCTATTCATCAGAGTTAAATCTTTTAAAATAATTTGCTTAAAGAGCCGTTTAATTGTTGTTTCTATATGATTTTTAAATAAATTTGAAATATGACAATAAATTCAAAATTTTAAAAAAATGAATGAAAATAGAATGATAATTTTAATTATTAAGTATAATTGAATAATAATGCTCATTATTTATAGGTTTTTATAAGATAAATAATATATTTGTATAAGATAAAGGAATCATCCATAATACATTCATTGCAAAATATGACTTAAATTCTAATCAGTCATTGCAATCAGATTTAGTTTACCCTCTGGATGTAATTGAAATGCATCCTTTTTATGCTCAACCATTCTATGTGGTTGAGCTTTTTTTATTTTCAAAGATCAATGTTTCAGCACTAAATAAGCAAACTGGACTTAGACAAATTAACGATCAGTACTTCGGGTTGCTCTAAGCGCGTATAACTTGCCCTGTCAGAGCGTCAATAATGCGACTTGGTTCTTGACTCAAGCCTAAATCACCATTGAGATAATCAACTTTTGAGTCGAAATATTGACTCGCATCCTGCAAAGAACGTGCAGGTTCTAATCCCGCGGGATTGGCACTGGTGGAGACAATAAAACCATTAAATGCATGACACAGTGCCACACACAAGGCATGTGTCGTAACTCTTACCGCGACTTGGCTGTGCTGTCCGGTAATCCACTTGGGAATTTGTGCTGCATTGACCGGAAGTAGCCACGTGGTCGCACGTTCAGTCACGCTGCGATCGGTCCAGCTTTGAATCACCTGATGTTGTCGTTTTGAATCAAGATTCAGAAGTAAAGGTCGAACTTGATCGATATGACCTGCCAGTAAAATAACCCCTTTTTCAATCGGGCGTTGTTTTAGGCTGAGAATTTTATGAAAGGCTTGTTCATTAAAAGGATCGCAACCTAATCCCCATACGGCCTCAGTAGGATAGGCAAGCACATTGCCCTGTTTTAAGCTTTGTGCTGCTTCTACAACGGAGGTGGTCAGCATGATGATGTCCTGCTTGGATAAAAACAGTGGATATTGTGAACGTTAATAGTTTGGTCGGCAACGTTGATATAAACCTGCTTGCTGGAGACATAGACCTAAGAGTTCCAGTTCCATCAATTGACCAGTTAATTCGGCAGTTGATCCAGTAAAGTTTTGAGCGAGTTGATCGATACTTTGTCCGATCCAGTCCAGTTGTTGATATAAGTCAATTAAATGCTCTGGGATATGATGAGTTTGCTCAGTTGAGTCAGGTTGCACTTGCTGATTGATGTGCCATTGTGTTGGCAGCGCTAAATCTTCAATGATCTGTTCAGGATGATCAACCAAAATTGCACCTTCCCGAATCAGTTGATGGCAACCTTGATGAAATTCGCTATAAATATGACCTGGAATCGCAAAAATGAGTTTGCCTTGTTTGGCTGCTTCATTGGCAGTGATTAATGAGCCGCTTTGCTGTTTGGCTTCAACCACCAGTACTCCCAGACTTAAGCCACTCACGATTCGGTTACGCCGTGGAAAATGACGTTGTAAGGGCAAGGTTTGCGGTAAAAATTCACTAATGACTGCGCCTTGTTGTGCTATTTGTTGGCGTAAATCTTGATTGGCTGTCGGATAAGTCGTATCCAGACCAGTACCCATGACCGCGATACTACGCTGATGCTGTAAACCACCCTGATGTGCTGCTTCATCAATCCCATGTGCCAGACCGCTACTAACAAAGAAGCCTTTTTCACTTAAATAAAAAGCAAAATCATAAGCCACCTGTCGACCATGTGGACTAGGTTTTCGACTTCCCACAATTGCAATTTGCGGTTGTAGTAAGGCATCAACTTTACCCTGCCCAAAAATAATCGGTGGGCGATCTTCATAAGGAAGCAGTTGCGATGGATATAGCGTATCATCGGGTGTAACAATAAAATCGGTGTACTGTTTTACCAAATTAATCAGTCTGGCAAAAACCTGTTGTCCAGCATCGCTTTGATATTCTTGAACACGTTTCAGATGACTGGCATGTAAGCCCAACTGTGACCACTGCGCCAAATGTTGGGGCAACATGGCTTGTTCACAATCACCAAAATGATGTTTGATTTTTTGAAATGCAGAAAGAGAATGTTGCACCAGATACCACACCGCAATGGTGTGGTAGTGATGAGGATTCAAATTGTTTAGCATAAGATGAATTTTTAATCGTCAAGACGGGGAGGCAAAATCTCAGCACCCACTTTAATTGGTAGGGAACTTTCTAACACATAGGCATAGCTTAGTTGGTCAAAAGTTCTAAATACCATCAAGGTTCCGACTTTCTGATTTGGCAATTTGACTCTTTCTTTAGTTTTAGGGTCTTGAACCGTTTCACCTTGTTGATAAATTGCAAAAACATGACCTGATTGCACACCATCCAGACGACCACGATCAATGGTGACTACACTATTTTTAGCAGCAGAACCGATTGAACCCATTACCCGAACGATTTGTCCACCTTGAGTTACCTGATTGGCTTCTGTTGGATAGAACAAAGTTGGTAACATGGCTTCTTGTTCAAACATGACCAGATCACCACGACGAACTTCGGCATTATAGCTATCGGTCAATTCCATGGTGGCAATATCATGGTCGACTTGAGTCACAATACCTGAAGCGACTTGTAGTAATTCCAAGCCCACGGTGTGTTTTTTGCCATTTGCATCCGTCAGCACATAAGGTTCGCCTTTACGATAGACCGCATAGCGTTGACCCGAAGTTAGACCCTGACCGCGTACGTAAACATTTTGCCCTTTCCCTGCCAGTACACGCTGATCTGCTGTCCCTAAAATATAAGGCGTATTTTCGATACTGTCACTCGCGACAATGGCGGTACGATCTAACCATTGTTTGATATTGTCCAGTGGAATCACAGGAATCGTATTACTGAGTTGTTCAATACGAACTTGAGGCTGTAGAGTAGTTCGTCCCGAATAACGACGGATAATACCTTCACAACCATCACCTTCGTCACGGCCTACCAGTGGACGTCCATCTAGCGTACATAACAATAAGCGATCACCCGGATAAATCCAGTGCGGATTTTTAACGTGTTTATTGCTTGCCCAGATTTCAGGCCAGCGCCAAGGTTTATCCAGAAATTTTCCTGAAATATCCCACAATGTATCGCCTTTTTTAACGACATAAACATTTGGTGCGCTTGCTCTGAGTGAAGGTGGATTCACGTTTGGACTTGCTGCATAGATTGCACTGAGTCCCGTCATCCCGAGTCCAGCGCAAATCGCCACAGCGATACAATGTTTTTTCAACCCCAAGGCATTAAATGATCGAATGCCGTGCAAAACCTTTTTCATTATCATAATTCCTAAAAATTATGTGTGTAGTTGCGTTATAATCAGCACAATACACACATTTTTTTGATGAAGCTTTTTCTTCATTGGTTTTTCGATCAATGGCATAAGTGAGGATAACCATATGGCCTTATTACCTATTTTAAGTTTCCCAGATCCCCGCCTGCGCACCATTGCTAAGCCAGTTGAAGAAGTGACCGATGAAATTCGTCAACTTGCAGCTGATATGTTTGAAACTATGTATGAAGCACCAGGTATTGGTTTGGCTGCGACACAAGTAGATCGTCATATTCAGCTGATTGTCATGGATTTGTCTGAAAATAAAGACCAACCCATGGTATTTATTAACCCCAAAGTTACCCCACTCACCGAAGAAACTCAGCCGTACGAAGAAGGCTGTCTCTCAGTGCCTCAAATATACGATAAAGTTGAGCGTCCGTCACGTGTCAAAATAGAGGCAATTAACCTTGATGGTCAAGCATTTGAGTTGGAGGCTGACGAACTTCTCGCTGTTTGTATCCAACATGAAATGGATCACTTAAATGGCAAGTTATTTGTGGATTATTTATCGCCACTAAAACGTCAACGAGCGCGTGAAAAAGTTGAAAAAGTAGTGCGTCAACGTGAAAAAGTGGCGGTAAAACGCTAATTTTGGCAAAAGCTGTTGTACTAAAAGCCCAATTTTGATTGGGCTTTGTTATACTTGCCGACGAAAAAATGTTGAGATGAACGTTTTGCTGTTACGCACAGGGTTGCTGCTGGGTTTTACCGCAGTATGTTTACAGGTCGCGGTATTTTTACAACCGCTATTACCGAAGCAATATCAAATTGCTCCGGTCTGTGAAACTATTACCCAAGTGTTAAGGTTAACTGCATCATCTTCTTCTGATCATTCCTCGCATTCAGCGATGCAGCATATGCATCATGATATGTCTGCACCATCCAAGCCTGTACAGGGTCATGACCATCATGATCTGAATCATCAATGTCAGTATTGTACGGTCTATGGCAATCTGGTGTTACCTCCTGAACTCGAAGTTAAAGAAGTTTTAGTCCGGATTCAGATTCGCTTATTGGCATATCAACAAACGTTTCGGCATATTTACTTCGCGCTTCAGCGACTTTTTTTACTACCTCAGGGCCGAGCCCCGCCTGTTTTCGCATAACTAGATACCTTTAGCTTTCTAGGTTTTAAAGCTTACATCATGCTTAAGCTGTTTTTGCGCAGTTTAGGCCACTCCGTATTTATGTTTTGAGATAAACAGACATGACTCAAACTCAATTTTTATTACAGCCGCTTTCGGCTGCGGTTTTGATCGCCCTAAGCTCAAGTGGCGTGTTTGCAGAAGATGATATTCAAACCAAGAAAATGGTACCCATCGTGGTGACGGCTCAGGATAATCGCCTATCAAATGGTTTGATTGTTCAAGCGGATCCTAAACAGCCGATCCAGCCTGTACCTGCAACCGATGGTGCCGATTATTTACAAAGCATTATGGGCTTTAATGCGATTAAAAATGGTGGAACTAATGGTGATGTCACCTTTCGCGGCATGTTTGGTTCGCGCATCAAAATTTTGACCGATGGCACAGAAAATCTGGGTGCTTGTCCAGCGCGTATGGATGCGCCCACTTCCTATATTAATCCAGAAAGTTATGATCGAATTACTGTGATCAAAGGGCCACAAACGGTTCAATATGCCAATACAGGTTCTGCGGCAACCGTGATTTTTGATCGGGAACCAGAAAATTTAACGGCCAATCAACCTTATCGTGGACAGGCCAGTGTCTTGATGGGATCTTATGGGCGACTCGATCATAATGTGGAAGCGGCGATTGGCGATGAAACTAAATATGCGCGTATTAACGCCAATCGTTCAGTAGCCAATGATTATCACGATGGCAATGGTGACAAAGTTCATTCTAATTGGGAACGTTGGAATGCCGATTTAGCTCTAGGTTGGAAACCGACACAAGATTCATGGATTGAACTGAAAGGTGGAAAAGGCGATGGCGAAGCGGCATATGCTGGACGTACGATGGACGGAACACAGTTTCAGCGTGAAAGTTTAGGATTACACGCAGAACAAAAAAACCTAACCGATGTGATTAAAAAAGTTGAAGCTCAAGTGGATTATAGCTACAACGATCACATCATGGATAATTATAAAATGCGTACCCCACCCATGATGCCTATGGCCATGGAAGTTACGCGCCGTACACTTAATACACGAGCAGCGATCACTACAGAGTGGGATAATTTTAGTGTGATTTCTGGTGTTGATCGTCAGGAAAATAAGCATGCGGGCAATATGTACATGCGCGATGCAAATCCAATTCCACCGTTAGATGGAGATTTACGCTTTGAATCTTATGGTGCGTTTAGCGAATGGACCTATCGTTTAAATCCAAACAATAAACTGGTTGCTGGTGCACGTTTTGACCATGTCAAAGCGGACAGTGCTGAAAATGATCAGGAACGAACCGATACCAATCCAAGTGGTTTTATTCGTATCGAAAGCACCTTGCCTGAGCATGGTTTTAAAACCTATGCCGGAATAGGTTATGTTGAACGTAGTCCAGATTATTGGGAGCTGTATAGCACCGCGACGGATCATGGAAACGGTTCAACCAATATGATGGGTCAGTCTTCTTATTTAATGGTTAATAATTTAAATAACTTAAAGACCGAGAAAACTGCTCAATTGGATATCGGGTTTGAGCAGCAACATGGTGCTTGGAACACATGGGCTTCAGCGTATGCGGGGTTGATCAATGATTTTATTCTGGTCAGGTATAATGCGCCAAACGCAAGCCAAATGTATCCATTGGCAAATAATGTTGATGCGACGATTGCAGGTGCAGAAGCAGGTGTGGGTTATCAATTTAATGAGCATCTTCAGGCTGATCTTTCTGCAATGTATGCATGGGGTGAAAATACCACGGACAATAAACCTTTGCCCCAAATTGCACCGTTGGAAGGGCGTTTGAATCTACGTTATGTACAGGAAAAATACAGCTTAGGTCTGTTATGGCGTGCAGTAGCTGAACAGAATCGGATTAGCCTAAACGACGGTAACATCGTGGGCTATGATATGGGGAAAAGCAAAGCCTTTTCGACGCTAGCCATGAATGCAACATACAAGTACAGTGAAGCACTCGACTTCTCAGTCGGGATTGATAACCTATTCGATAAAGCTTATAGCGAACACTTGAATAAATCGGGTGCTGCCTTGTTCGGTTATGCTGCCAATGAACAGTTTAATAACATTGGTCGTAACTACTGGGCGCGTGTCAGTATGAAATTCTGATTTTCTGGATATAAACATCGTTTCAATTTTATGGAGAATGTCCATGCGTGAAAAACTGTCACCCGAAAAATCGATTTGGGGTTGGAAACTCCTGATCATCGCGATTATTTTAGCCTTTTTGTTTATGTGGGTATTTTATTTGGCAATGAATAATGAGCCTGACTATATGCCAATGCACAAACAAAAGCAGATGCAAATGCAGCATCAGATGCAGTCTGAGTCTGAAAAAAATGATGCTATGCCGATGGATATGAAAGATATGCCGATGGATCATCAACATGACCCATCATCTTCACATTAAAAGCGTTCGTTAAAAGACAAGAGGGAGTTTAAACTCCCTCTTGTCTTATTGATGCATACTGGCCAATTGTTCCGATTCACTTTGATATAAAGCGAGTCCCAGTTTTTGAATATTTCGTCCTTTTGCTCGCAAAGTTTGATCCAGTTTGGGCACAAATTTAGCCCCTGTGTATAACACCAAATTGCGAATCATCAGATAATAAGCAAACCAAGCCGCTGAACCATGTTCTAAGCCTAACTTTTGCATACGCTTTCGACCAATAAAAAACTGAGTCACTTGCAGATGCTGTCGATAAGCTATTTTTTGTTGTAAGGGGCGAAGATAACGATAACGCCGTTCAAAAGGCTCTTTCGATAAACTCTGTCCAAGTGCAAAACTGGAATCATCAGATTGAGGATGGGCAAACTGCATCCAATACAACAATCGCCAACCCTGACTTTCCTGATCCACCAGCCATTTTTCATCGACGCCCATCAGCCAACCAATATATTTCCAAAAATGCAGAAAATTTTCGACTTCTTGTTGATTGGGTAAAATTCCCAGCGCACGAATTCCGAGTAATACCACGCCACTAAAAGCAATATTGGTCATGGCCAGATCAAACTGATTAATCGGTAAGCCCCAAGTACTGGCATCCCAACGTTCTGATTTACCTAACTGATGACGGACTAATGCATGAATAAACCGTACATAAATGGTTGAGGTAAAACCTGCATTAAAACGTTGTAAACTATTAGGTTCAGTAATATCAACCCACCACTTGGTCGTTTCAGCTAAACGTGTTCCTGCCTGTTTTTTTAAGGCCCCCGTTAGCATCAAAGGTTGATTAAATCCAGGATATAAATATCCCGCCATAAGCGATAAGTCCCGAAGAATAAAACCATTATTAATACCTAGCTTATGTGTAAAAGCTAATGCAGCATCGATCTTATCTTGTTCCAGCCAAACAGGCGCTTGGGTGACATGTGCGAAGAAATGCTCAAGTTCTTGGATCGACTCTGGCAGTTGCTCAATGCCCTGAAACAAGGCTGTTTCAAAGAGCTGACGATGTAAACGTGGATTTTTCATTATCCAGAGTATGAGCTGATCCATCTCATGATCGCCCGACTGCAAGGCCTGACCCAGTGCGGTGTATTCCTCAAAGCTGGGTTGAATCGGACGTTTATTGATGCGTGATAAAACACGACTCAACCAGCTCTGCTCGGACATGCGTTCAAAAGAAGACAATCTTGAGGGGGTTGTATTTTGCATTTGAAGTTGGTGCCTGATTATTGTTTAATCAAACTCTAATACGAATAATTATTCGTATTCAATTCGCATCTTGAAAAGAACATCCCATGAGAAAGCAGCCACAACAACAACGCGCCATTTATTTGGTTGATACTGTTTTACATGCAGCCCAATTATGTATTGCTGAACATGGTCTGTTGCAACTCACGACACCTAAAATTGCAGAGCGTTCAGGAATTAGTGTCGGATCAATTTATCAATATTTTGAAAATAAAGAACAAATCGTTCAGGAATTACTGTTGCGCAAAAGTGAAACATTAGGGCTGGCGCTTAAACAACTTGTGGTGACGCAAGAACAGCTCACGATTGAAGAGATTATTCCACTGAGTGTTCAATTTGGTTTTGATATGATGAAAGCCGATCAGGGGTTTTTTATTGAAGTGCTTAAACATTGGCATGGCTATAACCATTCAAAAGCCGCTCAGGTTTTAGAACAGCATTTTTTTGAAGTTGGTTTGTATGTATTTAATCGTTTTTATCGAGAGTGGGACTTTGAAACCCTAAAACATAAATCCTTTGTGATTATTAATAGCACTTTATTTACTATGATGCGCTACGTCAGTAATAATGATTTTTTGATTGAAGAACAGCAACTTAAGAATGAACTATCGAAAATGATTTTAGCTTACTTAAAAAACTAAAATAAATTAAACAATTAAAATCATTGGCTTATATGTAATTTGGTTTAAAAGATAAGCACTTGAAAATTAAAAACCAGAATAAGGCTTGCGTTGGTTATGGAATGCTGTAGAATGCGCACTCATCGGCGGTGATGCGGATAAAACTTGTTGAAAAACAGGGTGTTGATTGGGTCTTGAAGGATTTGATTGATATTTTGGTTGAGTAAAATGAGTTTTAAAAATATCTAAATTGCCTGTTGACTTTTAAGAGATTGAGAGTAATATAGCCGACCTAGCTTGATGCTGACGAAGCATGAAGAAGATCATTAAGAAAATAGAAGAACAACTTGTGTGGATTTTTACCAATTGATTGATCGAAATATTATCATTAATTAATTGGTTTAAATTACTCGAAGTTTATTTGAGAGAATTTGTCAGTAATTGATGAGCCAGAATTGGCGTCTTGTTCTTTAAGAAAGACGCAAAATGATTTTAACT